>VHBP01000034.1 GCA_016871915.1 Gemmatimonadota bacterium
CTTCCGCGAGCTCGAGCACCTCGTCCGCAACCTGGGCGAGGAGGTCGGGACCTTTCGGAAGCGCGCGCAGCAGGCTGAGGCGCGGCTCAAGGCATTAGGCGCCGCGCCTGCGGGCGACACGAGCGCTGAGGAGCGGGTCGCGGCACTCGAGGCGGAGAATGCGCGCCTGCGGGCGCGGCTCGATGTGGCGACCGAACGGACGAAGGCGATGCTCGAACGCGTGCGGTTCCTGCGCCAGCAACATCTGCTCGGGGGAGAGTCATGACCATGCATTCGACGCGGGTCAAGATCGTCGGCGAGGAGTACACGATCCGATCGACTGTCCCGCCGGAGCAGACCGAGGCGGTGGCCGCGCATGTGGACGCGGCGATCCGAAAGGTCCTCGAGAGCCCGACGATCACCGACCCTGGGAAGGCGGCGATCCTGGCCGCGATGGCGATCACCGACGAGCTCTTCCGGGAACGGGAGGCACAGGGGGCGGTGGCCGAGAAGATGAAGACTCTCTCGGGTGAACTCCGGCGCTGGCTCCCGCCGGGGAAGCGCGGGGAATCGCTCGAGTAGCGTCGCACAGGCGGCTCGCGAAGCCGTCAGTCATCCCTGACAGTCGATGTCCGAACATCGTTTGCCATTTTTCATTCACCGGGGTACCTTGGGGATGTGAGCACTGGGCGCGAATGCCCGTAGGTCTTTGTGCCGCTGTGAGTTACCCCTCCCGTCCCGCGCCCTTCGTCGGCGCCCGACCGGTCGGCAACTTCACAGACCGGTCCAGAGATCAGCGAGCTGCCAGCGCCTTCCTTCCTGATCCGCGGCGCTGGCCGGCCGCCTTGCTGATAGAGTGTCGACATGATCCTTACGTTGCCCATCGCGATCGCGATCGGCGGTGCACTCGTGGCCGCCCTTCCGATCGCATTCGTTTTCGGACGTCGTTCGGGCCAACGCGTCGGTCGTGCCGCCGCGGAAGCAGCCCAGCAGGCCGCCGGGGAATCGGCGGAACAGCTCGCCAAGAAGATCCGGAGTGACGCCGAGCGAGAGGCCGATGCCGCTCGCAAGCAGGCGGTCCTCGCCGGGAAGGAAGAGGTGATGAAGGTCCGTGAGGCCTGGGAGCAGGAGGCCCGCAAGCGCCGCGAGGAGATCGAGCGCGAAGAGCGCCGGGTCGTGGAGCGCGAACAGCAGATCGACAAAAAGGTCGACATCGTCGACCAGAAGGACCGTGACCTCGGCCGCCGGGCGAGCGAACTCGGCCGTCGGGAGAAGCAGCTCGAGGAGCGTCAGGTCGAGCTCGACGGGATGCTGGGGGAGGAGCGCCGTCGGCTCGAGCAGCTCGCCGGGCTCTCGGCCACGGAGGCCAAGGCAGAGCTGATCCGTCGGATGGAGGAGGAGGCCCACGCCGACGCCGCCAATCGGATCCGCGAGATCCGCGACTCGGCCAAGCGGAACGCCGATCGGGAGGCGAAGAAGATCGTCGCGCTCGCCGTCCAGCGGATCGCCGCCGAGCACACGGCGGAGATCACCGCTTCGGCGGTCTCGCTCCCGAAGGACGATATGAAGGGTCGCATCATCGGACGTGAGGGGCGGAACATCCGCGCCTTCGAGCTTGCGACCGGGGTGGACGTCATCATCGATGACACGCCGGATACGGTCGTGGTGAGCTGCTTCGACCCGGTGCGGCGTGAGGTCGCGCGGCTCGCGCTCGAGAAGCTCGTTGCCGATGGGCGCATCCATCCAGGGCGGATCGAGGAGGTCGTCGAGAAGTCGCGGAAGGAGGTCGACGCCTCGATCATCGAGACGGGGGAGCAGGCGGCCTATGAGGTGGGGGTGCACGGACTGCACCCCGAGATGATCAAGTTGATCGGCCGCATGAAGTGGCGGACGAGCTATGGGCAGAACATCCTTGCGCACTCCAAGGAGGTCGCGTTCCTCGCCGGGATGATGGCGGCGGAGCTCGGGCTCGATGTGGCGATGGCGAAGCGTGGCGCGTTGCTCCACGACGTGGGGAAGGTGCTGACGCACGATCATGAAGGGACGCACGTGCAGCTCGGCGTGGAGGTCGCGACCAAGTACGGGGAGAGCCCGCTCGTCGTGAACTGCATCGCGGCGCACCACGATGATGTGCCGCACGAGAGCGAGGTCTCGGTGCTCGTGCAGGCGGCGGACGCGATCTCGGGCTCACGCCCCGGGGCGCGTCGCGAGGCCTTCGAGACCTATGTGAAGCGGCTCGAGGGGCTCGAGAAGATCGCGTCCGGTTACAAGGGAGTGGATCGTGTCTTCGCCATCCAGGCGGGGCGCGAGGTGCGCGTGATCGTCGATCCCGATGGTATCGACGATGCGCGCATGCAATCACTCACCGCCGAGATCGCGCGACGGGTCGAGTCCGAACTGCAGTACCCGGGCCAGATCAAGGTCGTGGCGATCCGCGAGACGAGGGCCTCCGACATTGCCCGCTGACCGGATCGATGGGGTCGCGATCGCGGCCAAGGTGCGGGCGCAGGTCGCCATGGATACCGCGGCGCTCGTCGCACAGGGGATCGTCCCGGGGCTGACCGTCGTGCTCGTGGGCGACGACCCGGCGAGCGCGGTCTATGTGGCCTCCAAGGAGAAGGCGTGCAAGGAGGCAGGGATGCGTGGCGAGACGATTCGTCTCGATGCCATGACCCCTGAGGAAGAGCTCCTCGCGCTGATCGATCGCCTCAATGCCGATCCGGCGGTGCATGGGATCCTCGTGCAGATGCCGGTGCCGAAGCACATCGATGCACAGAAGGTGATCCGGCGCATCGATCCGATGAAGGACGTCGATGGCTTCCATCCGGTGAATGCGGGGAAGGTGCTCATCGGCGATGCCGACGGCTTCGCGCCCTGCACGCCCGCGGGGGTGCAGGTGATGCTCGTCGAGAGCGGGGTCGATACCTCGGGGAAGGAGGCCGTGATCCTCGGACGCAGCACGATCGTCGGGAAGCCGATGGCGGCGCTGCTGATCCAGTCGGGAAAGGGCGCCGATTGTACCGTGACGATCTGTCACTCCCGCACGAAGGATCTCGCCGCGCACACGCGTCGCGCCGACATCCTCATCGCCGCGATCGGGAAGCCAGAGATGGTCACGGCGGACATGGTGAAGCCGGGTGCCGTGGTGATCGATGTGGGGATCAATCGCGTCGAGGACCCGAGCGCCAAGAAGGGGTATCGCATCGTCGGGGATGTGAAGTACGACGAGGTCGCCGCGGTGGCGTCGAAGATCACCCCCGTCCCTGGTGGGGTGGGACCGATGACGATCGCGATGCTCCTCGCGAACACGGTGCGCGCCGCGCGGCTCGCGCACGGGCGCTGACCACGATCGTGTTCGACGCGCCCGGCAGTTCGCCGGACCAGGCCTTCGGCGTCGGCGAGCTCACCACGCTCGTCAAACAGGCGCTCGAAGGGGGATTCCCTCCGCTCTGGGTGAAGGGGGAGGTCTCGGGGTTCAAGCGGCACACGAACGGGCACTGGTACTTCTCGCTCAAGGATGCCTCGGGGCAACTACCTTGCGTGGTCTGGGCGCGCGACACGCGCCGCATCCCCGCGCCTCCCGATGAAGGGATGGCGGTCTTCGCGCGCGGACAGCTCACGGTCTACCCCGCGCAGGGGAAGCTGCAGTTCATGGTCGACGCCCTCGAAGCCGAGGGGGAAGGGCTCTGGAAGAAGGCGTTCGACGCGCTCAAGGCGAAGCTCGACGCCGAGGGGCTCACCGATCCCGCACGGAAGCGGCGCCTGCCGTGCTTCCCGCGCACGGTGGCGGTGATCACGAGTCTCGATGGCGCGGCGCGACGGGATATCGAGGCGGTGATCCGTCGCCGGCACCCCGGCGTGCATCTCGTGCTCATCGGCGCGGTGGTGCAGGGGGAAGGCGCGCCGGCCTCTCTGGTCGCGGCGCTCGATCGCCTCGCGCGCTGGGGCGGTGCCGACGTCGCGATCATCGGTCGCGGTGGCGGCTCGCGCGAGGATCTCTGGTGCTTCAACGACGAGTCCGTCGCGCGCGCCATCGCCGCCTCGCCCGTGCCGGTCATCTCCGCGGTTGGGCATGAGATCGACGTGACGATCGCTGACCTCGTGGCCGACCTGCGGGCGGCGACGCCGTCAGTGGCCGCGGAGCACGCGGTGCCGATCCTCGCGGAGGTGCAAGAGCATCTTCGACGACTCGGCGGACGCCTGGCCGATGCCCTCGAGGACCGCGTGGTGGCCGAGCGGCGGTCGCTGACCACCCAGCTGGAGCGCTTCACCCTTCGAGCGACTCGGATGGTGGAGCGCCGGCGCGCCCGCGTGCAGCAGGTCGCGGGGCGGCTCGAGGCCCTCTCTCCGGTGGCGACGCTCTCACGCGGGTTCACTGTGGCGCGGGACGCCGAGGGCCGGACCCTCGCCACTCGGTCGGCCTTCGCCGTCGGTGCTACATTCGACCTATTGGTGCAGGACGGGCGTGTGCGCGCCCGGACCGAATCCGTCCACGCCGACGCCCCGCATCTCCCCTCTCGCGCATGAGCTTCGAGCAGACCCTCGCCCGGTTGGAGCAGATCGCCTCCTCCCTCGACCGCGACGATCTCCCGTTGGAGGAGGCGTTACGCCTCTTCGAGGAGGGGGTCGCCAAGCTTCGTGAGGCGAATACCGCCCTCGGTGAGGCGGAGGGAAAGGTCCAGCGACTGATCGAGGGGGCATCCGGGGTTTTCGCGTTGGAGGAGGAAGCGTGACGGAGCCCGTCGTCGCCCCGGTCGATTTCGGCGCCGACCGAACCGCGGTAGGGCGTGCGCTCGAGTCCCTGATGGTCCGCACCCTCGATGGACGTGACGGGGTCATCTACGACGCCATCCGCTACGCGCTCGAGGGGGAAGGGAAGCGGCTCCGGGCGATCCTCGTGATGAGCGCGTACCGCGCCGCCGGAGGCACGGGGGATGCCAGTCATCTCGCGGCTGCGGTCGAGGTGGTGCACGCCTACTCCCTTGTCCATGACGACCTCCCCTGCATGGACGACGACGACAGGCGGCGCGGACGCCCCACGGTGCATGTGGTGCACGGGGTCGGGCCGGCGACAGCAGCCGGGATGGCGATGGTCCCCATCGCCGCGCGCGCGGCGTACGAGGCGGCGATCGGCCTCGGGCTCACACCAGAGGAGTCGCTCGCCATCGTCCACGTGCTGATGCGTGCCTCCGGTGCCGGGGGGATGATCGGTGGCCAGCTGCTCGACCTCGAGGCGGAAGGGAAGTCGCTCTCGCTCGAAGAGCTCGAACGGATCCATCGGCTCAAGACGGGCGCGCTGATCGAGGCCGCGATGCGGATCGGCGGGCTCGCGGCGCGTGCCCCCGAGGGGCTCCTTGAGGCCTTCGGCACCTACGGCGCCTCGATCGGGCTCGCCTTCCAGATCGCCGACGATGTGCTCGACATCACCGCGACCACCGATCAGCTCGGGAAGACGGCGGGGAAGGACGTCGAGTATCGGAAGAGCACCTATCCCGCCCTCCTCGGCGTCGCGGGAGCGAAGTCCCGTGCCGAGGCGTTGGTCCAAGAGGCCTGTCAGGGGCTCCAAGCGCACGGCGCGCTGACCCCTGAGCTCGATTTCCTCGCGCGGTTCGTCGTCGCGCGGCGTTCCTGATGTCATCTTTCGGGTATCCCATCTTCACCCGTCGTCGCTCATGACCCTTCTCGACCGTATCCAGAGTCCTGCGGACCTGCGCACCCTCTCCTCAGCGGAGCTCACGCAGCTCGCGCAGGAGGTCCGTGACTTCCTCATCGAGACCTGCTCCGTCACCGGTGGGCACATCGGCGCGGGCCTCGGGGTCGTGGAACTCACGATCGCGCTGCACAAGGCGTTCGATACCCCGCGCGACCAGCTCGTCTGGGACGTCGGGCACCAGGGCTATCCGCACAAGGTGCTGACGGGGCGGAAGGACCGGATGCTTACGCTCCGGCAGGAGGGAGGGATCTCGGGCTTCCTCAAGCGGACCGAGAGCCCGTTCGACACCTTCGGCGCGGGGCATGCCGCGACCTCGATCTCGGCGGCGCTCGGGATGGCCGCTGGGCGCGATCTGCGGGGCGAGGACTTCAAGGTCGTCGCCATCATCGGGGACGGCTCGCTGGGCTCCGGGCTCGCCTATGAGGCCCTTAACAATGCCGGCGCGATGGATCGCGACTTCATCGTCGTGCTCAATGACAACGAGATGAGCATCGCGCCGAACGTCGGAGCGATGCACAAGTATCTGACCTCGGTGCAGCGCAATCCGATCTACAACCGGCTGCGCAGCGCGATCGGTGATTGGGCCGATCATGCGTCGGGTGTGTTCAAGGATGCGGGGACGATCGTCCGGAAGTGGGAGGAGTCGGTGAAGGCCTTCCTCACCCCCGGGGTGCTCTTCGAGGAGCTCGGCTTCCGGTACTTCGGTCCGATCGATGGGCATGATATCGAGCAGATGGCGGCGACCTTCGAGTCGATGAAGCAGTTCAAGGGGCCGCGCCTCGTCCATGTGATCACGCAGAAGGGGAAGGGGTTTCCCGCAGGTGAGCATGGGGAGAAGTGGCACGCGCTTCCCCCGGGCCACGATCCCGCCACGGGGAAGCAGCGCACCGTCTCGAAGGCGAACCCGAACTACACCGCCGTCTTCGGCACCGCACTCACGGAGCTGATGCACGAGGACCCTGCGCTGGTCGCGATCACCGCGGCGATGCCCGGGGGCACGGGGATCGGGACGGTGCAGAAGGCGCACCCGACACGGACCTTCGATGTGGGGATCGCCGAGGGGCATGGGGTGACCTTCGCCGCGGGGCTCGCGACGCAGGGGGCCAAGCCGGTCGTGGCGATCTATTCGACCTTCCTGCAGCGGGGCTACGACAACATCGTGCACGATGTGGCGATCCAGTCACTCCCGGTGATCTTCGCGATGGACCGCGCGGGGCTCGTCGGCGAGGATGGGGAGACGCATGCGGGGCTCTACGACATCGCGTACATGCTCGCGGTGCCGAACATGACCGTGACCGCGCCGAAGGATGGGGCTGAGTTGGTGGGGCTCCTCCGCTCGGCGATGGCGCATCAGAGCGGCCCCTTCGCGGTGCGGTATCCGCGTGATGTGGCCCCGGATCTCGTGCCGGCGGCGGCGCAGATCCCGGCAGTGCCGCATGCCACCTGGGAAGTCCTGCGGAAGGGGGAGCGCGTCGCGATCCTCGCCGTGGGGACGATGGTGCACGAGTCGCTCAAGGCGGCGGAGGCGCTCGCCGCCGACGGGATCGACGTCACCGTGGTGAATTGCCGCTACCTCAAACCGTACGATGAGACGACGCTCGCGGCGATCCTGGCGACGCACGATCGTCTCCTCGTCGTCGAGGAAGGGACGGAGGTGAATGGGTTCGGCGCCTTCATGGCGGCGGTGGTCGCCAAGCACGATGCCGATGTGCGCGTGCACACGCTCGGGGTCCCCGATCGCATCATCTATGCGGCGTCGCGGGCGAAGCAGCTCGCGCAGAGCGGGATCGATGCGGCGGGGATCGCGCGAGCGGTGCGGGCGCTGCGCGAGTCCGAGGCGCTCGCCGGGTGACCCAGCGGCTCGGCGTCGTCGGGCACCTCGGCTATGAGGGGCTGACCGAGGTCCTGGCGCTCCTGCAGCGCGAGGCGCCGCGCCATGGCTTCACGCTGCGGTATGAAGCGGCGCTCCGTGAGTTGCTCGGGGCGGGGGAGCTGCTCTCGAGTCCCGATGAGATCGATGCCCTTCTCGCGCTCGGGGGCGATGGGACGCTGCTCCGTGGCGCCCGGTTCCTCGATGGGGCGTCGGTCCCGATCCTCGGCGTCAATCTCGGGAAGCTCGGCTTCCTGACGACGTGCAGCCACGAACAGTTCGGGGCGGCCTTCGCCGCCTTCGCTGCCGGCGACTACCAGATCCAGTCGCGGTTGACGCTCGTGGCCTCCACGCGCTCGGCGACGGGCGCCGTCGGCGTCCAGCTGCGCGCGCTCAACGACGTGGTGGTGCACAAGGGCGGCTTCGCGCGCGTGCTGCGCATGCGCGTCTTCGCCGACGATGAGCTCGTGGGGGCGTTCGCCGCCGATGGCGTGGTGATCGCGACCCCGACGGGATCGACGGCGTACTCGCTCTCCGCCAGCGGCCCGATCGTGGTGCCCTCGCTCGAGTCACTCGTCATCACGCCGGTGGCCCCGCATACGCTGGCCCTGCGCCCGACGATTCTCCCGCCGGAGACGGTGTTGCGCATCGAGGTCGATGAGCTCCCAGAGGAGGTCCTCGTGACTGCCGACGGACAGGTCGGCACCTCGCTCGGCGCGGGGCAGCATCTGGTCGTGCGTCGAAGTGCCGCGCCGGTGCGCCTCTTGACCCTCTCCGGCGATTCGTTCTTCAGTCGGCTCCGGCAGAAGCTCGGCTGGGGCGGCCTCGCGGATCGCGACGGATGAGCTCGATGGCCACGCATCGCGCTATCGTGATGCGAGCGCCGCGGTCTTGTCGATCTACGCTCCCGTCATGCTGACCGAACTCCGGATCAAGAACCTCGCGATCATCGACGCGGTGACCCTCGCGCTCGCGCCGGGGTTCAACGTGCTCACCGGTGAGACGGGGGCGGGGAAGTCGATCATCGTCGGGGCGCTCGGCTTGCTCATCGGCGAACGCGCGTCGGCGGATCTCGTCCGCACCGGGGCGGAGAAGGCAACCGTGGAGGGGATGTTTGACGTCAGTGGTCGTGAGGCGTTGATCCGCGACCTCGACGAGCGCGGGATCGATTGCGACGGGACGTTGATCCTCAAGCGCGAGGTCGCGGCGGCGGGCGGTCGCGCCCGCGCGTGGGTGAATGGCTCCCCGGTGACCGCGGCGGTGCTCGCGGAGATCGGTCGATCGCTGGTGAACGTCCATGGGCAGCACGAGGCGCAGGTGTTGCTCGGTGCCGATGTGCAGCTCGAGATCCTCGACGCCTTTGGCGGTGCCTCCGCCGCACGATCGGCCACGGCCGAGGCCTATGAGGCGCTCGCGGCGGCGGAATCGGCGATCACCGAACTCTCCACGCGGCGGGCGACCGCACAGCAGCGCGCCGATTGGCTCGCGCACGTGGTGAAGGAGATCGGGGAGGCGCAGCTCCAAGACGGGGAGGAGGTGCGTCTCGACGAGGAGGCGCGGCGGCTCACCCATGCGGAGGAACTGCAGGGGTTGATCGGGGAGTTGACCGAGACGCTCGAAGGGGAGGAAGGCGTCCTGCCACGCCTCGGGCATCTCCAGCGTCCACTCGCCTCACTCCAACGGATCGACCCCTCCACCGCGCGGCTCCAGGAGCTCTTCGATGCGGCGTGGTATGCGCTCGAAGAGCTCGCACGCGCGGCGCAGGCCTACGCCGATGGTGTGGAGCACGACCCGGCGCGGCTCGACGAGGTGGAGCGTCGGCGCGAGCTGATCTTCCGGTTGAGCAAGAAGTACGGCGGCTCGATCGAAGCGGTGCTGCAGATGGGGCGCGAATCGGCGGCGGAGCTCGATCTCCTCGATACCGCCGGGCTCGACCTGCGTACGCTCGAGGCGCGGCGTGAGGCAGCGGCCATGCGCTATCGTGAGGCCGCTGCTGTGCTCTCCAAGGCGCGGGCCAAGGCGGCGAAGGCCCTTGCTGCCGCCGTCGATGCGCGGGTCCCCGAGCTCGGGATGCCCGATGGGCATCTCTTCGTGGAGCTCCTCCCGCAGGAGGCGCCGAGCGCGACGGGGGCGGAACGCGTGGAGTTCCGCGTGGCGCTCAACCTTGGGCATGAGGCTCGTCCCCTCGCCCGTGTGGCGTCGGGGGGTGAGCTCGCGCGCGTGATGTTGGCGCTCAAGACGATCCTCGCCCGACTGGACGGGGTGCCGACCCTGATCTTCGATGAGGTCGATGCGGGGATCGGTGGTCGTACCGGGCTCATGGTCGGGGATGCGATGCGGGATGTCGCCGCGCATCATCAGGTGTTCGCCATCACGCATCTCCCGCAGATCGCGGCGCGCGCGCATCACCACATCGTGGTGAGCAAGGGAGCACGGGGCGGGGTGACGACGTCAGACGTACTGGTGGTCACCGACGAGGCACGGGTCGACGAGATCGGCCGGATGTTGGGCGGAAGCACCGAGAGCGCGACGAGCCGGGAGCATGCCCGCGAGCTATTGGCGACGGCGCAGCGACCGACGAGCGCTGCGCTGCCTGCGTCTCCTCAGCGCGCGCGGAAGCGCGGATAGAACCGGAGCACGATCCGGTCTTCGAAGCGCTTGGGGACGATCCCCGCGCCACTCGCGATGGTCTGCAGATGGAGATAGCTGATCTCGAACGCGCGTCCCTCACGTCCGCGGGCTCGGGCCGCGAGTGAGGAGTAGGTCGCGCCGAGGGCGGCGCGATGCGATGAGGTCGCGGTGCGGGCATCCAGCAGGGCCGCGTCCATCGGGAGCTGGCCCGGGAGGAGATCCTCCACCGGGGCGCCCGCCGCGAGCGCATGCAGATCCGCCGTCGTACGGCGCCATTGCCAGAGTGCGGTGAGCGCGATGTAGTCGCTCACCTGCCATCGCGGAGCGACCTCCGCCTCGAGCGCGGAGCCCGGACGCACGACGGTCGGCCGGCTCCGCCAGACCTCGAGGAATTCCTGCGAGGCAAGCGAGGGCAACCGCAGGTCGCGCGTCACCGAGCCGATCCCTTGGGCGACGCCGAGGTTCACCGTCGCCCAGAACCGTTCCTCCCAGACGAGATCGGTGTGCGAACGCACGGTGACAGCGTGCATCCCCGTACCGGTGCCGAGATCGATCAGGCCATCCGGGTCATCCGGTGTCCCCGTCCCGATCCGGAGGTCGAGTCCGATCGACTGCCGGATCCCGCGTGCTTCCGAGACGAATCGCCCGCGTTCGCCACGAGCGATCCGGTCGAGCACCAAGATCTTCGCGCCCACATGCACGTCCCCGATCGCGGTCAGGGAGTTGTCGTTCAGCGCGCGCGCGCCGTAGCCCCGCGTGGAGTCCGAGACGAGCGCCGCGAGTTCGGCGGCGGTCATCGGTGTCTGCGCCCCGAGTGGGAGCGTCGCGCCCGTCAGCGAGGTGATCCCATAGCGCGACATCGCCGTCGCCAGCGAATCGCTCCGCGCCTTGAGGGCGGAGTCGATCGCCGACCCCGCCATCGGGACGTAGGGGCGCCCGGCGGTGCTCGTCGTTCCATAAAGCTGTGAGAGCCCGGTGGCGAACTGTCCCGTCAGTGAGGCAAGGGTCGCGACGCGCGAGAGCTCGGCCAGGATCGTCGGACACTGCGCCGATGTTCCGGGGTTCGCCACGCAGGCATCGCGCCGGGCGATCAGCGCCGTCGCCGCCGCGCTGTAGCGCCCGATCGCCGTCCCGTTCACTGCGGCGACACCGCTGCCGAGGGAGATCGGATTCACCCCGACATTCGCTCGTCCACTATCGCCGCGCATCCGGAGCTGGGCTTCGGCGCGCGTGCGCACCAGCGTCGCGTGCACCCCGAGCGTGATCCGATCGGTGAGCCCGTATTCGAGCCCGACCGGCGTCACGAAGAGACGTTGGCGCACATCGAGGCGCGGCGATCCTAACGTGCTCGCGAGGCCCGACACGCCCAGTGCGCTCAGCGAGGCGTCGAGCGGCCCGAGCAACGAGAGGCGCGCGGCGTTCAGTGAATCGCCGGTGAGCGGGGCTCCGAGCCCCTCGAGCCTGCCGTCGCGCCAGCGATCCCGTTGCACCGACGACTCCCCGCCGATCGTCGCGCGGAAGGTGCGCCGAGGCAGGGTGACGGCGTCCTCGGTGGGACCGAGGATCCGCTGCGCATGCACCGAGGTCGCGCTGGCGAGGAGCGCGGCGAGGGCGACGGTGAGGCGCCAGATGGCGCGCGAGGTCCGAGGGAGGGGCACTGAGGATTAGTTTCTTGATACCGTGTCCGAAGATAACCTCACGTCCTCTGCTACCGAGTCGACCCCGACCGGGGTCCCCGTGCCCGCGATCCCCTGGCAGGTGACGGGGAACCACTGGCTCGCCCTCCCGTGCATCCACCCTGGCGATGCGTCGATCCACGCGGTGGGCTTGCTGCACCGCGGGGCGCGCGCCGCCGTGGAGTTCGCCGGTCACGCCGACTTCGTCCAGGGGCAGGGCCCCGCGCTGGCACGCCCGCGCCTTGTCGTCGACGGGCAAGCGGTCGCGCTCGGATCCGGCCGCATCGCGTGGGAGCGTGCCCTCCAATGGCTCCCCACCTTCACGGCGCAGGTCGGCGACCTCCTCCTGCGCGGGACGATCTTCGCGCCCTTCGGCCAGGATGCCGACATGGCGGGGGCGGTCTACGCCATGGCGCTGGAGAATCGCGGCAACGTGCCGCACACCATCGATGTCGGGCTCGAGGGGACGCTCGGCCATCGCCAGATCCGCGTGCGGACGCCGCGCCCCGCTGAGGATGCGCATCGCATCACGCGCTCGGCGCACGACGTGGTGTTGCTGGATGGGGCGGCGGTCCCCGGGCTCGCCGCGCTCGCGGTTGCCGCTGATGGCGAGGCGGTGGTGCAGGTGGGGGAGGGAGCTACTCCGACCTATGCGCTCACCCGCACCGTGACGCTCGCGCCGGGGGAGCGCGCGGAGGTGGCGTTCTACCTGGCGGCGGGCCCCGAGCGTGATGGGGCGGAGGCAACCTGTGCGGTGATGCGCCGCCGCGGATGGCGGCCCCTGCTCACGGCGACGCGCGACGCGCTCAGGATGCTCGAGCAGTCGACAGGGGTCGAAACACTCGACGCGTTGATCACGCGCCATCTCTGCTTCGCCTACTTCTTCTCGGTCGGCCGCGCGCTGGACGACGCGCATTTCTACATCGTGCGGAGTCGTGCGCCCTGGTGCCCGTCTGGGATGACGATCCGTGATTGGGAGGCGCTCGCCTGGACCGTGCCCGCGGTGCAGCTCGCCGATGCGCCGCTCGCGCGTGAGTTGATCCTCCGGATGTGCGAGGTGCATGGCTACGCGCCGGGGCGTGGGGTGCACTACCTCGACGGGACCCTCTATGAGCCGGGGTTCACCCTCGAGGGAGCGGCCGCCTATGCGGTGTCGGCTGAGCGCTACATCCGCGAGACCGGCGATGACCAGATCGTCGAGGAAGGGGTGCTCGCCGATACGCTCTACCTCTCGCATGACGATCTCGTCGCGCGTCGCGATGCGCAGCACCCGCTCTATCGCACCGAGGTGACGCTCGATGGGCGGCCCACGCCGCTCCCCTTCTCGCTGCATGGCAACGCCGTCGTCGCCTTCGCGATGGATGCCTTCAAGAAGCTCCTCGACGAAGAGGGGGCGAAGGAGGTGCAGGATCCCGCCGCGATCCGCGCCGCGCTCCGTCGGCACTTCGTCACCGGCGGGGAGGGGAAGAGCACCTTCGCCGCCTCGGCCGATCTGCGCGGGGAGCGCACCATCGATGACGACCCGGTGGGCTCAGCGCTCTGGCTCCCCCTCTGGGAGGCGATCGATCGGACGGATTCCACGTATCGCCGCACGGCCAAGCGGATCGGGGCGTCGGAGGCGCTGACGGTGCAGATCGCGCGGCTCCTGGGGCCCGATGCCGGTGAGATGGTCGAGTGGTTGCGACGGGCGCCGCTCGCGAATGGCTGGGCCGCCTCGCGCACCGATGCGGATGGGCGGGCGCAGGTCGATGGGGGGGATGCGGCGCTGAGTGGTCTGCTCGCCGCGACGCTCTGGTTCGCGGTCCATGCGCACGGGGTGCGGCCGAACTAGTGCCGGGGGTGGGAATCGAACCCACACGGGGGTCACCCCCCAAGGGATTTTAAGTCCCTCGCGTCTCGCCAATTTCGCCACCCCGGCGGGGAACGACGAACGGGGACGGCCACGCCGCCCCCGCTTGGCCCTACACCAGATGCTGAGAGCGGGAAACGGGACTCGAACCCGCGACCCCAACCTTGGCAAGGTTGTGCTCTACCAACTGAGCTATTCCCGCGTGAGGCGAAGGTTAGGCCATCACTTCAGGGTGGGCAAGACGAGTGAAGGCGAGGAGGCATTCTGCCTTCGGCGACTGGGGAGGCCGTGCTGCGGCCGCGCAAGTAACGGACGGCGCCCTCTCGCCTAACTTTCCGCGATGCGCTCGTTCACCCTCCCTGGCGATAAATCGATCTCGCACCGCGCCCTGATCTTCGCCGCGGTCAGCACGGGGCGTGCGCGAATTCGAGGGGTCCTGCCGTCCGCCGATGTCGCATCGACCGCCGAGGCCCTTACCGCGATGGGCGTCGCCGTCCCGGTGCTCGATCAGACCGAGATGGTGATCTCCGGGGTGGGGCGTCGCGGTCTCAGTGCTCCGCAGGTCGACCTCGACTGCGGGAACAGTGGGACCACCGCGCGTCTCCTCGCCGGGCTCCTCGCTGGTGCTGGACTCCCCGCGCGTCTCATCGGCGACGCCAGTCTCAGCGCGCGACCGATGCGTCGCGTCGCCGAGCCCCTGCGAGCGATGGGCGCCGACGTCACGACGAGCGCCGCCGGCGGACTCCCGATCGCCCTCGGATCGAGCGCATTGCACTCTCTGACTTGGCGGAGCGAGGTGCCGAGCGCACAGGTGAAGAGCGCGCTCCTCTTGGCTGGGCTGGTGGCCGAGGTCCGTGTCGCCGTCGATGAGCCGGTCCCGACCCGCGACCACACCGAGCGGATGCTCCGCGCCGCCGGCGTCGACGTGCACCTCGAGGGCACCCAGGTCGTGCTCGAGCCCGCCGATCGGATCGCCCTCGACACCATCGAGATCCCCGGCGATTGCTCGAGCTCCGCCTTCCTCATCGGCCTCGCCCTCCTCGGTGGGAGCCCCGCGCTCGCCCTGCGAGATATCGGCGTGAATCCCGGGCGCACCGGCGCGATCGACGCACTCCGGCGGATGGGGGCGTCGATCCGTTTCGAATCGGAGCGTGGGTACGGCGAGGAGCCGGTCGCGACGATCATCGCCGAACCGAGCGCACTCCGCGGAATCACGATCGGCGGTGCGGAGATCCCCGCGCTCATCGATGAGCTTCCGCTCCTGGCCTGCGTCGCGGCCCGTGCGGAGGGGGAGACACGTGTCAGCGGGGCGGGGGAGCTCCGCGTGAAGGAGAGCGATCGGATCCGCGCCGTGGTCGAGAACCTCCGAGCCGTCGGAGCGGAAGCCGAGGAGCTCGCGGATGGTTTCGTGGTCCGCGGGAGCGATCGCCCGCTGCGCGGTACGGTCCGCACCCACGGCGATCATCGGATCGCGATGGCCTTCGGCGTCCTCGGCGCGCTCCCCGGCAGCGCGATCACCCTCGACGCCCCATCGTGCGTGCGGGTCTCTTGGCCTACTTTCTGGGATACGATCGCGGACGCAACCCGCTTCTAGCTTCCAGCCTCCAGCCTTCAGCTCTCCTCGATGTCTCCCAACCCGCCCCCCATCGTCGTCGCCATCGACGGCCCCGCCGCCTCGGGGAAGTCGACCACGGCCAAGCGGGTCGCGGCCACGCTGGGATTCCGGCATGTCGACTCCGGCTCGATCTACCGGGCGGCGACGGCGGCGACCCTCCGGCGGGAGCCCGACTCCGCGCGGTGGACCGAGGCCTTGGTGCTCGAGGCCGCGCAGAGCGTCACCCTCGAACCGGGCGCCGGCACCTTCCACCCACGGCTCGACGGCCGGGCGGTGGATGAGGAGCTGCGCGGGACAGCGGTGACCTCCCGGGTCTCCCTGATCGCCGGGATGCCCGGGGTGCGGCGCTGGGCGAACGGGATGGTGCGGGGGGCGGCGGCGGGGCACGCCGTGGTCTGCGACGGACGCGACATGGGGACGGTGGTCTTCCCGGCGGCCGCGGTGAAGGTCTTCCTAGTGGCCGACCCGGCGGAGCGGGCGCGGCGGCGGGTCCTGGAGCGGGTGGGGCGGGCCCCGACCGAGGCCGAGGTGGCGGCGGAGGTGGAGGCGCTCCTCCGGCGGGACGCCCTAGATGAGCGGCAGACCCAGCGGGCGGCGGACGCCGAACTGATCGACACCACCCACCTGAACCAGGACGAGCAGGTGGCCCGGATCGTGGCGCTGGCGCGGAAGGCGAGTCGGGGCTAACTTCAGAGGCTCCACTCACTTCCACCCCATGCCTCGACGCGGCGAGCCGAACCCTCCGCGACCGGATGTCTCACTCATGACCGCTACAGAAGAACTGCTCTCCCCCGAGCTGATCGCGCGCCGCAAGCGCGACGCCCAGAAGGCCCAGCTCCGCCCCCTCGCCAACCGCCGCCCCGAGCTGTACGACGAAGACGAGCTCTCGTCGTCCGAGTTCGATGCGATGATGGAGATGTACAACGGGACCCTCGCCTCGATCGAAGAGGGCGAGATCGTGAAGTCCCGCGTCCTCGAGATTCGTGAGAACCTCGTGGTCCTCGACATCGGGTTCAAGTCCGAAGGGACGATCCCGCTCGAAGAGTTCAAGGACATGCCCGGGCTCAAGGCGGGCGATGAGGTCGAGGTCCTCCTCGAGCACCTCGAGGACAGCGAAGGCTCGGTCGTGCTGTCCAAGAGGAAGGCCGACTTCATGCGCGTCTGGGAGCGGATCCGCGTCGCGTACGAGTCGGATCAGCCCGTCGAGGGCGTGCTCGTCAAGAAGATCAAGGGGGGCGTGGTCGTCGACCTCATGGGGGTCGATGCCTTCCTCCCCGGTTCGCAGATCGCGCTCCGTCGCGTCCCGAACATCGACGAGCTCCTCGGACACAAGTACGAGTTCAAGATCATCAAGCTCAACAAGCGTCGCCGGAACATCGTCGTCTCGCGCCGCGTGATCCTCGAGACCGAGCGCGCCGGTAAGCGCGAGAAGCTCATGAAGGAGCTGGGCAAGGACCAGGTCCGGAAGGGCGTCGTCAAGAACATCACCGACTTCGGGGCGTTCATCGACCTCGGCGGCGTCGACGGCCTCCTGCACATCACCGACATGTCGTGGGGCCGCATCTCGCATCCGAGCGAGATGGTCCAGATCGGGATGGAGCTCGAGGTCAAGGTGCTCGACATCGATTGGGAGCGCGAGCGTATCTCGCTCGGCCTCAAGCAGCTCCAGGCCTATCCGTGGAAGGACGTCGCGGAGAAGTACCCGGTCGGCACGCGCGTCTCGGGCAAGGTGGTCTCGATCACCAACTACGGCGCCTTCATCGAGCTCGAGCCGGGCATCGAAGGGCTCGTGCACATCTCCGAGATGAGCTGGACCCGCAATGTCCGCCACCCCTCGAAGCTCGTCAGCATCGGCGAGGCGATCGAGGCCGTGGTGCTCAAGGTCGACACCACCGAGGAGAAGATCTCGCTCGGCATGAAGCAGACCGAGCAGGATCCGTGGATGGTGCTGCCGCAGAAGTACCCGGTCGGCACGCGCCTCAGCGGCAAGGTCCGCAACCTCACCTCGTTCGGCG
>VHBP01000035.1 GCA_016871915.1 Gemmatimonadota bacterium
CCAACCCTCCGGGGGGGGCGGGAGCTCGGGGCTCTGCCCACGCCGGGAAGATAGTCAGGCGGGGGAAAAGGTGAACTTGACTATTTCGTTCGGGATTCAATAGACTCCGTTCGAGGTAGTTGAGAGCCGTTCTCATCGGGTAAAAGGGGATAGTTTTGCTGGGTTTTCCAGTCTGGGATAGTGGTCGCGCGGTTCATCGCGTCGTTCTGCGAGCGGGGGCGCCTCTGGTCCTCGCGCTCTCTTCCGCTGGCGCGCAGCATCCAGCGCACCTGCCCGACTCCCTCCGGTCCGACTCCGTCGTCCAGCGGCTGGCTGGGGTTCAGGTGATCGGGGTCCCGCGCTCCTACCGCCCTCGATCGCTCCGGTCCTTCACCCGCACGTCGACGCGCATCGAGCAGATCCCGCAGGCGGTCACGCTGATCCCGCGCGCGCTCATCGAGGATCAGGCGATGACGGGGCTCGGGGACCTCGTGCGCTACGTCCCTGGCGTCACCATGGCGCAGGGGGAGGGGCATCGCGATGCGCCCGTGCTGCGTGGCAATCTCACCACCGCCGATTTCTTCGTCGACGGCATTCGCGATGACCTCCAGTATTTGCGCGACCTCTACAATGTGGAACGCGTCGATGTCATCCAGGGGCCCGCGGCGCTCACGCTCGGACGGGGGACCGGCGGCGGTGCCTTCAATCGCGTGATGAAAACCGCCGATGGCCAGCGTGTGCGGTCGCTGGATCTCGTGCGCGATTCCTATGGACAGGGCCGGATCGCCGGGGATCTCGGCTACGCCATCGACGAGCGCGTGTCCGTGCGGGTGAATGCCGTCAGCGAGGAGAGTGGCACCTTCCGCGACGGGATGACGATCTCGCGGCGCGGTTTCGCGCCGGCGATCGGCATCACGCTCGGCGCCACGACGCGATTCGAGTTCAGCGGAGAGCTGTTCCGAGACGACCGCGTCGTGGATCGTGGGGTGCCCTCACTCGACGGTCGCCCGTGGCGAGGGAGCGCGACCACTTACTTCGGGAACCCCGACTGGTCTCGCAGTGCGATCGATGTCGCCACGGGCCGCGCCGAGCTGACCCACCAGATCCGAGCGGGCGTCGCGCTCCGCTCCGTCCTTTCGTATGGGCACTACGGGAAGGTCTACGACAATGTCTTCGCTGGCGGCGCGGTCTCGTCGCAGGGCACCGTGGCGATCGCCGCCTACAACAGTGCGACCGATCGCACCAACCTCCTCGCCCAGGCCGATCTCGTCTGGGAGCCCACGATCGCTGGTCAGCGTCATACCATCCTCTTTGGGATCGAGGGAGGACGTCAGCAGAGTGAGAATCGCCGCATCAACACCTCCGGCGGCACCTTCTCCCTCGAGGATCGTGGACGGAGCTTCGTCCCTGACTTCACTCGCGCCCCGGCCATCGACAACGCCAACGATCTCGATCTCCTCGCCTTCGTGGCGCAGGATCAGGTCCAACTGACTGAGCGGCTCACCGCGCTCGCGGGCCTCCGGTGGCTGCGCTATGCCCTGGCCTTCGATGATCGTCGTGCGGACGTACAGGATTTCGGTCGCACCGATGCCATGCTCTCGCCGCGCATCGGGCTTGTGTGGGCGCCGCGGCCGACGCTCTCCCTTTATGGTGGCTGGACCACCTCCGCCCTCCCGCAATCGGGGGAGCAGTTCAACACCCTCGACCTCACCCGTGCGGGACTCGAACCCGAGCGCTTCGAGAACCTCGAGGTGGGGGCCCGCTGGCAGGCGACCCGAGGCCTGTTGGTCAGTGGGGCGCTCTACCGACTTGATCGCACCAACACTTCCGCACCGGGTGCCGTCCCAGGGACGGTGGTGCTCACCGGCGCGCAGCGCGCCGAAGGGCTCGAGCTCTCGGCGCAGGGGGAGGTCACCGCGCGCTGGCGGATGATCGGCGCGCTCGCGCTACAGGATGCCCGTATCACCGCGACGACGAGCGCCGCGCCCGCAGGGCGTCGCGCGTCGCTCGTGCCCCGTACCAGTATGTCCCTTTGGAACCGCGTGCTGCTCTCGCCACGGGTGAGCGCCGCGCTCGGCATCGTCCATCAGGGCGAGCAGTACGCCTCCATCACGAATGCCGTCACGCTCCCGGCCTACGCGCGACTCGATGGGGGACTCTTCCTCACCCTCACCGAGTCGCTACGCGTGCAACTCAATGCGGAGAACCTGACCGGGACGCGCTACTGGTTCACCGCCCACAACGACAACAACCTCTCGCCGGGCGCCCCAACGCTCCTGCGCACCAGTCTCACCCTGCGGTTCTGATCACTCCGGCTTGAGGCTCTCCGCCACGTCGTCGAAGCGCACGCCGAGCGCGATCTTCCGCGTCTCGGCGATCAACGAATCCGCCGCCGTGCGCTGACCGGCGCGGTTGAGCGCCTCAGCGGTGAGGATCCCCGTGTTGATCATGAGGAACGGGATCCCGCGCGAGGGCGCATCGACCCAATCACCACGACGGCTGAGGGACGCGGGGGCACGGAACTCCTTCCAGAGCGCGGTGCTGCGGGCGAGGTCGACGAACCCCTCGCCCGGCATCGGGATGAGATTCTCCGAGTCGACGAGTGAATCGGGATAGACCTTCCGTGTATGCCCCTGCATCGCGACGTAGGCGCCGAGTCCGAGCTCCTCCGCGAGCGTCGCCGAGGTCCGACTGAAGTGGATCGCCCGCTGATCGTTGTCGTTGAGCATGCGGAGCACGAGGGCCTCCGCACGCTGCAGGAAGCGTGGCTGGATCGTCGCGCGGATGTTCCCCTTCTGGAAGACCACCGGGCGCGTGATCTCCTGACCGAGCGGGACAGCGTCCGCCTCGGCGAACGACATCCTGAGCACGGGGCCGGTCGGCTTGACCCAGGTCTGCCCGCGGTAGGCGGCGGGGCCCTTCGCCTCGTCGTACGCGAAGACGGGGCGACGGATCAGCTGGCGCGTGTACCACTCGGTGTTGAGCAACGAGGTGTTCGCGATCACCACATCCTGCCGCACCCCGAGCACCTCCTGCGCATACCAGAGGGGGAAGGTGTCGTTGTCGCCGACGGTCACGAGGATCCCGTACGGCTCCACCGAATTCAGCATGTCGATCGCGAAGTCGGCGGTATCGGTCTGCCCCGCGCGCGAGGCGGCCTGCCAGTTCCCCCACATCGGGATGAAGGCGAGGGCGAGCACCGGGGAGGCGAGCCACCATCCCCGCTTGGTCGGGAGTTCGAACGTCTGCGTCCCGACGGTCACCCGCTGATGGCCGAAGGCGGCGGCGATCGTCTCCCACACATAGACGAGCCCCAGCGCGGCCCAGACGCTCCACGCGGAGAAGCTCCAGAGGAAGAAGTAGTCGCGGTCACGTACCTCGCGATCCACCGTCCCGCCCAACTCCGGCGCCTGCGAGGCTCCGTACTTGAAGTTCAGGTAATAGATGAGCACGAGCGTCAGGGTCACCATGAGCGGCCCGAAGAAGGCGAAGCTGCGCGGGTCGCGTCGCCAATGCACCCAGCCGCCGAGGAGCCCCAGCAGGAAGAAGAGGCTCGCGAGCGCGCCCTGCAGCGCAGGGCGCTCGGCGTGCGCATCACGCAGCCACTGCCACTTGAAGTAGAGCCACCACATCCCGATCTGCGCCGAGAAGGGGGCCATGCGCTCGGTGACTGGGGGCTTCTGATACTGGCCACGATCGAAGTTGTACTTGAACGCCTTCCAGGTCCCTTCGGAGAAGGTACAGGCGACCTCGAGCTTTTCACGACAGGCAGTCGGCTCCCCCTCATTGATGGCGGGGAAGTGCGCGGCGCGGATCGGCTGCGTGGCGAACGGCGTGGCGCCGAGGACCAGGGCACCGACCGCGGCAAGCATCAGCAACGGACGTCCAAGGGTCGAGGGCTTGCGGATCAGGACCGCGATGCCAGCCGCGGGGAGGACGAGCATCCCCGCCATGTGGTTCGCATAGCCGAGGCCGCAGAGATAGGCGACGAGGACGAGCAGCCGATCGGCCTTCAGGCCATCGGGCTCATCGCACCAGCGGACGATCAGCCACGCACAGATCGCCATCCCGACGAGGGAGACAGTGTAGACCTTCTCGTTGACGACGGAGTTGCTCCAGACGGTGAAGGTGGTGGCGCCGATCACGACGGAGAGCGCACCGCCGACGATGCGCTGCCACCGCTCGGCGAACCATCCGACGAGGACGCGCTCCGTGATGAGGAACCACATCCCGGCACTCACCGCGCTCGAGAGCGCCGCGAGAAGATTGACCCGCATCGCGATGTTCGGCGCGATGGGGAGGATCGTGAAGACCCGGCCGATCAGGACGAAGAAGGGATTCCCCGGCGGATGGGGGAGCCCCATGGTGTACGCCGCCGCGATGTACTCGCTCGTGTCCCACATCGCCGAATCCGGCGACAGCGTGACGATGTAGAGGACGAAGGTCATCAACGCCGCGATGGTGGCGGCAAGGTAGGACGGGCGGGTGTCGAGTGACGTCATGACGGGGGCGGCTCGGGGGATCTCGAAGGGCTCGTGAAACCTAGTGACGGAAGGTGCGCCGACCAGTGAATACCATCGCCATGCCATGTTCGTTCGCGGCCGCGATCACCTCAGCGTCCCGGACCGACCCACCGGGCTGCACGATCGCGGTGACCCCAGCGGTGGCGGCTTGGTCGATCCCGTCACGAAAGGGGAAGAACGCATCGGAGCCGAGCGAGGCCCCAGCGGTGGCATGCCCCGCACCCTGCGCCTTGTGCACGGCGAGGAAGGAGGCGTCGACCCGTGACATCTGGCCGGCGCCGATCCCGATCGTCGCCCCGTCACGAGCGAGCACGATGGCGTTGGACTTCACGCTCGCCACCGCGCGCCAGGCGAAGAGGAGGTCACGCGACTCGGCGTCTGTCGGGCGGCGGGTGCTCACCACGGTCCAGTCGGTGGCGTCGATCACGGGGCGGCTCCGCTCCTGCACGAGGACGCCGCCGCGCACGCCCTTCACGTCGAGGGTCGGGGCGATCTCGCGCGCGCTCCCTTGGAGGAGGCGGACATTCTTCTTGGCCGAGAGGACGGCGATCGCCTCGGGGGTGAAGGCGGGGGCGACCACGCACTCGACGAAGAGGGAGGCGATGGCCTGCGCGCACGGTTCATCGACGGGGACGGAGAAGGCGATGATCCCACCGAAGGCGGAGACGGGGTCACACGCGAGCGCCTTCTGATAGGCCTCGAGGGAGGTGCGCCCGGTCGCGAGCCCACACGGGGTCGTGTGCTTCACGATCGCGCAGGCGATCTCGGTACCGAAGGGGTCGATCGCGAGCATCGCCCCTTCGAGGTCGAGCAGGTTATTGAAGGAGAGCTCCTTTCCGCCGAGCTGCGTGAGGGCGCCGAGCCCGATGCCGCGCCGTTCCACATAGAAGGCGGCGGCCTGATCAGGGTTCTCGCCATAGCGGAGGGATTGTGCGCGCTCGTAGCTCAGGGAGAGACGCTCGGGGAAGCGCTCGCCCCGCTGCGCGGCGAACCAGGCGGCGATCGCCGCGTCGTAGGCGGCGGTGTGTGCGTAGACCTTCTCGGCGAGATCGCGGCGCAGCGTGCGCTCCCCCTGCGTGACCGCCTCGGTGGTCGCGGCATCGGCGGCGCGCGCGGCGAGGCCGTGGAGCGTCTCGAGCACCCGATCGTAATCCGTCGGATCGACGACGACGGTGACGCTGTCGAAGTTCTTCGCCGCGCTGCGGAGCATCGACGGGCCGCCGATGTCGATCTGCTCGATCACCTCATCGGCGTGGATCCCCGGCTTCGCCGCGGTCTCGCGGAAGGGGTAGAGGTTCACGCAGACGAGATCGATCGGGTCGATCCCATGGGCGGCGATCGCCGCCATGTGCGTGGGGAGGTCGCGGCGCGCGAGGAGGCCACCATGCACCACGGGGTGCAGGGTCTTCACCCGCCCATCGAGCATCTCGGGGAACTGCGTGGCCTCGCTGACATCGGTCACCTCGAGTCCTGCGTCACGGAGCGCCTTCGCCGTGCCGCCGGTGGAGAGGAGGGTGAAGCCGAGGTCGCGGAGCCCCTGAGCGAAGGGGATGAGGCCGGATTTATCGGAGACCGAGATAAGGGCGAGGGACATCAGAAGTCAGGGATCAGGTGTCAGGGATCAGGAAACAGGGATCAGGTGACAGGGGGCGCGCCGGGAATGGCCCGCCCGGAGGTCAACTCCTCGGCGCCGCGGACGGTGCCATCGGCGTCGAGGGTGATCGTCCCGGCACAGAGGGCGGCGACGATGCGCGGGTACAGGTGGTGCTCGGCGGCGAGGACGCGGGCGGCGAGGGTCTCCGGGTTGTCCTCCGCGTGGACGGGGACCGGCCACTGCGCGATGATCGCCCCTTCGTCGTAGCGGGTGTCCACGAAGTGCACCGCGGGGCCACTGACACGCACGCCGGCGCGGAGCACCGCTTCATGCACATGCCGTCCATACATCCCGGGGCCCCCGAAGGCGGGGAGGAGGGCAGGGTGGACGTTCACGATCCGGCCCGCGAAGGCGGCGATCACCTCGGCGGGGATGAGGCGCAGATAGCCGGCGAGGGCGATATGCGTGATGTCCTGTGCCTCGAGCAGAGCCGCCAGGGTGTGCGATTCGCTCGCGGGGAGATGCACCGCGAGGATCCCGGCGGCGCGGGCGCGATCCAGGGCCCCAGCGGCGGCGCGATCGCTGATCACCACGGCGACCTCAGCCGGGGCGGCGTTTCCAAGGCTCCGGAGATGATCGAGGATCGCCTGCAGGTTGGATCCCCCCCCTGAGGCCAGGATCGCGAGGCGCGCGCGGGGGGTGCTCATTCGGCGAGGACCCGCGTCGCGATCTCGTCACGCGACTGCGCCACCTCGGCCTCGCGTTCGGCGCGGGCCACCTCGTCCGTGGGGGAATCCTCGCTCGGGATGAGGATCCCGCGTCCACCGAAACGCTGCGCGGGGGCGATGTCGTGCCAGCGATCCCCGATCCAGACGCTGCGCGCGAGATCGAGGTCGAGCCGATCGCGGGCGGCATCGAGCAGCGCCGTCCCGGGCTTGCGACAGGCACAGGGGCCGGTGAAGTCGGGGTGATGGGGGCAGTGCAGGGTGAGGTCGAGGGTGATCCCCTCGGCCGCCAGCAGGGCGTCGAGGCGCGCGCGCACGGCGTCGTACTGCGCCTCAGTGATCAACCCGCGAGCGATCCCCGCCTGATTGGTGACGACGACCAGCGCCCATCCCGCCTCTTGAAAGGCGCGCAGCATCTCGACGGCGCCGGGCAGAAGACGCACCTGCGCGGGGTCGCGCAGATAGTGCGCGTCATGGATCAGCGTGCCGTCGCGATCGCAGAGGAGGGCGGGGCGTGGCATGCGGTCAGCGCGCTCCCTGCTGCAGCGCACCGAGGAGCATCTGTACGAGCACCGCGTCGTCCTCGGGGGGGACGCTCCGCAGATCGAGCCAGAGCCGTCCCTCGGCGATGCGGCCGACGACGGGGATCGCACCATGGCGGAGACGCGCCTCGAGCGACGGTGCGTCGTTCGCGATCGTGGCGGCGAACGATGGGATCCGTGCGGTGGGGAAGGCGCCCCCGCCGACCGTCGCCTCGCACGCCTCGATGGCGACGGCGACGCGCGTTGCCGAAGTGATCGCGTCTGCTACGGCGACCGCGCGCGCGCGGATCACCTCGGGCCTCTCCGTCAGCATCGCCAGTGCCGGGATCTCGCGGCGCGCGCGCACGGGATCGCGATAGAGTGCGAGCGTCGCCTCGAGGGCGGCGAGGGTGAGCTTGTCCACACGCAGTGCGCGTGCGAGCGGATGACGCCGCAGCCTCCCGATCGCCTCGCGTGTGCCGAGGACGATCCCCGCCTGCGGCCCGCCCAAGAGCTTGTCCCCGCTCATGATGATGCAGGTCGCGCCATCGCGGACGGTCTCGGGGACGGTCAGCTCCCCGGTGAGGCCCCATGCGGAGAGGTCGAGCATCAGCCCGCTCCCGAAGTCATGGATCAGCGGGATCCCCGCCTCGCTCGCGATCGGGCGCAGATCGCGCACCGTGGCTTCGGCGGTGAAGCCCTCGATCACGAAGTTGCTGCGATGCACCTTCACGATCGCGGCGGTGCGCGGCGAGAGGGCGCGGCGGTAATCGTCGGCATGGGTGCGATTCGTGGTGCCGACCTCCACGAGGGTGGTCCCGCTCGCGGTCATGATCTCGGGGACGCGGAAGCTCCCACCGATCTCCACGAGTTCTCCGCGGCTCACGATCGTCTCACGTCCGGCGGCGAGCGCCTGGAGCGCGAGGACGAGTCCCGCGGCGCAGTTGTTCACCACGATCGCGTCCTCGGCTCCGGTGAGCTCGCAGAGGAGTCGTGCGCAGTGGGTGTGGCGCGACCCGCGCACTCCGCGCTCGGCGTCGTACTCAAGGGTGCTCGCCCCATGCGCGATCTCGCCGATCGCGGCGAGCGCAGCACGTGCGAGGGGGGCGCGCCCGAGGTTCGTATGAAGGACGACCCCCGTCGTGTTGATCGCAGCACGGAGCGATGGGCGCGTCTGCTCGGTGAGTCGCGCGTCGATCGCAGCGACCCAGGCTGGGTCGTCCGAGGGGAGTGCGCTCCCTGTGCGCGCGGCGGCGATGATCGCACGCACCGCATCGGTCACCATCGGCGTGGTCCATCGCTCGGCGAGCGCTCGGATCGCCGCACGCTCGATCACCGACCCGACGGCGGGGAGGGCGCGCGGCGCAGAGGTCACGGCACGCGTCCCGGAGGTGCGTTCGACGAGCGAGGCGCGGCGGTGGAGTCGCGCTTGGGTGGTGGCGGTGGGCGCAGACGGATCTCGCGCTCCGAATCGCGCACCGCCCCACTCATCCCTCGCACCTTCGTGAGCTTCACGCGATAGAGCCCGGGAGGGAGCGGCTCGGTCAACACCGCGCCCCAGGTCTGTGCGGGAATCGGCCGCTGCAGCACCGGGCGGGGGAGGGACGGGACCGTGTCGATCTGGAGCGAATCGGCGAGGGCCGGCACCAGCTGCTCCCGGGCGAGGCGATCGCCCGGCGCTGGCTCAGCGCCACGATCCGCCGGACGCGCGAGAGTATCGCGCGACACGGAGTCTGTGGGGGCCGGTTCCACGGCCGCAGTATCGCGTGCCGTAGAATCCCGTGCCAAGGCGTCCTTGCTGATGGAGTCTCGGAAGGCCGCACGCGCGGCCCGTGCCTGCGCGATCGCCGTATCGAGCGGTTCGCCGGCGAGGAGCAGCCCGAGCGGGACCTCGGAGCTATCGGTGCGCAGGAGGCGGAGTGTCTCCGCCGTTGGCACCCAATCGACCGCGGTCGGACGATCGAACCTGATTCGCAGCGCGACCGAATCGACGATCTCCACCTGCTCGATGCGCGGGCCGATCGTGTCGCGTACGAAGGCATAAAGATCGATCGTCGCCGACGAGTCGACACGCACGGTGGCGGTATCGACCGCCTCGCGCGCATCGATCATCCCATTCGTGTTCTGATCGACCCAGCCACGCAGGTAGTAGGTGCCAGGGGTCAGGTAGGAGAGGGAGAAGCGGCCCGTCGAATCGGATCGGGTGCGCCAACGGAACAACGTGTCACTCGGGAGATAGGCCTCGAGCGGGGCGTTGGCCGCCACCTTGCCAGCGGGCCAATCGAAGAGCGCGCCGGTGATCGACCCACTCGCGATCACCGGGCCGGTGGAGAAGACGAGATCGAGTCCCTCCGGCGCGTAGTTCCCCCGCAGGTCTCCCATCCCCGGGAGTAGGAGCACGCGATAGGTGGTCTGCGCGCGGAACCCGCCGCGCGGGACGACCTCGATCGCCTCGCGCTTCCAATTGATGCGGTCGCGCCCATCGCTGGGGGAGATCACGAACATGCTCGCGAGACTCGAATTCCCACTCGCGCTGCCGCCCCCAAATCCGCCACCACCGAAGCCACCGGTCATCCCACCGCCCACCATCCCGCTCGTCCCACCGCGACCACCACGACCACCGGCACTCGTGCCCCGGCCGCTCGACGCTGGTGTCGCCGCCCGCGGGGTCGACCGCTCGTTCACGACCTCATCAAAGCGGAGGGTGATGCGGTCCGCGCGCACGTTGCGGCTCCCGGTGTCCGGGGTGACGCGCACCAACTGGGGCGGCTCCGTATCGGGCGGCCCACCCGGCGGCTGACCGGGTGAGGCGCATCCCACGAGGAGCGCGAGCGCGGGGACGAGTCGTCTCACGCGCCGAGCTCGGCGAGCTTCGCCTGCAACTGGTCCACGCGCGCCGTCCACTCCCGCTCCTTGGCGCGCTCCGCCTCCACCACCGCCGCCGGTGCCTTCGCGGTGAACGATTCGTTCGCGAGCCGACTGCGCAAGCCGGTGAGCTGCTTGCTGAGCCCCTCGATCTCGCCGGTGAGTCGCGCGCGCTCCTTGGCGACGTCGACCATCCCCGCGAGTGGGAGCGAGAGTTCGAGCCCCGACGGAAGCACGGCATGCGCCGCCGCCCCACTCGGCGCCGCTGCGCCATCGAGCTCACAGCGCGCCATGCGCTGCACCAACGCCGCATCGCGCAGGAGGGACTCGCGCGCCCCGTGCACGCTCAGATGCGC
Organism: Gemmatimonadota bacterium; assembly: GCA_016871915.1. Taxonomy (GTDB): domain Bacteria; phylum Gemmatimonadota; class Gemmatimonadetes; order Gemmatimonadales; family Gemmatimonadaceae; genus Pseudogemmatithrix. The sequence goes on from VHBP01000035.1 coordinate 10,564, forward strand.
GCGGATCCCCGCGCCCGGCTGCACGCCATACTCGGCGCGCAGCGCGCGGATTGCATCGATCGCCTCACGGATCACCTCGAACTCGCCCCCCTCCGGCGCGGCGGCGGCCTGCGCCGTCGGCCACGGCGCGACGGCGAGGAAGGCCCCGGGTTGCGTCCCGGGGAGTCGCTGCCAGAGCGACTCGGTCACGAAGGGCATGATCGGGTGGAGCAGGCGAAGCCCCTGATCCATCACATGCACCAGCACCGCGCGCGCGACCTCGCGGTCGGCACCAGATTGCGCGAGCCGTCCCTTCACCGCCTCCACATACCAGTCGGCGAGCTCATTCCAGAGGAAGCGTCGCGCCGCCTCGGCGTAGGCATCGAGTCGGAGCCCGACCTGCCGCGCCTCCTGGGGCCAGTGGCCATCGGTCGTCGCGCTCGCATTCGTGGGACGCGCTGGACCCAGTGCGGCATCGCACTCGGCGATCGTCTCACGCAGTCGCCCGAGGATCCACCGATCTGCGAGCGCCAGTTGTGCCGCATCGATCTGTGCGAGCGGTTGCACCCGCTGTTCTCCGACCTGCAGGAGGATGAAGCGGCCGATGTTCCAGAGCTTCGTCGCGAAGTTGCGCCCCGGCGCGAACGACTTCTCGAGATCGTTCGGATCGAGCATCACGTCGACGCCGAGCCCCATCCCTTGGATCAGGGTCCAGCGCAGCGCGTCGGCGCCGAACTTTTCGACCACATCGAGCGGATCGATCCCGTTGCCAAGCGACTTGGACATCTTGCGATGCTGCATGTCGCGCACGGTTCCGTGGAGATAGACCGTGTGGAAGGGAGGACGCCCCTGGAAGGCGTACCCCGTCATGATCATCCGCGCGACCCAGAAGAAGAGGATCTCAGGCGCGGTGACGAGCACATCGCTCGGGAAGAAGGCCTTGAGGTCCTTGGCCGTCTCATCGGGCCAGCCGAGGGTGGAGATCGGCCAGAGCCCAGAGGAGAACCAGGTATCGAAGACGTCGGGGTCTTGCTCGAGCTTCGCGGAGCCGCACGACGGACAGGCGCTCGGATCCTCACGGAGCGCCGAGACCGCGCCGCAATCGCCGCAGGTCCAGACGGGGATGCGATGTCCCCACCAGAGCTGACGCGAGATGTTCCAGTCGCGGATCCCCTCGAGCCAATTAATGTAGACCTTCTCCCACTTCTCGGGGAGGAGACGGATGGTGCCGTCGCGCACCGCGGCGAGGGCGGGCTCGGCGAGCGGCGCCATCTTCACGAACCACTGCTGCGAAAGGCGCGGCTCCACCACGGTGTCGCAGCGATAGCAGCGCCGGATGCTGTTCGGATGCTCGGCGACCTTTGCGAGCGCGCCCGCTGCCTCGAGGAGCTCGGCGACCTTCTTCCGCGCCTCGAAGCGATCAAGCCCGTCGAGTGCGGCCGGGATGCGACCGGCGGCATCGGCGACGGCGCGGATCCGGCCCTCGGCGTCGATCACGACCGGTCGGCCGAGCTGATGGCGCGCGCCGACCTCGAAGTCGTTGGCATCGTGCGCGGGGGTGATCTTGAGCGCGCCGGTGCCGAAGTCCTTCTCCACAAAGGCGTCCGCGATCACCGGGATGCGGATCCCGACAAGGGGGAGGGTCAGCTCCTTCCCGACGAGGTCGGCGTAGCGCTCGTCCTCCGGGTGCACCGCGACGGCGACGTCGGCGAGCAGCGTCTCGGGGCGCGTGGTCGCGATCGTGATGCTGCGCGAGGGGTCATCGGCCAGCGGGTAAGCGATGTGGTAGAGCTTCCCCTGGCTGTCGTGGAACTCCGCCTCCTCGTCCGAAAGGGAGGTGAGGCAACGCGGGCACCAGTGGATCACACGATGGCCACGGTAGACCAACCCCCTCTCATAAAGGCGGACAAAGGCCTCGCGGACCGCCTTGGACAGGGCGGGGGAGAAGGTGTAGGCGGTGCGGGACCAGTCGGCGGAGGCGCCGATCGCGCGGAGCTGCCGGAGGATCGTCCCCCCGGTCTCCTCGACGAAGGCCTCAGTCCGCTTCACGAAGGCTTCGCGGCCGAGGTCGAAGCGGGTCTTTCCTTCCTTGGCGAGCTGCTTCTCGACGACGTTCTGGGTAGCGATCCCGGCGTGGTCGGTCCCTGGGAGCCAGAGCGCCTCGTCCCCCGACATCCGGCGCCACCGGACGATCACATCCTGCACCGTGTTGTTGAGCCCGTGCCCCACGTGGAGCACCGCCGTCACGTTCGGCGGGGGGATCAGGACGGTGAAGGGGTCCCGCTCCCCGCCGCAGCGGGTCGTCCGGTCGGCGTCGGCCCGGAAGAGTCCAGCCCCCTCCCACGCGGCGCTCAGCTCGCGTTCGGCGGTCGAGAAGTCGAAATGGGTGGGGAAATCGGGGGCGGCGGACGGGGTCTCGGACATCCGTGAAAGCTAGCCGCTCGGAGGGGGCGCATCCACGCGCCGCGCTTGGGGTTGGCGTGGTTGGCCCCCACTCGGCGGGCGGCTAGCTTTCCCCCGATATGGTCGACGCCGCGCCCTTCACCCTGACCCTCCCCGATGGGGCGACCCGCGAGGTCGCCCCAGGCACCCTGGCCCGCGACGTCGTCGCGACGATCGGGCCCCGGCTCCTGCAGGCGGCGATCGCCGTCGCGGTGGAGGGGGAGGTGCAGGACCTGATGACCCCGATCCGGCAGAGCGGGAGCTTTCAGGTAATCACGGAGAAGGACCCGCGCGCCCTCTCCGTCCTGCGGCACTCGGGGGCCCACATCCTCGCGACCGCGGTGCGTCGCCTCCGTCCCGACGCGCACATCGGCTTCGGTCCCGCGATCGACGACGGCTTCTACTACGACTTCGAGGTCGCGAAGCCCTTCACGCCAGAGGATCTCGAGGCCTTCGAGGCGGAGATGCGGAAGGTGGTCGCCGAGGCCTTCCCCTTCGTGCGCGCCGAGGTCTCGCAGGCGGAGGCGAAGCGCGTCTTCGCCGACGATCCGCTCAAGTTGGAGCGCCTCGAGGACTTCGAGGGGTCGGACGAGATCATCTCGACCTACACCGACGGGCCGTTCACCGATCTCTGCCGTGGGCCGCACGTCCCCGACACGTCGTACCTGAAGCACTTCAAGCTCCTCTCCGCCGCTGGCGCCTTTTGGCGCGGGGACGAGAAGCGGCAGATGCTGCAGCGCATCTACGCGACCGCCTTCTTTAAGAAGGACGAGCTCGAGGGGCATCTCCATCGGATCGAGGAGGCGCGGAAGCGCGACCACCGCGTGCTGGGGAAGCAGCTCGATCTTTTCCAGTTCTTCCCGCACGCGCCCGGCGCCGCTTTTTGGACGCCGAAGGGGACGCAGCTCTGGAACACGCTCGAGGGCTTCATCCGCGAGCGGCAGCAGGACGCCTTCCTCGAGATCAAGACCCCGCTCCTCTATCACAAGCGGCTCTGGGAGCAGTCGGGGCACTGGGGCAAGTACCAGGAGAACATGTTCCTCGTCCTCGACAATGAGACGGGGGAGCACGACTTCTCGCTCAAGCCGATGAACTGCCCGTCCCACCATCTCTACTTCGGGTCGGACAAGCATTCGTATCGGGAGCTCCCCAAGCGCTACGTCACCTTCGATGCGCTGCACCGGAACGAGATCTCCGGCGCACTCTCGGGGCTGACCCGCGTGCGGCAGTTCTCGCAGGACGATTGCCATGTGTATCTGCGCGAGGACCAGATCGCGGATGAGGTCGCGTTCCTCATGCGGTTCATCCTCGCGTATTACGACACCTTCGGGCTCGAGGCGCGGCTCAAGTTCGCAACGCGTCCGGAGCAGCGGATCGGCTCTGATGAGCTCTGGGATCGTGCCGAGGGGGCGCTGCGTGCGGCGCTCGACGCCACCGGGCGGTCCTACGAGATGAAGCCGGGCGACGGCGCCTTCTACGGGCCGAAGATCGACTTCGACGTGCTCGATTCGATCGGCCGTGCCTGGCAGCTCGGGACGATCCAGCTCGACTACAACGCACCGGAGCGCTTCGACCTCTCCTACACCGGTGAGGACAACGCTGCCCATCGCCCGGTGGTGATCCACCGCGCCGTGAGTGGGTCGTTCGAGCGCTTCCTCGCGATCCTCATCGAGCACTTCGCCGGCGCCTTCCCGGTCTGGCTCGCGCCGGAGCAGGTCCGCGTCCTCCCGATCTCCGACGAGTTGCTCCCGTACGCCGAGCAGGTGACGGCGGCGCTCAGGGCCGCGGGGGTACGCGCGCACCTCGATGCGCGCAGCGATACGCTCAACTATCGCATCCGCGACGGCGAACTCCAGAAGACCCCGTACATGCTCGTGCTCGGCAAGCGGGAGGCGGAGGCGGGGCAGGTCGCGGTCCGTGTGCGTGGCGCCGGGAAGAAGCAGGAGGTCGTCGCGCTCGACGCCTTCATCGCCCGGGTGACGGAGGAGATCCGCTCCCGCGCGCTCACCCCCTCGTCCGCCGGAGCCGAGTGATGCGCGGCGCGCGCCTCGCGATGGTGATGGTCGCGCTCGTCGCGACAGCGAGGGCAGCTGAGGCGCAGCAGCAACCCACGCCGCGGCTCGAGCCAGCGCGTGTCGCGGGGCAGGTGGTCCTCGGCGCCTATGCCGGGATCGGTGGCTTCATCGTCGGGCGCTATGTGGGCGAGGAGCTCGTGCAGCGCCTCGGGAGCGATCATGAGCCGACGATCCGTCGCGTGGGGTTCGCGACCGGCACGATCGGTGGTGGGCTCGCGACCGCTGGTGTCGTGTACGGCATCGGCAGTCTCGGTGACCAATCCGGCGACTTCGATGCGACGGCGCTCGGCGCCGGCGTCGGGTTCGCCGCCTCGATGGCACTCGCGCGCCTCCTGCTCGGCCCCGAACTCAATCCTCCCTCGGGGATGCGCACCACCGCGCGCTGGGCGACCGCGAACCTCATCGCGCTGCTTCCTGCCGTTGGTGCGTCGATCGGATTCAACTCGACGCGTCGCTCCCCCTGAATTCCTTCATCCTCTCTAACCGTCGGTGATCCTCTGATGTCGAGTGAGCGTACCCCAGTCATCGTGAGCGCGGCTCGCACCCCGATCGGCCGATTCCTCGGCGGGTTGAGCTCGTTGCAGGCCTCCGACCTCGGTGCGATCGCGATCCGGGCCGCCGTCGAGCGTGCCGGTGTCGATGGGAGCGCGATCGGCGAGGTGCTGATGGGCCACGTGCTCCAGGGCGGCGCCGGACAGGCCCCGGCGCGCCAGGCGATGATCAAGGCCGGGATCCCGAGCACCGTCCCGGCAGTCACCATCAACAAGGTCTGCGGCTCCGGGCTGCAGGCGGTGATGATGGCGGCGCAGGCGATCCGCGCCGGTGACGAACAGCTGCTGGTTGCGGGGGGGCAGGAGTCGATGTCGAACGCGCCGCACTACGTACGCGGGATGCGCACCGGGGTGAAGTTCGGCGCGCAGGCGATGGCCGATGGGCTCATCTCCGATGGGCTCTGGTGCGCCTTCTACGATCGCCACATGGGCGGCCACGCCGAGTACACCGCAAAGAAGGCCGGGATCACGCGCGCGCGGCAGGATGCCTTCGCGTATCGCTCGCATCAGTTGGCGATCGAGGCGATGAGGGCGGGGCGGTTCGAGGCGGAGATCGTCCCGGTGGAGATCCCCGGGAAGAAGGGGCCGACTGTGGTGAACACCGATGAGTCGCCGCGCGCCGATACGTCGATCGAGGCGCTCGGGGCATTGAAGCCGGCGTTCGCGAAGGACGCGCCCAAGGAGATGAGCCCGAGTGAGCTCACTGTGACCGCGGGGAACGCACCCGGGCTGAATGATGGGGGCGCCGCAGTCGTCGTAGCCTCTGAGGCCTATGCGAAGGCGCATGGGCTCCCGATCCTCGCGCGGATCACCGGCTACGCCTCCGGTGGCGGGGATCCGCAGGATCTCTTCTTCGCGCCGATCGTCGCCGTGCGGAATCTCATGGCGAAGACCGGGGCGTCGATCGGGGACTACGATCTGATCGAGGCCAACGAGGCCTTTGCCTCGCAGGCGCTCGCTGATGGCGATGCACTCGGGTGGGACGAGGCGCGCGTCAATGTGAATGGCGGCGCGATCGCGCTCGGCCATCCGATCGGTGCGAGCGGGGCGCGGATCCTAGTGACCCTCGTGCACGCGCTCTGGGCGCGTGGGAAGTCGACCGGCCTCGCGACGCTCTGCCTCGGTGGCGGGAACGCGGTGGCCCTCAGCGTGGAGATGGTCTGATGACGACCGGTACGGATCGGTTCGCCGTGGTCGGCGCCGGCCAGATGGGGAATGGGATCGCGCATGTCTGCGCGATGCAGGGGTTCCCGGTCACGTTGATCGACGTCTCGGCCGACGCACTCACCAAGGCGCTCGCGATGATCGGGGGGAATCTCGATCGGCAGGTGAAGAAGGGGACGATCGACGAGGCGGCGAAGGCGGCGACCTTGGCGCGCATCGCCACCGCGACCTCGCTCGAGGCCGTGAAGGGCGCGACGGTGATCGTCGAGGCCGCGACCGAGCGGAAGGAGCTCAAGTGCCAGATCTTCCGCGAGCTCGACCGCCTCGCCGATGCGGGGGCGATCCTTGCGACGAACACGAGCTCGATCTCGATCACCGAAATCGCGGCGGTGACGCAGCGCCCGGAG
>VHBP01000036.1 GCA_016871915.1 Gemmatimonadota bacterium
GCAGCGCCTTCACGTTCACGCTCGCGACCTGCCGTTCGAAGACGGTGAAGGCCTCGAAGACATCGCGCGCAGCCCCTTCGTGGAGCGGGATCGAGAAGATCGTCCGCGTGATCACATCGGCGGTGAGGTGCCCCATCGCCGCATCGAGGGAGAAGGGGGCATCTTGGGCGATCTTCTCGTCGAGCCAGCGCTCGTGATCGGTGACGGCATCGACCATCTGGCCGAAGGCGCGGTTGAGGCGCATGTGCGAGAAGGCAGGCTCGATCATCCGTCGTTGCCGCTTCCAGGTCTCCCCGCTTGAGACGAACATCGCGTTCCCGATGAGCGGGGCGACGGCATCCACCATCAGGTCGTTCTTGGGGAAGATCCCCTCGACGTCATTCAGGACCTCGACGACGAGCGCAGGATCGTTGAGATAGAGGATCCCGCGACGGGTGACGCCGAGTGGGAGGAGCGTCTCGCGATAGGCGAGATCGGGGATCAGGGAGAGGAGGTCCCCCTCGCCGCTCGCGATCACGCGAAGGAGGGAGCGGATCGGCCCGATGGGGCGCGGCGCCGGTGGTCGGTAGGTGGTCTCAGGCACGGGCGTCCGTTCGGGCGTCTGCCTTGAGCGCGAGCGCGGTCCAGAGCACACCGAGGAGTTCGTTCCCGACGATGCCGAAGAGGAGGGCCGGGGCGAGGTCGAGGAGGACGAGGGCCGAGAAGCCAGCAGCCATCCCGAGTCGGCCCCAGAGCGACGCGCGCGCCATGACGGTGAGATTCGCACGGCCGGCGACGATGTAATAGAAGCCGAGGACCATCGCGCTCATCCCGAGGAGGCGGATCCAGTGCTCGGTGGTGCGTGCGGTGAGGAGGAGGTCCAGGGTCGTGTCGGGAGCGGCAAAGAGCCCGAAGCCCATGAGGCAATCGTAGTACCCGAAGACGATGAGACTGCGGTTGGTGCGGGTCATGCGTCCCGGACCACGACACGACGGCTCACGCCGCGCGTGTACCACCGATGGATCTGTACATGGTGGTAGATGATGATGCTGAGGCCGATGGTGAGGGGGATCGCCCAGGCCATGGGGTTGAGGGCGTGGCTCGGAAGGAGTCGGACGAGCCCGAAGGTCATGAAGGCGGTGTAGACGGAGATCCCCGCGCCGACGAGTGCCTTCATATGCTCGACGAGATAGGCCCACTTGGGAGGCGCGGTGCGGAAGGAGAAGAAGAGATTGGTCCCGCCGGAGGTGAGGCCGACGATGCTGATCCCGATCATCAGGGGTTGGCCGTCGAGAGAGCCGTGCGCGGCGCAGTTGAGGGCGGCGAGGATCACCGCGATCTGGATGGCGACATCGAACGGGGTGCGATTCGCCTCATGCTGCCGCTTGTTGCGCACCACGCGGAGTCCGTGCCAGGCGAGGCTCACGGTGAGCGTCGCGAGGTAGAGCATCATCCAGCCGAAGATTGCGCGGATGGTCGTGGGGGACCATTCGGCGGAGGGGAGATGCGGGTGGGTGCCGACCGGGTCGAGGAGGGTGGTGATCCCCATCCCCATCGCGACGCACCCGGTGACGAGCATGCTGTAGGCGAAGATGAGTCCCCATCGCCGGTGGGCGACGCCCCCCTTCCTGGTCAGGACGGCGACCCAGAAGAGGACCAGTCCGACCGCTCCCGTGGCGATATGGGCGCCGACGAGGATGGAGAAGAGCGTCATGCGAGGCAATCTGGCGCCGATGTCAGGGCCGGGGCAATAAACCGAATAAGGGCCGAAGTCAGGGGAAGGGGGTGAGGTGTCGGGGGATCTGACTCCTGACCCCTGACCCCTGACCCCTGGAACCTGCTTCTTGACGGTTTCACCCCCAGGTTGCACCTTAGGGTGTCAATGACTCCTTACGGACTTAAGCGTCTAGTACACGTTACTCCACGTTCGTCAGAGATGATGCCCGTATCCCGATGGTGATGTCGACCGCAGTGGTCTTCGATCAGCCGCGCCAGCTCTCGCTGCGCGAGCTCGCTCTCGCATCGCCAGGTGCGGGGGATGTCGTCGTGGACATCCATTGGTCGTCGATCAGCGCAGGCACCGAACGTCTCCTCTGGGAGGGTCGGATGCCAGCGTTCCCGGGATTGGGCTATCCGCTCGTCCCCGGCTATGAGTCGGTGGGCGTCGTGACGCAGGCGGGCGCCGATGCCGCCCTCCCGATCGGCACACCGGTCTTCGTGCCGGGCGCGAACTGCTACGGTGAGATCCGCGGGCTCTTCGGTGGCGCGTCGCGTACCGTCGTCGCGCCGGCGCAGCGGGTGATCCCGATCGATGCGCAGCTCGGCGAGCGTGCGACGCTCCTCGCCTTGGCCGCCACCGCGCTGCACGCCATCCGCGGCGGCGCCGTCCTCCCCGATCTCATCGTCGGACATGGGGTCTTCGGTCGGCTCGTCGCCCGACTCACCCTCGCCCTCGGTGGGTCACCCACGGTCTGGGAGCGCGCCTCGGCACGCCTCGACGGCGCGCACGGCTATCCGGTACGCGATGCCGCGAGCGATGCACGGCGCGACTATCGCTGCATCCTCGATGCCAGCGGCGATGCCTCCCTGCTCGACACGCTGATCCCGCGGCTCGCGCCGCAAGGGGAGATCGTCCTCGCGGGGTTCTACAGCACGCCGATCACCTTCGCCTTCCCGCCCGCCTTCATGAAGGAGGCGCGTCTCCGCGTCGCCGCCGAATGGAAGCCGGCCGATCTCCAGGATGTCCGCGCGATGGCCACCGATGGCCGCCTTTCGCTCGACGGACTCATCACCGATGTCGCCCCCGCGACGGATGCCGCCGCGGCCTACCGCGCGGCGTTCGACGATCCCCGCTGTCTCAAGATGGTCCTCGATTGGAGATCCCCCCAGTGATCCACTCCGCCCAGCCGACCACCGACGCCATGGTCCAACTCCACCGCGCCATCCGAGATGAGGCGGCGCAGGAACCGGACCCCGTGTCGAGCGGCGAGGTGACCAAGGCGACACAGATCATCGCCATCTACGGCAAGGGCGGGATCGGGAAGAGCTTCACGCTCGCCAACCTCTCCTACATGATGGCGCAGCAGGGGAAGAAGGTCCTGCTCATCGGGTGCGACCCGAAGAGCGACACGACCTCCCTCCTCTTCGGTGGCCGCGCCTGCCCGACGATCATCGAGACCTCGTCCAAGAAGAAGCTCGCTGGCGAGGAGGTCACGATCTCCGACGTCTGCTTCAAGCGGGACGGCGTCTTCGCGATGGAGCTGGGTGGCCCGGAGGTCGGTCGCGGGTGCGGCGGTCGCGGGATCATCCACGGCTTCGAACTCCTCGAGAAGCTCGGCTTCCACGAGTGGGGCTTCGACTACGTCCTCCTCGACTTCCTCGGCGACGTCGTCTGCGGCGGCTTCGGTCTCCCAATCGCCCGCGACATGTGCCAGAAGGTCATCGTCGTCGGCTCGAACGACCTGCAGTCGCTCTACGTGGCGAACAACGTCTGTTCGGCGGTCGAGTACTTCCGCAAGCTCGGTGGGAATGTCGGGGTGGCGGGGATGGTGATCAACAAGGACGACGGCACCGGGGAGGCGCATGCCTTCGCCGAGAAGGTCGGGATCCCGATCCTCTCCGCGATCCCGGCCCATGAGGATATCCGTCGCAAGAGTGCCAACTACGAGATCGTCGGGATCCCCGGCACACAGTGGGGCCCGATGTTCGAGACGCTCGCGACCAATGTCGGCGAGGCGCCGCCGGTGCGTCCGCGGCCGCTCTCCCAGGATGACCTGCTCGGGCTCTTCGCGAGCGATGTGGTCGGACGCAACGTCGTGCTCGAGCCGGCGACGGTGTTCGACATGGTCGGCCGCGACGATGTGCAGAAGCCGTCACTCGAAGTCGTCTACGACACGGTCTGACCTCGATGCCCACCACCTTGCCCATCGTCGAGACCTCGACCGGCACCCCTGCGGGTGACGGCCTCGGGTGTCACGCGGGGGCGTCGCAGCTGGAAGCGGCGGCGCGCGCGGCGGGGAAGTCGGAGGCGCTCGATCGCTATGCGCAGGACTATCCCAAGGGTCCACACGATCAGCCGCAGTCGATGTGTCCCGCCTTCGGATCGCTCCGCGTGGGACTCCGGATGCGTCGCACCGCGACGATCCTCTCGGGATCGGCGTGCTGCGTCTACGGGCTCACCTTCACCTCGCACTTCTACGGCGCGCGACGGACGGTGGGGTATGTGCCCTTCAACTCGGAGACCCTCGTCACGGGGCAGCTCTTCGAGGACATCCGTGACGCCGTGCACCAGATGGCCGATCCTGCGCTCTACGACGCGATCGTGATCACCAACCTCTGCGTCCCGACCGCCTCCGGCGTGCCGCTCCAGCTTCTCCCGAAGGAGATCAACGGGGTGCGCATCATCGGGATCGATGTCCCGGGGTTCGGGGTCCCGACGCACGCCGAGGCCAAGGATGTGCTGGCCGGGGCGATGCTCCGGTATGCGCGCACCGAGGCGGAGCTCGGCCCCGTGGCGGCGCCGCGCGGTGGAAAGAGCGAGAAGCCGACGGTGACGTTGCTCGGCGAGATGTTCCCGGCTGATCCGGTGGGAATCGGGATGATGCTCGAGCCGTTGGGGCTCGCCGCCGGTCCCGTGGTCCCGACGCGTGAGTGGCGCGAGCTCTACGCCGCGCTCGATGGCAGCGTGGTGGCCGCGATCCATCCCTTCTATACCGCGAGTGTGCGCGAGTTCGAGGCCGCAGGGCGACCGATCGTCGGTTCCGCGCCGGTCGGGCTCGATGGGACCGCGGCCTGGCTCGAGGCGATCGGGGCGGCCGCGAATGTCTCGGCGGATCGGATCGATGCTGCGAAGGCGCGGATCCTGCCCGCGATCAAGGGTGCGCTCGCCGCGAAGCCGATTTGCGGACGCATCACCATGAGTGGCTACGAGGGCTCCGAGCTCCTCGTTGCGCGACTGCTGGTAGAGAGTGGCGCCGATGTCCGCTATGTGGGGAGCGCGTGTCCGCGCACCCGCTGGAGTGATGGTGATCGCGAGTGGCTCGAGGCGCGTGGGGTGCAGGTGCAGTTCCGCGCCTCGCTCGCGCATGACCTCGCCGCGATGGCGGAGTACGAGCCCGACCTTGCGATTGGCACCACGCCGATCGTGCAGGCGGCGAAGGAGCGGACGATCCCCGCGCTCTATTTCACGAACCTCATCTCGGCGCGCCCCCTGATGGGCCCCGCCGGTGCTGGCTCGCTCGCGCAGGTGGTCAACGCCGCGATGGCGAACAAGGGTCGCTTCGAGACGATGCAGGCCTTCTTCGCCGGCGTCGGCGAGGGCCATGCCGCGGGCGTCTGGGAAGAGGTCCCGCAGGACCGTCCCGAGTTCCGCGAGCATTACAAGCGGCACCTCGCCAAGCTGGCGCGCCAGCGCAAGGCGGAGGAGATGGTCTGATGCTGGTCCTCGATCATGACCGCGCCGGCGGCTACTGGGGGTCGGTGTACGTCTTCACCGCGATCAAGGGATTGCAGGTGGTGATCGACGGCCCCGTCGGGTGCGAGAACCTCCCGGTGACCTCGGTGCTGCACTACACCGATGGGCTCCCGCCGCATGAGCTCCCGATCGTCGTGACGGGGCTCGCCGAGGAGCAGCTTGGGCGCGAGGGGACCGAGGCGAACATGAAGCGCGCGCATGGCACGCTCGATCCCGAGTTGCCGAGCGTCGTCGTGACGGGGTCGATCGCCGAGATGATCGGTGGGGGCGTGACGCCCGAGGGGACGGGGATCCAGCGCTTCCTCCCGCGCACGATCGACGAGGACCAGTGGCAGAGCGCGAATCGCGCGTTGTTCTGGTTGTGGACCGAGTACGGGCTCAAGAAGGGGGTCCGTCCCAAGGCGACCGAGCGGGCGCCGGGGGCGAAGCCGCGTGTGAACATCATCGGCCCCATCTACGGGACCTTCAACACCGCGAGCGATCTGCACGAGATCCGTCGTCTGGTCGAAGGGATCGGGGCGGAGGTGAATCTCGCCTTCCCGCTCGGCAGTCACCTCGCCGATGTGCCGCGTCTCGTCGACGCCGACGTGAACATCTGCATGTACCGTGAGTTCGGCCGGATGCTCTGCGAGGCACTCGAGATGCCCTATCTCCAGGCGCCGATTGGGCTGCATTCGACGACCAAGTTCCTGCGTACGTTGGGTGAACTCCTCGGGCTCGACCCGGAGCCATTCATCGAGCGCGAGAAGCATACGACGATCAAGCCGATCTGGGATCTCTGGCGGTCGGTGACGCAGGACTTCTTCGGGACGGCGAGCTTCGCGATCGTCGCGAACGAGACCTACACCCGCGGGGTGCGTCACTTCCTCGAGGAGGAGATGGGGCTCCCATGCACCTTCGCCGTGTCACGCAAGGCGGGGGAGAAGACCAAGAACGATCAGGTGCGGCAGCTCGTGCGCGAGAAGCCGCCGCTGATCCTCTTCGGGAGCTACAACGAGCGGATGTATCTCGCCGAGGCGGGGGGGCGCGGGGCGTATATCCCGGCGTCGTTCCCGGGGGCGATCATCCGCCGCGCGACGGGGACGCCCTTCATGGGCTATGCGGGCGCGACGTATCTGATCCAAGAGGTCTGTAACGCGCTCTTCGATGCGCTCTTCCACATCCTCCCGCTCGGGACCGATCTCGACAAGGTCGAGGCGACGCCGTCGCGGTTGGCGCGGGAGATGGCGTGGGAGGACGAGGCGAAGGCGCTGATGGATGAGTTGGTCGAGCAGCAGCCGATCCTGATCCGCATCTCGGCGGCGAAGCGGCTGCGCGATGCGGCGGAGCAGGACGCGCGTGCGCTCGGCGACGTGGTCGTGACGATGGACCATGTGTTGGCCTCACGGCGGGCCCTGCAGGGGGTCGGCGCGTGAGGCAGAGGAGTCGGCAGCACCACCGGGACTCGAATGGGCTCGGTTTCCCCCCCCCGTACCGCGCGGGTATACGCGGGACGACATACCCACATGGAGGTGGCGTATGAGCAGCAATGGTGGAATGAATGAGGAGGACGCCCGGCGGTTCCACGGTCAGTTCATGCTCGGGATGACCGGTTTCGTCGCCGTGGCGGTCGTGGCGCATTACCTGGCGTGGTCGTGGCGTCCGTGGTTCTGAGCCACTGACATCAATCACTCACAGGAGGAACCATGCATAGAGTTTGGATTGGTCTCGATCCCCGTCAGGTCCTGATGGGCACCTTCACCTTCGTGGCTGGCACGGTACTCGTCCTCCACATCTTCGCGTTCGGTCAGTTCGGTTGGCCGAAGGAGCTGAAGGCGAAGCACAACCCTCCTGCGGTGGCGTCGGCGGTTCGCTGACCCCCAACGGAACGACTGAGTCACCTGGGCTCGGGCGGACCCCTCGGCGTCCGCCCAGTGTGCTCGGTCGGGTACCTCTTCCTTTCATAGGAGTTTTTGCATGCACCGCATCTGGTTGATGTTCGACCCGCGTCGCGTGATGGTGGCCCTCTCGGGTTTCCTTGGCGTGCTCGCGTTGCTCATCCACTTTATCCTGCTCAGCTCGAACAGGTACACGTGGATCGAGAACGGGACCCTGCCGGCCGCTTCGGCCCCGGTGGGTGCCTCGGCCCCGGTCGCTGCCGCCGAGATGGCGCCGCTTCCCGCGGGCCGGTAGGCAGTCCCGGGCTGGTGGCGCGGGGCCGGGGTGCACGGCACCCCGACCCCCCCACCGGACCCGTCTACCTGTTGGTCGCCGGTCGCGTCTGCCGGCATGAAACGCACAGGCGCCCTCTTTGGAGAGATTCGCGATGGCGATGCTCACATTCGAAAAGAAGTACCGGGTGCGCGGGGGGACGCTCATCGGGGGGGACCTGTTCGATTTCTGGTTCGGTCCCTTCTATGTGGGGTTCTTCGGCGTCACCACGATCTTCTTCACCGCGCTCGGGACGCTGCTCATCATCTATGGCGCCGCGATCGGGCCGACGTGGAACATCTGGCAGATCAACATCGCCCCACCGGACCTGAGTTACGGACTCGGGCTCGCCCCCCTCAGAGAGGGTGGGTTGTGGCAGATGATCACCTTCTGCGCGATCGGCGCCTTCGTGTCGTGGGCGCTGCGACAGGCGGAGATCTCCCGCAAGCTTGGGATGGGGATGCACATCCCCTGGGCCTACGGGATGGCGGTGTTCGCGTATGTGACCCTCGTCGTCATCCGTCCCGTGCTCTTGGGTGCATGGGGCCACGGCTTCCCCTATGGGATCTTCTCGCACCTCGATTGGGTGTCGAACGTCGGGTACCAGTACCTGCACTTCCACTACAATCCGGCGCACATGATCGCCATCACGTTCTTCTTCACCACCACGCTCGCGCTCGCGATGCATGGGTCGCTCATCCTCTCAGTGACCAATCCGAAGAAGGGGGAGCCGGTGAAGACGAGCGAGCATGAGAACGTCTTCTTCCGTGATTTCCTCGGCTATTCGATCGGCGCGATCGGCATCCATCGCCTTGGGCTCTTCCTCGCTCTGAACGCTGGCCTCTGGAGCGCGATCTGCATCGTGATCTCTGGGCCGTTCTGGACGAAGGGATGGCCCGAATGGTGGGGCTGGTGGCTCAATCTTCCCATCTGGCGCTAGCGGAGATTCCCATGCTTGAATACCAGAATCTTTTCACACGCGTCCAGGTGCGGACCGCCCTCGATCCCGGGCTCCCGATCGACGAGACCTTCGGCCAGCGGTATGGCAAGGGCCTCTTCAGCTACTGGGCGGGCAAGTTCGGTGATGCGCAGATCGGCCCGATCTATCTCGGTTTCTGGGGAATCCTCTCCTTGGTGTTCGGGTTCCTCGCCTTCGAAATCATCGGGCTGAACATGATGAAGTCGGTGGGGTGGAGCCCCGTCGAGCTCGTCCGGCAACTCCCGTGGCTTGCCCTCGAGCCGCCGTCGCCGGAGTACGGCCTCAAGATCCTCCCGCCGCTCAAGCAGGGGGGGTGGTATTTGATCGCCGGTTTCTTCCTGACCTTCGCGATTCTCTCATGGTGGATCCGCACCTACACCCGCGCCCGTGCGCTCGGGATGGGGACGCATCTCGCCTGGGCCTTCGGGGCCGCGATCTTCCTCTACCTCTCCTTCTTCTTCCAACCGCTGCTGGTGGGGAGCTGGAGCGAGATGGTGCCGTTCGGGCTGCTCGCGCACCTCGACTGGACCTCTGCGTTCTCGATCCGCTACGGCAACCTTTATTACAACCCGTTCCACGCGCTCTCGATCGTCTTCCTGTACGGATCCGTGCTCTTGTTCGCGATGCACGCTGCGACGATCCTTGCGACGAGCCGGCTCGGCGGCGAGCGGGAGATCGAGCAGATCACCGACCGTGGCACCGCCGCAGAGCGGACGGCGCTCTTCTGGCGCTGGACGATGGGATTTAACGCGACGATGGAGTCGATCCATCGCTGGGCGTGGTGGTTTGCCTCGCTCGTCGGCTTTACTGGTGGCATCGGCATCCTGCTGACCGGCACGGTCGTCGACAACTGGTACCTCTGGGCCGTGAAGCATGGCGTGGCACCGCAGTATCCGGCGCAGAACATCTTGACCACGGAGCAGCTCGAAGCGCTGCGCGGCCAGTATGCAGGCCGCCTGCAGAACGGCTATCCGACTTACACCATGCCGGCCTCCGCGGCGATGGACAGCACGATGGCGGACAGCACGGCCATCGCCGACTCAACCGCGGCCGCGGCGCCGACTGGAGCGAACTGACATGCGCACAATCACCCGAGTGGCGCTCGCGGGGCTCGTCCTGACCGCGACCGGCTGCCAGTTCTTCGCGTCCAAGGACCGTGACGTCGTACAGAAAGGGTATCGTGGCACAGCGATGGAGGTGAACTACGTCGCGCGGAACCAGGAGCAGGCGATGGCCGAGCTGGCCAAGAAGATGCCCGCCATCCTGCCGCCGGCCGGGGAGTCCCCACCGGGGCCGCTCCCGTGGCAGAATGTCCAGGTCCTCAATGACATTTCGGTGGCGGAGTTCAACCGCACGATGATCGCGATGGCAACCTGGGTGGCAGGTGGGCCGGGCAACTGCGCCTACTGCCACAACCTCGCCGCCTTCGCGTCCGACACCTACCCGGACGGCCAGGCGATCTACACGAAGGCCGTGGCGCGGCGGATGATCCAGATGACCCGGAACATCAACTCCGAGTGGACGGAGCACGTCGGCAACACCGGCGTGACCTGCTACACCTGTCATATGGGGAAGCCGCTCCCGAACGGACTCTGGTTCTATACGGATGAGAATCAGATCCTCCGCCACTATCTCGATGGGGCTGGGGCGCGGGTGGTCTCACGGACGATTACCCCCAGCGCGGCGAACCGGAGCAGCGTGAAGCAGACGGAGTGGACCTATGCGTTGATGATCACGCAGTCGCAGGCGCTCGGCGTGAACTGCACCTTCTGCCATAACTCGCGGCAGTTCGCGAGCTGGGAGCAGGCGCCGCCGCAGCGCGTCACGGCGTACGCCGGGATCCAGATGCTGCGCGACGTCAATACGAACTATCTCGCGCCGCTCGCGGGGACGTATCATCCGTCGCGCCTCGGACCGATGGGCGACGCACCGAAGGCGCAGTGCGTGACGTGTCACAACGGGGTCTATAAGCCGCTGTACGGATTCCAGATGGCCAAGCACTACCCGGCCGTCTGGGGCACGCACACGGACTGGACGACACCGCTGCCGCCGCCGTTCACCACGCCACCGGCCCCGGTACCGATGGACACCGTGGCGACGGCAGTGGACAGCGCGGCCGCGGCCGCTGCGGGGACTGGCGTCGCGGCACCTGCGGCGACCGTTCCGCCACCGCCTGCCGGACCGCCGGTGCGCACGCCCTGAGCGTGTGATGGGGGAAGGAACGACGGGGCCCGGCCGCTGATGCGACCGGGCCCCGTGGCGTTCCTGCGCTGTGGATCCTGGGTCAGCGCTCCACGGGACCGCCGGAGCGCTCCCATGCTTGGAAGCCACCGACGAGATCGCGAGCACCGGTGACGCCGAGGCGCTGCAGGACCGAGGTCGCGATCGCGGAGCGCGCCCCGCCTTGGCACTGCACGACGATGGGCCGGTCGCGGGGGATCTCGGCGAGTCGCCGCGGGAGATAGCCGATCGGGATGTGCATCGCGTGTGGGAGATGGCCGGCTTCCCACTCGGTGCGGTTGCGCACATCGATCACGGTCACCTTGCCGGCGTTCAGCTCGGCGGTGAGCGCGGCGGCATCGATCTTGGCCACGGTGCCGAGCGGTCGGCCGGCGGCGCGGCGATCGGCGATGATGTGTGGGGCATACCAGGCCGTGACGCGATCGAGCCCGATCATGGCGAGCTCTCGCACGGCGCGTAGGACGACAGTCGCGTCGTCGGCGATGAGATGGATCTCCACATCATATGGGACGAGCCACCCCGCCCAGGTGGAGAAGGTCTTGCTCATCGGGATGTTGATCGTGCCAGGGATGTGCCCCGCGGCGAAGACATCGGCGGGACGAGTATCGATCACCACCTTGCCATCGGCGAGCGCCTGCTCGGCCTGCGCGAGATCTCCTTCGTTCGGCACACGGAACCCACCGAGGATCGCCGGTCCATCCCGATTGATGCGCTTCATCTCGGCGAAGTAGAAGGGCGGCTCTGGCTGGCCCTCGAGCACCCCAGGGATGAAGGCCGTCTCGGATGTCGTGCCGACACCCCAATTGAAGCGCTTCTCGTAGCCCACCGTGGAGGTGGGGATCGCGCCGAGTGACTTGCCGCACGCGGAACCGGCGCCATGTCCGGGCCAGACCTGCACGAAGTCGGGGAGGGCACGGAAGCACTCGAGGCTCTGATAGAGCTGGCGGGCACCCGCCTCCATGGTGTTCGCGACGCCGGCCGCCTTCTCGAGGAGATCGGGGCGACCGACATCGCCGACGAAGACGAAGTCCCCGGTCGCGATCCCGATCGGTTCGGTCGCCGCGGCGGTATCGGTGACGAGGAAGCTGAGGTGTTCCGGCGTGTGACCTGGGGTGTGCATCACCTCGATCGTGATGTTGCCGACCTTGATGATGTCGCCGTCGTGGACGAGATTGGCCCCCGCTTCCTTCGCGAAGGCGTACTGCCAGTCGGGTCCACCCTCGGCCGAGAGGAAGAGCTTGGCGCCCGTACGTTGGGCGAGCTCGCGTGACCCCGAGACGTAGTCCGCATGGATGTGCGTCTCCGTCACGTGGGTGATGGTGAGCTTTTCCGCTGCCGCGGTGTCGAGGTATGGCTGCGGGTCGCGATTGGGGTCGATCACGATCGCCTCCCCGGTCTTGGCGCAGCCGAGGAGGTAGGAGGCCTGCGCGAGGCCATCGTCATAGAAGCGCTTGAGGAACATCCGAGATCACCTCGAAGAGGGGAGCGCGAGGAACGCCCCGACGATGATGAGCGTCAGCGCGAAGACGCCCTTGAGCGGGCGCTGGGGGATGCGCTGGAGGAGCGAGGCGCTCCCGAGCATCCCGATCACGGTGAGCGCGACGAAGGGAAGTCCGATACCCCAATCGACCGGGGCATCTGCGCGCTGCAGGGCGAAGGCGAGGGCGGTGCTCATGCTGATCACGAGGAGCGAGGTCGCGACGGCCTGCCGCATGGCTTGGCCCCCGAGCACGACGAGCGCCGGCACCATCAGGAAGCCGCCACCGACGCCGACGATCCCGGTGAGGGCACCGACCCCCACACCGGTGGCGAGCAGCGCGGCGGGACGCGGTTCGGTGGGTTCCAATGGGCGTATGCTGAGGAGGTCACGAAGCATCGCGACGCCGGCGAGGATCATCATCCCCGCGAGGAGGAGGAAGCGCGTCTCTCCTGAGAGACCGAGCCAGGTGATGGTGCGAGTCCCGAGCCAGGCGCCCACCATGGCGGCGAGCCCCATCGGGACGGTGCCGCGGAGGGTGATGGCGCCTGAGCGCAGGTGCCGTATGGCCCCGACGAGGGCGGTGATGCCGACGATGGGGTAGCCGAGGACGATCGCGGACTCGGTGCTGAGGCCGACGATGTGATGGAGGACGGGTTGGGTGAGGATCGAGCCACCCCCGCCGACGAGTCCGAGGACGATCCCGATACCGAGGGCGAGGAGGGAGGCGAGAAGGGACATGGCGTGGCAGGTAGCAATATGACGGATGACGGCCGATCCTGGGGAGCGGGCGCGGCGGAACCAAGGGAGGGGGTGGTCGGTTTGCCGAGCATGGCATGGATCCCGATGGTCGCGGTGGGACTCGGTGGGGCGGTGGCGCTCCTCTTCACCCTGTGGGTGCTGCACTGTCGCTGGCAGAACGCCGGGGTGGTCGACATCGGATGGACGCTGGCGATCGGGATGCAGGCGATCGCGGCGGCCCTGCTCGGCAGCGGGGATCCGGTGCGCCGAACGATCATCGGGGTCATCGGTGGGACGTGGAGCCTTCGGCTGGCGACGCATCTCATCGTCCGAGTGGCGGGGAAGCCGGAGGACCCGCGCTACGCCGAGCTGCGGGGGCGGTGGGGTGGAAACGTCGAGGCGAAGATGCTCGCCTTCTTCCTCTTCCAGGGGGTGCTCGCGACGGCGTTGGCCTCCCCCTTCTTCGTCGCGGCGATGGATCCCTCACCGATACTCCATCTTGTTTTTCTCACTGGAGTCGCGTTGGCGGCGATCGCGGTCGTGGGGGAGGGTGTCGCTGATGCGCAGCTCCGCCGGTTCGTCGCCGACTCGGCCACTCGTGGTCAGGTCTGTCGCGTGGGGCTCTGGGGGTGGTCGCGCCACCCGAACTACTTCTTCGATTGGCTTAGCTGGTGCGCCTTCGTACTCCTCGCGCTCCCGTCCCCGTTCGGGTGGGCGACGATCGGGAGTCCCCTCCTGATGCTCTACTTCCTATTGAAGGTGACAGGGATCGCGGCGACCGAGGCGCACGCGGTGCAGTCACGCGGTGAGGCGTATCGTCGCTATCAGCGTGAGGTGAGCGCCTTTGTCCCGTGGCCACCGCACCGAGGGAGCTGACTAGTTTTCGGTGATGCGTCCGCTCGTCGTCATCACCCTGCTGGTGCTCTCCATCGTCGGTTGTGCCGAACGGCCCTGGCATGGGATCGTGCGCTCGCCGGCGGATCCCGCTCCGGCGCTCGTCCTTGCGGGGGCCGCCGATCTTCCCGTCACGCGCATTCGCCTCGACTCGTTCCGTGGCGAGGTGGTGGTGCTCTACTTCGGGTACACGCACTGTCCCGACGTCTGTCCGACGACGCTCGCCGATTGGGCGCGGGCCAAGCGCGCGCTCGGCGCCGACACGACGGGGATCCGCTGGATCTTCGTGAGCGTGGATCCGACGCGCGATTCGCCAGCCGAGGCGCATGGGTATGCGCGGCAGTTCGATCCCGCCTTCAGCGGGACGGCGCCGACCGACGCGGAGCTCGCGCTGCTGCTCAAAGATTGGGCGATCGCCGCCTATCCTGAGGGAGACCCGCGTACCCCCGATTACACCGTCGCTCATCCCGCGTACACCTTCGTGGTGGATGCCGATGGGCGGTTCCGTCTCATGATCCCACCTGGAGTGCGTGCCGATGACATCGCGGACGATCTTCGCCGCCTGCGCTAGCGGACTGCTCCTCCTCACGGGTGCCTGCGGTGGTTCCGAGCAGGGGACCTCGGAGGGCGACGTGGGAGACGCCACCACCACGTCGGACGTCACGACCATGACGGGGCTCTCCGCCGTGGCGCCGTGGGCCCGCCCGGCTGATGCTGGGAAGAACACGGCAGTCTATCTCGAGCTGGCGAACACGCGTCCCGAGGGCGACTCACTCACCGGGGTGCGGAGTGCGGCGGCGGAGCGCACCGAACTCCACGAATCGGTGATGGAAGGGGAGACGATGCGGATGCGACCGATGATCGGGGTCGCGCTGCCGAGTGGTGGGCGGATCGTCTTCCGTCCGATGGGGCCGCATGTGATGCTGCTGCGACTGCGTGACCCGCTGGTGCCGGGTGATACGGTGGAGGTCACCTTCGACTTCGCGTCGGGGCGTTCGCTCGCCGTGCGCGCAGGTGTGCGCGCACCATGAGGGGTGATCGTGCGGTGATCGCGGTCCTGATCGTGATCGTGACGGGGCTCGCGGCGTGGGTCCTCTGGCCGCGACCGGCGGTGCGGATCGACATCGCGGTTGGTGGGATCGCGACGGTCGACGGTCAGCCGCTCCCGGAGACCCTCTTCGTCGCCGCGCGTGGACGTCAGACGGTGATCCGCGTGGTCAACGCAGACACCACGCGTCATGCGTTAGCGCTCTTCACCGCCGAACCGCAGTCCACGATGGATTACACCATCAGCACGCCGGGGACGTATGGTGGGGCCTGTTCGACCCATCCCAGCGGGAATCTCGTCTACGTCGTGCGATAGGAGATCAGACATGTCGTCAGCGGGCCGTGTGGTGTTCGTCGGGCATCTCCTCGCGTTGGTCGGACTATTCGCGCCGATGGTCGAGGCACAGCGCGGTGCGACCTCAGCGGGGCGGACCGCCGCGCTCGTCCCGACGGAGATGTGTCAGGCGGCGGATACCACCTGTGTCCCGCCGCCGGTGGGGCGAGAGTTCCGTGGGCTCTGGGTCGCCTCGGTGAGCAACATCGACTGGCCGTCGAAGCCCGGGCTCCCCGTCGCCGAGGTGAAGCGCGAGTTGGAGGTGATCCTCGACCGTGCGCAGGCGAGTGGGCTGAACGCCGTGATCCTGCAGGTTCGGCCGGCTGGGGACGCGCTCTACAAATCGTCGTTGGAGCCCTGGTCGGAGTATCTCACCGGGAAGCAGGGTCGGGCCCCCGAGGGACGCTGGGATCCGTTGACCTTTGCCGTCGAGTCCGCGCACCAGCGCGGGCTGGAGCTCCATGCGTGGTTCAATCCCTATCGGGCGCGGCATCCTTCGGCGAAGGGGCCGCTGGCGCGCTCACACCTCACGAACCGCCGGCCGGCGCTGGTGAAGCGGTATGGGACCCATCTCTGGATGGATCCCGGGGAGCCGGCGGTACTCGCGCACACGTTGCGTGTGGTGATGGATGTGTTGCGACGCTATGACATCGATGGCGTGCATGTCGACGACTACTTCTATCCCTACAAGGAGCGCGATCGTCGCGGGCAGGTGATCGAGTTCCCGGACGCCGAGAGCTATGCACGGTATCAGCGGGACGGGGGCACCTTGCTACGGGACGATTGGCGTCGGGACAATGTCGATCGGCTGGTGCACGCGCTCCATGACAGCATCCATGTGGTGAAGCCGTGGGTGAAGTTCGGCGTGAGTCCGTTCGGGATCTGGCGGCCGGGGAGCCCCGAGATCGTGAAGGGGTTCGATGCCTATAGCGAGCTCTATGCCGATGCGCGGAAGTGGCTGCAGGAGGGGTGGGTCGATTATTTCGCCCCGCAGCTCTACTGGCCGCATGCCGCGTCGGCGCAGCCGTACACGGTGTTGCTCCGGTGGTGGGCGGAGCAGAACGCCTTCGGGCGGCATCTCTGGCCCGGGAATCATGCGAATCGCGTGGCGGATAAGTCGCGCACGCCGTGGGC
>VHBP01000037.1 GCA_016871915.1 Gemmatimonadota bacterium
TGAGGTCGGGTGCTATCACCCGTCGCTCGGTGGTCGTGGGATCACGGAGAGCCGGACGGACCTTCCGGCCAAGGGACGGGCGGGGACGGTCGGGCTCCTCCTCGGGCGGTCGTATCTCCTCGCCGGCAACACCGCGCACTACGATGCGGTGATCCGAGCGCTTGAGGGACGCGGCCTCACGGTGGTTCCGGCCTTTGCTTCGGGGCTCGATGCGCGCGCAGCGATCGAGACCTACTTCCTAGATCAGAAGGCGAAGCTCCGGGGGAACTCCAAGGCGACAATCGATGCCCTCGTCTCCCTGACTGGCTTCTCCCTGGTCGGCGGACCGGCGTACAACGACGCCGAGGCGGCGCAGGCAGTCTTGGGTGCGCTCGATGTCCCGTATCTCTCGCTCCAGACCCTCGAGTTCCAGACGGTGGGCGAGTGGGAGCAGGATCCGCGTGGGCTCAATGCGCTGCAGGCGACGCTGCAGGTGGCGATCCCAGAGCTCGATGGCGCGATCGGTCCGGTGGTCTTCGGGGGGAAGGCTGCTGGGTCGGTCGCTGCCTCGGAGCCCATCGCTGGTCGGGTCGAGATGCTCGCCGATCGCGTGGCCAAGCTCGTGACGCTCCGCCGGACCCCACGCAGCAAACGAAAGGTGGCGATCGTGCTCTTCAACTTCCCGCCGAATGCCGGGAACACGGGGAGTGCGGCCTACCTCGCAGTCTTCCCCTCGCTTTACAACGTGCTGCGCGCGATGCACCGCGAGGGGTACGACGTCGATCTCCCGGCGAGCCCCGATGCGCTGCGGCAGATGATCACCGAGGGGAACGCGCTGGCGACCGGCGCGCCGGCGAACGTCCACGCGCGGATCCCGGTGGATGACCATGTGAAGCGCGAGCGGCATCTGCGCGAGCTCGAGCAGGTCTGGGGCGCGGCGCCGGGGAAGCAGCTCACCAACGGCCGCGAGCTCTTCGTGATGGGGGAGCGCTTCGGCAACGTCTTCGTCGGCGTGCAGCCGGCGTTCGGGTGGGAAGGGGACCCGATGCGGCTCCTCTTCCAAGGGAACTTCGCGCCGACGCACGCCTTTGCCGCCTTCTATCGCTGGCTTCGTGAGGACCTCGGTGCCGATGCCGTGTTGCACTTCGGTACCCATGGCGCGCTGGAGTTCATGCCTGGGAAGCAGGTCGGGCTCACCGATGCCTGCTGGCCCGAGCGCCTGATCGGTGATCTCCCGAACATCTACCTCTACGCCTCCAATAACTCCTCTGAGGGGACATTGGCCAAGCGGCGGGGTGGGGCGACCCTCGTCAGCTACCTCACCCCGCCGATCGCGAACGCCGGTCTCTACAAGGATCTCGCCGCGCTCAAGGCGAGCCTCGAGCAGTATCGCTCGGCGAGCGAGGAAAGCCCCGATCTCGTGGCGCTGATCCAAGATCAAGCGGCGACCCTTGAGCTCACCACGCGCGAGTCGCGCTGGACCGGCGATGCGACCCATGAGATCGACGCGGTCCGTGCCAAGCTCCTCGAGATGGAGTACGCGCTCATCCCGCTTGGCCTGCATGTGGTCGGGGAAGGGATGCCCGAGTCCGCGCGGCGCGACACCATCGAGGCGATTCGTGAATCACTTCCCGAGGGGGCTCCGTCGGTCGACCTCGAGGCGATCGATCGGCTCCTCGCTGAAGATCAGGAGCTCGCCGGGTTGCTCCGCGCGCTCGACGCACGGTACGTGCCACCGGCACCCGGTGGTGATCTGGTGCGGACTCCCGCGGTGTTGCCGACCGGCCGCAACCTCTACGGCTTCGATCCCTACAAGGTCCCGAGTGCGATCGCCTTGCTCGAGGGGCGCAAGCGCGCCGAGATCTTACTGGCGCGACATCTCGCGGATGGCCATGCGCTGCCGGAGACCGTCGCCTTCGTGCTCTGGGGCACCGACAATATGAAGTCGGAGGGGACGCCGATCGCGCAGGTGCTCGCGCTGATGGGGGCGGTCCCGCGCTTCGACGCGGTCGGCCGACTCGTCGGCGCGCGGTTGCTCTCGCTCGAGCAGCTGGGGCGTCCGCGCATCGATGTGGTCTGCACCCTCTCAGGGATCTTCCGGGATCTCCTGCCGCTCCAGGTGAAGCTCTTGGCCGAGGCGGCGCTCCTGGCCGCGCAGGCCGACGAGCCCGTCGAGCAGAACTTCATCCGCAAGCACACCCTCGCGCACATGGCGGCCCTGGGCTGCGACCTCGAGTCGGCGGCGCTCCGCGTCTTCAGCAACACCGACGGTGCCTACGGCTCGAACGTGAACCTTCTCGTCGAGACGGGACAGTGGAACGACGAGGAGGAGCTCGCCGATCAGTTCGTCCAGCGGAAGTGCTACGCCTACGGTGCTCGACCGGGGGTACGCGCCATGCCCGCCCTGATGCAACGCGCGCTCGGCGGAGCGGAACTCGCCTTCCAGAATCTCGATTCGGTCGAGCTTGGTGCGACCGATATCGACCAGTATGTGGAATCGCTCGGTGGGATGAATCGGGTGATCACCAAAGCGAAGGGTGAGGCGGTCCCCGTCTACCTCGGCGACCACACCGGCCGAGGCGAAGGGAAGGTACGGACCCTGGGTGAGCAGGTGGCGCTCGAGACACGCACTCGGATGCTGAATCCCAAGTGGTACGACGCCCAGCTCGCGCAGGGCTACGAAGGGGCACGTAACATCGCGGGGCATGTCGCCACGACGCTGGGCTGGTCGGCGACGGCGGGGACGGTGCCGCAGTGGGTGTACACGGAGATCACGGAGACCTTCGTGCTCGACCCGGCGATGCGCGAGCGGATCGCACAGGCGAATCCGAACGCGGCCGCTGGGATGACGCAACGATTGATGGAAGCGCATGACCGAGGGTATTGGCAGCCGAGCGAGGCGATGCTTGCGGCGCTGCGCGATGCCTCGGAGGAATTGGAGGACCGCCTCGAGGGGGTCCGCGCGGTCGCATGAGCATTCGGCCCATGCAGCGCGGTACCCCCGGTCCGAGCCGGAAGGGAGAGCAGGTACACCTATGACGATGACGTTGCCCGTATTGCCCACCGGGGCCGATGGAGAAGGGAGCGTGCAGGTCCATCTCGACCCCGATGAGAAGATCACGGGGGCCCAGGTCTTCGCTGTCTACGGCAAGGGAGGGATCGGGAAGTCGACGACCTCATCCAACCTGAGCGCCGCCTTCTCCAAGCTGGGGAAGCGCGTGCTGCAGATCGGGTGCGACCCGAAGCACGACTCGACCTTCACGTTGACCAAGCGGATGGTTCCGACGGTGATCGATGTGCTCGAGTCGGTGGATTTCCACTCCGAGGAGCTCCGGGTGGAGGACTTCGTCTACACCGGATTCAACGGGGTCCAGTGCGTCGAGGCGGGTGGACCGCCTGCTGGCACCGGCTGCGGGGGATACGTGGTCGGCCAGACGGTGAAGCTCCTCAAGGAGCATCACCTGCTCGAAGACACCGACGTCGTGATCTTCGACGTCCTCGGTGACGTGGTCTGCGGCGGGTTCGCGGCGCCGCTGCAGCATGCCCAGCGTGCACTGATCGTCACGGCGAACGACTTCGATTCGATCTTCGCGATGAATCGGATCATGGCCGCGATCATCGCCAAGTCCAAGAACTATGCGGTGCGTCTTGGCGGGGTGATCGCCAATCGGTCGGCGGATACCGATCAGATCGATCGCTTCAACGGCGAGACGGGGATGGCCCTCACCGGCCGCTTCCCCGATCTCGATGCCATCCGGCGCAGCCGCCTCAAGAAGTGCACGATCTTCGAGATGGAGGATTCGCCGGAGGTGAAGGCGGTTCAGGATGAATACCTCCGCATCGCCGGCATGCTGTCCGCCGGCGTCCCAGCTCAGCCAGGCCGCCCACTCAAGGATCGTGAGATCTTCGACCTCTTGGGATACGACTGAGATGGGTGCGATCCTACCAAACGACTCGCGAGGCTATGCGCAAACCCGCGCCTGGCTGCATGACTATTTCGATCGTCATGCCGCGGGGGCGTGGGAGACCCTCACCTCGACCGAGCAGGTCAGTGGGGTGCGGGCGACGGTGCGCGCCGGGCGCGATCGGATGCGTCGTCTCCTCGTCGATTGGCTCCCGACCAACCTCTCGGGGACTCGGATCCTCGATGCCGGATGCGGCACGGGCGCTGCGGCAATCGAACTCGCCCGCCGGGGCGCGGAAGTTCTTGCCGTCGATCTCTCCCCCACGCTGGTCCAGGTCGCCCGGGAGCGAGCCGCTGAATCGTCGATCCGCGGCCGCATCGATTTCCGCAGCGGTGACATGCTCGATCCTACCTTCGGGCGGTTCGATTATGTGATCGCGATGGATTCTCTCATCCACTATGAGCGCGATGACGCCTTGGCGGCACTCGGGACCCTCGCTGGCCGCGTCGAACACTCGATGGTCTGGACCTTCGCGCCCAAGACTCCCTTGCTGACGGTGATGCATACCGTCGGCAAGCTCTTTCCTCGTGGGGATCGTGCCCCACGGATCGTCCCGGTCGCCGAGCCTGCCGTGCGTGCGTCGATCGGTCGCTTACCGGCATTCCAGGGATGGAAGGTCGCTGAGACGCAGGTCGTCTCGAGCGGATTCTACACCTCGCAGGGAATGCGTCTGACCCTCACCCCCCGGAGGTCGTTGTGAACAGTTGGATGATCGGAGGCGCCGTCGCGATCGGCGCCATCGGCTGGTGGGCCTATCGCCGCACGCGCGAGGTGGCGTGCACGATCGACCTCGAGTCGACCCCACAGGAATTCCATGCACACCTGGTACTGGACGGCATCGAGGTGAACGAGGGGGATGCGGTCCTCGTCCATGGCGCTCCCTCGCGCATCCCACTCGGGGAGAAGCGCACGATGCAGGCCCGGGCGACGGTACAGCAGGCGAGCCTGCCACGGCGGATCCTGACCCGCGTCCTCGGGACGAGCGGGATCACCGAGCTGTACGAAGTCGGATTCGAGGGCTGAGCCATGTATGACGCGACCATGAACCCCCCGGTGACCGACGTCAACGAGAGCACCCGTGCCGCCACGGAGGATGCGGTGCTCAATCCCCGCTTCTATACCACGGACTTCGCCGAGATGGACCGGCTCGATGTCTCGCGGTTGCAGGACCAGTGGGATGCCCTCGTCGCGGAGTTCCGGAGCGACCCGAATAAGAATCACTTCAAGCGGACCCCGGAATTCTCGGACTTCGATTGGACTGGTTGGGATCCCGAACTGCGAAAGGCCTTCGTCGAATTCCTCGTGAGCTCGGTGACGGCGGAGTTCTCGGGATGCATCCTGTATGCGGAGATCAAGAAGCGGGTCAAGAGCCAGCATATCCGTGATCTCTTCGGCTTCATGAGCCGCGATGAGGGACGGCACGCCGGGTTCATCAATCACACGTTGGCGGATTTCAACGTGGCGGTCGACCTCTCGTTCCTGACCAAGGCCAAGACGTACACCTTCTTCAAGCCAAAGTACATCTACTACGCGACCTATCTCTCTGAGAAGATCGGGTACGCGCGCTATATCACGATCTTCCGGCAGCTAGAGAAGCACCCGGAGTTCCGGTTCCACCCGATCTTCAAGTGGTTCCAAGAGTGGTGCAACGACGAGTTCCGTCACGGGGAGGCCTTCGCGGTGTTGATGCGGGCCAATCCGCACACGCTCGAGGGATTGAATAAGATCTGGATCCGTTTCTTCCTCTTAGCGGTCTTCGCCACGATGTACGTGCGGGATCATGCCCGGTTGACCTTCTTCCACGCGCTCGGATTCGACGTGGATGACTTCGACCGGAGGGTGATCACGCTGACGAACCAGATCAGCAAGCAGGTCTTCCCGGTGACGATCGATGTGGAGAATCCCGCGTTCTGGGCCCTCCTCGAGCGGATGCATCAGAACATGGGACGGATCGATCAGGCCCGGGCACGCGGTGGGATCGGTGGGACCCTCGGCGGGATGCTCGCCAAGCTCGATAATGGCGTGACCTTCCTCCGGTTGATGTTCCTCCCGGCGAAGCACGAGGCGTTGCCGGCCAACTGCCGTCTCGAACCGGTCTGGTGAGCGGATGACGGCGTCCCGGTCCTCCGCTGTCGCGCAGCTGCTCGCTCGCATCGATGCGCGCTGGCTGCCGTTCGCGGATATCGCGACGGCGGAGGTGCCGTTCTCGCGCTTTCTCCGGCTCAGTCTCTTCCAGCTGACGGTGGGGATGGCGACGACGATGTTCTACGGGACGCTCAACCGGGTGATGATCGTCGAGCTTGGGGTCCCGTCGTTCGTGGTGGCGCTCATGATCGCCATCCCACTCTTGGTCGCCCCCTTCCGGGCGCTGATCGGCTTTCGATCGGACACCCATCGGAGCTACTGGGGATGGCGGCGGGTGCCGTACATCTACGTCGGGTCCTTCATGCAGTTCGGCGGACTGGCGATCATGCCCTTCGCCCTGCTGCTGCTCTCTGGGGAACAGGCGTCGGGGCCGTCGTGGCTACCGTATCTGGGCGCGGCGCTCGCCTTCTTCCTCGTGGGAGCCGGTGCCCATACGGTGCAGACCAGTGGTCTTGCCCTCGCCGGCGATCTGGCTGATGAGGCCAAGCGGCCACGTGTCGTCGCGCTGATGTATGTGATGATGTTGATCGGCGCACTGATCAGCGCGCTGCTCTTGGGAGGGATGCTCCGAGACTTCACGCCGCTGCGCCTCATCCAGGTGATCCAGGGTGCGGCGCTCTTCACGATCGTCTGTAACTTCGTCGCCCTCTGGAAGCAGGAACCTCGGGGGCCAGCGGTGCTCGAGTGGGGCGCGACCAGTGAGCGGCGACCCCTCTTTCGTGACGCCTGGCGAACCTTCATCGCGGGGGGGCATGCGGTGCGGCTCCTGGTGGCGACAGGCCTCGGCTTCTTCGCGTTCAACATGCAGGATGTGCTGCTCGAGCCGTATGGTGGGGAGATCCTCGACTGGAGTGTGGCAAGGACCACGAGTCTCACGGGGATCGCTGCCGCTGGGGCGCTCGTCGCCTTCCTGTTAGCGGCGCGGATGATGGAGAAGGGATGTGATCCGGTGCGGGTCGCAGCGATCGGCGCGGTCGTCGGGGTCGCGAGCTTCATCGCGGTGCTCTTCGCCTCACCGCTCCACTCATCGAACCTCTTCGCGTCCGGGACCTTCCTGATGGGAATGGGGGAGGGGCTCTTCGCGGTCGGCACACTCAGTGCCGCGATGGGGCTCCGTGATGCCACGCAGCATGGGATCGCGCTCGGCGCGTGGGGGGCGGTCTTTGCCACCTGCGAGGGACTCTCGATGGCGTTGGCGGGGCTGATGCGTGATGCGCTCAGCGCCCAACGCCTCGCTGGCGGGTTCACGGGGCTGCTCGATGATCCCAGCATGCCCTACGGCATGGTCTATCTCACAGAGACGGTCTTGTTGTTCGCGACACTGGTGGCCTTGGGGCCGCTGGTGCGGTTGGTCCGCTCAGGCGCGATCCGGCGCGCGCCCGATGGGGAGTTCGGTCTCGCCGATCTACCGGCTTAGCACGTTCACGTTCGCGGAGGAGGAAGTATGGAGTACATCGATGGTGCACAGATCGCGCTGTATGTCTTCTGGGCCTTCTTCATCGGGCTCGTCATCTACCTCCGCCGTGAGGACCGTCGCGAGGGGTATCCCCTCGATTCGCCGCAGGGCCCGCGTGAAGGGTGGCCGCCAGTGCCGCCCAAGAAGGAGTACATCCATGTCACTCAACACACGGAAGGAGGGTCGCACTGATGGCTGAGATCAAAGCGGTGCCCGCCGATGGCTACAACGGCTCGCCCCTCATCCCCACGGGGAACCCGATGAGGGACGCCGTCGGTCCGGCGGCCTATGCCGATCGCGCCGACGTCCCCGACCTCACCGCGCATGGCGAGGCGAAGATCATCCCGATGCGTGTCGCGCCAGCCTTCTCCATCGCGGCGGGGGATCCCGATCCACGTGGCATGCCGGTCAAGGCGTGTGATGGCGCGATCGCTGGCACGATCGT
Organism: Gemmatimonadota bacterium; assembly: GCA_016871915.1. GTDB lineage: Bacteria > Gemmatimonadota > Gemmatimonadetes > Gemmatimonadales > Gemmatimonadaceae > Pseudogemmatithrix. The sequence goes on from VHBP01000037.1 coordinate 7,991, forward strand.
CGATCTCTGGGTCGATCGCTCCGAGCCGCAGATCCGCTATTACGAGGTCGCGCTCGCCTCGGGTGGGGCCAAGCGTCTCCTCCCAGCGGCGCTGGTCCAGTGGCCGCACTTCGGTCTCTGGGGCAATGACCATGTGATCGTGAAGGCGATCACCGCCGCCCAGTTCGCCCATGTCCCAACCACCAAGCGCGATGATCGCATCACGCTGCTGGAAGAGGACAAGATCATGGCCTACTACGCGGGTGGCCATCTCTACGCCACTCCGGACCGCGCCGAACCCTGGATCTGAGTATGACCACGTCGATTCTCAGCGCCTCGGCGCCGCGGACCCGCATGCGGGTCCAGGGCGTGGCAGAGGCTCTCCCCCCGGGAGAACGCGTGTTGTGGGAAGGGGCACCCGCCCCGCAGGCCATCGCCCGTCATCTCCTCTTCGTCCGTCCCCTCACGGCGTACTTCGCCGCGATGGTCGCCTGGTGGATGTTCGCGAACCGTGACCAGATCGCCACGACGGCCTTCTGGACACCCGTCGGCATGCAGCTCCTGCTCGTCGGCGCGGTCCTCGGTGGTTTCCTCTGCCTGGGTCGGTGGATCGCCCGGAGCACCACCTATGCCATCACCGATCGTCGGATCGTGATGCGCCTCGGTGTGATCTTCCCGCTGACCGTGAACATCCCCCTGCGCTACATCATGGGGGCCCAGGTCAAGCGCTTTGGCGATGGCACGGGTCAGATCGCCCTGCAGCTCGATCCCAAGGAGAAGCTCGCTTGGATCGTGCTCTTCCCGCATGTGCGGCCCTGGCGCTTCACCAATCCCCAGCCGTTGCTTCGCGGACTTGCCGATCCCGCACAGGTCGGTGAGGTCCTCCGTAACGCGACCCTGGCGAGCTGAGCCGATCATGAGCGTCCAATATCATTTCGAGCCGGAGCCAGGTTCGGCATCGGCGATGCCGCAGATCTCGCCGCCCAAGCCACTGGTGCGTGCGGCGCTCGTCGTCGTCGCCCTGACCTTCACCCTGGCGATCGCGGCGTCGCAGTTCGGGATCGGCAAATCGGCGGATCTCTACACCGATCCGGTCGCCCAGCGGTCACTGACCTTCCATGACGCCCCGGATGGCGGGATCATCATCAACGATGCGCATGACGGGTCACTCGCGTTGGCCCTTCCGAGTGGCACCAACGGCTTCATCCGCGGATCGCTCCGGTCGTTGGCGCAGACGCGCCGACAGAGCGGGTATTCGGCGGAGGCGCCGTTCGTCCTGACGGCGTGGGGCGATGGCCGTCTCAGTCTCGAGGATCCACTCACGGGCGAACGGATCGCGATCAGTTCCTTTGGACCGACGCAGGTGAAGAGCTTCGTCGCGCTCCTCGACCCAGCGAAGAAGGTCTTTCAGTAAGCCCTAGCTTCCCCGCGCCCTGAGGAATGAATCCCAGGGTGTCTGCTCGAGCGGGATGCCCAGCACGATCAGCTCGAGGACGGCGAGCCCGAGGATCGTGGCATAGATCGCGGCGGCCTGTCGGTGCCCCTCCGATGGGGCCATCCGCGCGTTGCGACTTGCCCATGCCGTGAGCGCGATCGTCGCGGCGATGCTCATCCAGAGGAAGGGCGAGTTCACCGGCGGCCCGAAGAATTGATGCAGATAGGCGAGGTGCGGGGGCAGGAAGTTCGCCGCCGGATTCTCGACCCCGAAGAAGACGTTCAACTTGGCCAGCTGCTGCACCCCCCAGAAGAGGGTCAGCGACCAGAGCCCAGTGCGGTTCCGGGCGTCCCGATCCATCACGAGCCCCGCGAGGATGAGGAGGATCGCGGCCGCGTCGCTCACCAAGGTCGCCGCGATCGCCGGAGGGACCGCCGCCCACGACGGCGCGGCTGCCAGGGGGCCGGTGGGGTGGATCCCGGTGATGTATCCGCCGTAGAACGACGCGGAGACCCACGCCCAGAGCATCGCGCCGCCGAGGAATCCACGTCGGATCCCCTTCGCCGACAGATCGTCGCGCACGGATCGGATCTCCGCCGTCCCGACCACGGCGAGGACGGTGCTGATGAGCAGCCCAGCGAACCGCGTGATCGGATTCGCCTGCATCGCGATGATCAATCCCGTCGCGACCCACCAGAAGAGGATGACGAGGCCGACGCCCCTCATGCGGAGGCCCGTGGCATGGCGGCAGCGACCGCGGCATGGATCCCCTGGGCATCGGTCCGCGGGAGTGCGACGTAGCGTGCGCCCATCACCTCTGCCATCCGCTGCGCCATCTCGGAGGGCCGCGGCGAGGTATCGATCAACACCGTCGTCCCACCAAGGACCCGCAGGGCACTCGCCGAGGCCAACGCATCGGCTTCGGCCTGTGGCCGTCCCGGCGATCCATCGCGCGCGATGTTGGCACGGGCATCGGTGAGGAAGACGACCACGGTGTCGTTTCCGGTGCGTCGTGCTTGCACCGCCAGTTCACGCGCACGATCGATCGCGCTCGCGAGCGGGGTGCCGCCACCCCCAGGGAGCGCGGCGAGCGCGCGCTTCGCCGCAGCGATCGCACGAGTCGGCGGGAGGAGCACCTCCGCCACATTCCCGCGAAAGGCGATCAGCCCCACCTCATCCCGGCGCGAATATGCCTCGGCCAGGAGCAACTCGACCGCCCCCTTGGCTTCGGCCATGCGATGCAGGGCGGCAGAGCCTGAAGCATCGACGACGAAGATCGCGGTCGTCCCAGCGGGCTCGATCAGTCGCCGGATACGGAAATCATCGGGGCGCACGCGCACGAGGACCCGCCCCTCGTGTCCCGTGATCGGTGGGCGCAGTCGCTGCCAGGGTGCAGCGGCGCGGAGGGTCTCGAGTAGATCGAGTCGCCCACCACCGCGAGGATCGCCACGGCGCGTGCCCACCTGTCGACCACGGAGACCTCCCGCCCGATCATCCCCAGAGCGACCGGCGGATCCGCCCTGCCGTGGCCCCTGTGATGGCGCCTCGATCGTGAGCCCGATCGGGAGGGTCGCCTGCATCGCCTGGATCATGAGATCCTCGAGCGCCTGAAGCTCCTCCGGCGAGGGCCTCTCGTCACGCTCGGACTCGGCATCCGCGGGATCGGATGGGGGCGGCGGCGGTTCCGGCTCTGCGCTCGCCTCACTGGGTGCGGGCAGGCGCGTCGCGCGCGGACCGAGTACCAGCGCAGCCGCTACCTGACAATCATCATCCCTCACGGTGCGCCGACCATCGAGCGCCGCCGCGCCTCGTGCCACGCGTACCGCGAACGACACGGCGCGGAGGGAGTCGATCCCGAAGGCGAGGGAGACGGTGACGAGCGTCGTGATGCGAGCCTCGCTGATCGTCACCTTGGGGAAGCTGGCTCGAGCGACACGGAGATCCGTTGGCGTGAAGAGCGCACCGTCCGGGCTGACCTCATGCGACAGCGTGAGATGGAAGGCGAGTCGATCGGTCAGTGCGGCGGCGGTGCGCTCGTCGACACCATCCCCTTCATCGAGTGCGATGATCGCCACGCGCGCCGGTGTCGGCTCACCGGCAAATGGTCCGCGCGGCGCGGTGCGCTGCGTGTCGAGCACACTCGTCAGCCGTGCGATCAACGCATCACTCGCCCGTTCAGCGCAGGGGAGGATCAGTACGCCGCCATCGGTGCGCGCCAAGAGTCCACGCTCCACCACGGGACGTCCGGTCGCGAGCGTCATCGCGAGGTCGAGCCCGCCCAGCAGACGATCATCAGGGATGCTGATCGGGAGCCGTGCGATCGGGGTCCCCTCCACGAGCAAGGACCGCACCATCGCGAGCCAGGATTCAGCGATATCGGCTCGAGGCGCGCGCACGACCGCTCCGCCGAACCCGATGGGATCGATCGCGAGCAGGGTCGCCGCGAGCTCCGCCTGGGTCCGTGCGTCGAGCGGCGACGCGACGGTCTCGTCCATCGATGTCAGTCGCTGAGGAGATCGGTGACGGCGCGGGTGACGCGCGTGGTGCTGCCGACATCGTCGAGCACGTTGCGCCGGAGGCGATGCCGGAGCGCACTTGGTGCGATCACCCGGAGATGCTGCGCGGTCACCTGACGCGCCCCATCGTAGGCGGCGAGTGCACGTGCCCCACGGAGCAATGCGAGTTCCCCACGCACCCCATCGGTGCCGACCGCCGCACAGAGTTGCGCCGCCGTGCGGAGCACCGCATCAGGGACCGGTAGCGTATCCACCTTCTTGCGCGCGCGCTCCACATGGCGGCGCGCCTCGGCATCCGCCTCGGCCCACTGTGCAGCGAACCCCTCGGGATCACGATCGCAAGCATCGCGGCGTTTGATCACCTCGACGCGCTGATCGAGATCGGTCGTCGTCGTGACTTCCACCGAGAGTCCGAACCGATCGAGGAGCTGCGGGCGGAGGTCACCCTCTTCGGGATTCCCACTGCCGACCAAGACGAAGCGCGCCGGATGTCGCACGCTGATCCCCTCACGCTCGACGACGTTCTCCCCGGTCGCGGCGACATCGAGCAGGAGATCGACGAGGTGATCCTCGAGGAGGTTGATCTCGTCGACATAGAGGTAACCGCGATTGGCGCGCGCGAGGAGTCCGGGTTCGTACGCCTTCTCCCCGCGCGTCAACGCCCGCTCGAGATCGAGGGCACCGACCACGCGATCCTCGGTGGCGCCGAGTGGGAGATCGACGACCGGCACGGGGGCTTTGTGTGCGCGAAGCTTCGCGCCCGCGTTCATCCGGGTTTGGCAGTCGGCGCAGAGCCGGCTCGCCGGCGACTTGGGATCACATCCGTAGCGGCACCCATCGACCACCGACATCGGGGGGAGGAGGGCGGGGAGGGCGCGGACCGCGGTGGACTTGGCGGTCCCTCGATGGCCGAGGATCAGCACCCCACCGATGGTCGGGTCGACCGCGGTGAGGAGGATGGCCCGCTTCATCTCGTCCTGCCCGACGATGGCCGAGAAGGGGAAGGGGATACGCACCTGAGGGGGCTCCGGGGGGAGGGTGTTCTATATAGTAGGGAAATCCGCAGACTGTCGCAATATCCTGACAGTCGGATTTGTACCTATCTATTGACAGTTTGGACTTTCAGTCTTATCGTCGCATTGGGGACCACTCGGCGCGTTTGGCGTCTGAGTGGGATATGGCAGGGGACTCTCAGTGGGACCGTGTACATGACGGAGTCGGCAGTCTCGGGGGTGTCGGTGCCGGTTGAGTCGGTGCCGATGACATGGCGGGACCGGCTGCTGGCCTGGCGGGACGCGATCCAATCGAGTCCGAAGTTCCAGCGGTTCGCCGCATCGTTCCCGTTGATGCGACCGGTCGCATTGCGGCGGTCGCGAGCGGTGTTCGACCTGGCGGCGGGGTTCGTCTACACGCAGACCCTGACGGCCTGTGTGCGGGTGGGGCTCTTCGATTTCCTTGCGGTCCGTCCACGGACCCGAGCGGAGATCGCGGCGCATGTGGGGATCCCACAAGAGGAGCTGGAGCGATTGCTGCGGGCCGCGATCGCGCTGAAGCTGGTGCAGGGACGGTCGAGTGGACGGTTCGGGTGTGGTCCGATGGGTGCCCCATTGATCGGGAACACGGGGCTCACGCGGATGATCAAGCACAACGCGCTGCTCTACAAGGACCTGGTGGATCCGATCGAGTTCTTCCGCGACACGCGGGGTGGGCAGGGGGAGGTGGTGAGTCACTTCCCGTACACCAGCGTGGCGCATCCGGAGAAGTTCGGTCGCGGGGATGTCGCCGACTACAGCAGTCTCATGGCTGAGACGGTGCTACCGTTGGCGGAGGATATCCTCGATCGGTACTCGCTGAGGAAACGGAAGGTGCTGCTCGATGTCGGTGGCGGTGAGGGGGCGTTCCTCGCCGAGGTCGCGTGGCGCTATCACGATCTGCGGTTGCAGTTGTTCGATCTCCCGGCGGTCATCGAGGGAGCGAAGACACGTTTGGCCCGGCTGGGGCTTGTAGGGCGGGTGGAATTGTCCGGGGGGAACTTTCATCAGGACCCTCTCCCAGTCGGTGCCGACGTGATCACCTTGGTGCGCATCCTGCTTGACCACGACGATGCGTCGGTCCTCAGGTTGCTGCAGAAGGTGAAGCAGGCCCTCGCGCCCGGAGGCGTGCTCCTGATCGTGGAGCCGTTCTCCGGTGTCCGCGGCGCCGAGACGGTCGGCGATGTCTACTTCGGGCTCTACCTCCGCGCGATGGGGCGCGGCCGCGCGCGCCGCGCCGAGGAGCTCCGTGCCCTCCTCCGACAGGCGGGCTTCTCACGCAGCACCGTGCATCGGACCCGCTACCCCGTGTACGCCGGTCTGATCGCCGCCGAACACTAGATCGCTCCGGATGCAGCTCGCACGGCAGGCGCTTCGCGCGCACGTCGCTTTGCAGGCCTTCTCCGGCATCGCCTTCGCCACCTTCCTCGTTCCGCCGATCCCGGCCTTCTTCCAGAAGCCGATGAATCAGGCGATCATGGACGTGAGCTACCGCTTCGGTGGCCAACTCACGGTGACCATCGGCGCCGTCGCTGGGATCGCCTTCCTTGCGCACGCCGTGGGATGGCGCCGGACCCTACAGGCGCTCGCCCTCGTCTTCGTGATCGCCTTTTCTGCTGAGGCGATCGGGACCGTCACCGGTGCTCCGTTCGGGCCGTATGTCTATACCGATCGTCTCGGGTACCGGCTCCTTGGCCTCGTCCCCTTCAACATCCCCACCTCCTGGTTCTACATGCTGGTCGCCTCGCTGGGGATCGCGAGCCGCCTGCTGCCGGGACGTGATGATGGGATGAGTCGCTGGTGGTGGGCCTTCGTCGCCGCGCTCATCATGACCGCGTGGGATCTGGTGATGGATCCCGCGATGTTCGAGACGGAGCACTGGCTCTGGCAGGTGCCAGACCTCTCGAGTGCCCCGGTCTGGCAACGTCTCCTCGGCCACGATGGATACTTCGGGATCCCGGTCGTGAACTTCCTCGGCTGGATCCTCACCGCGACCATCGTCGCGCGGACGACTCTCATCTTGATCCCCCCCAGCGAGTGGGTCGCCCGCGTGGCGCCGCATGACTTCCCGCTCGCGCTCTATGCCGCGAATGGGCTCTTACCGATCGTGATCTGTCTCCGATGGGGGATGGCGCCGGCGGGGCTCGTAGGTCTGGTCGCCATGGGAGTCCCGCTTGCGCTAGCCTCGCATCAGCGTCCCCAGAGCAGCATCACATGAACGGCATGGAAGCCCAGCGCTGAGAGCAGGGCGAAGGCGTAGGGCAGGGGATGTCGGTCGATGCGGCGAAGGAACAACATCGAGACCATCAGGCTACCGCCCGCACCGAGAAAGGTGAGGAGCTCCACGGGTGCCGGCCCGTGTCCCGTGCGGCGATGCCAGAGGACGAGCACCGTCGCCTCGATCACGACGACGGCCAGCATGAAGAGGATCATCCCATCCGCTGCCAGTGCGCGGAAGAAGGGGCGGAGGCGGCGGCGTAGAGCGGAGTCGGTGACCATGTCATGGGTGCGAGTGGATGGGTGAGTCAGATGCTGCCCGGTCGACGACGCACCCGCATCATGATCTCGTGCCGTGGCCGCGTCGTGAGTCGCGCGGCTGGCCGCACCCTCGACGGATCGAGCGCCTCGAAGTCGTAGCGGTGCGTGAGCCGTGCGATGAAGAGCGAGGCTTCGAGGGTCGCGAACGCCGCCCCGACACAGACCCGTGGCCCCCAGCCGAACGGGAGGAAGGAGCCCGGGAGGATCTCCTGCTCGCGCTCCGGTGAAAAGCGATCAGGGTCGAAGAGCTCGGGATCCTTCCAGAGCCCCTGATGCCGATGGATCGTCCACGGGGCGATCATCAGCATCGTCCCACGCTTGATCTTCCGGCCGCCGAGGACGGTGTCTCGAAGTGCGACGCGCGGGAGGAAGGTGATGGGCGGATAGAGCCGCATCGTCTCCTTGAAGACCGCCTTGATGAATGGGAGGCGCTTGGCGTGCTCGATGGTGATCTCGCCATCGCCGCAGAGTGCGTCGACCTCCGCCCGGATGCGGTGCACCACCTCAGGGCGCTGCGATAACAGGAAGAAGACCCAGGTGAGGACGCTCGCGCTCGTCTCATGGCCGGCGAGGAAGAAGACGCCGAGTTCGTTGACGAGCTCCTCGCGGGTGAAGCGCTCCCCGGTGACGGGGTCGATGGCGGCGATCGCCGCCGCACAGATGTCGTCGTAGGTTGGCGCATCGTGGGCGAAGCGCGGGGCGAGCATCGCATCGATGTGTGCACGAATCCGGCGGCAGGCCTCGAGCACCTGGGGCGGCTGCGTGGTGTGGCTCCACGGCTTGTCGAAGAGCAGCGCCTTCACGTTCACGCTCGCGACCTGCCGTTCGAAGACGGTGAAGGCCTCGAAGACATCGCGCGCAGCCCCTTCGTGGAGCGGGATCGAGAAGATCGTCCGCGTGATCACATCGGCGGTGAG
>VHBP01000038.1 GCA_016871915.1 Gemmatimonadota bacterium
TGGTTGTCGTTCACCTTGAGCTTCGCCGTCTCGAAGTTCCGCACGCGGAGCGAGATCGCCTGCTTGGTCATGAAGGGGTTGGCCCACCAGAACCCGTCCCTCTTCACCGTCCCCTTGTAGGTGCCGAAGAGCACCAAGGCCTTCGCCTCATTGGGGTGGATGATGAAGAAGCCGCCGAACCCGATGAGCACGGCGATGAAGAGCAGGGCATGGAGCCCCGCGCCGACGAACCGGGCGTGCATGAAGCCCTCGGTCATGAACCACCCCGTGGCGAGCACCGCGGCGACGAGGAGGACGACCATCAGGAGCCCATTCAGGGCGGGGAAGGGACGTTCGCGATACATGGGGCGCTCCACGGGTGCTGGAAAGGTGATATCACGATGATATCAGTGCTCCTACGCTCGCGCAATCCCCTCTCTTTTGTGACTCAGCGCGCCGGCAACGCCGCCAATCGTGCGCGGATCTCCGCTACCTGCGGCTGCAGCTCGGGATCGGCGTCGCGCCACAACCGCAGGAATTCTTCGTACCGCCGCCGCGCCTCGGCGGGGCGGCCGAGCTCCTCGTGCAGCATGGCAAGCCGACGCAGCGCACTCGGCCAGATTGACCCGAGCCGCTCCCCGCCGTTCAGGTCGGTCGGCCGGAGCATGCGCTCGAGCACGGTGACCGCGCTGTCCCGCTGCCCCGCCGCCTCGAACGCGCGCGAGAACCGATCGTCCAGATCGAGGGCGCCGAACGTCGCGAGATTGCCGGAGTCGGCCTGGATGGCGAGGCGGAGGGCGGCCAGCGCACCGGTGGCGTCCCCACGCGCCAGCGTGAGCTCCCCGCGCGCCATCTGCCAGGTCCCCCAATGCAGGAGACGTGCGTCACCGGCCGTCCCTTGCTCGAATCGGTCGAGGGCGGCGGTCGCTTGGGGGATGGCGCCGAGTCGAGCGAACGCGAGGGCGAATGCGAGGTCGTGTCGATCCTCCGCGGGGAGATCGGTCTCCGCGAGGGTCAGCCGCAGGGCCTCGATCTGACGAATCCCCGCGGCCAGGTCTCGGCGGAGCACCGCGACGTGCAGGAGGTCGATGATCCGAAGCTCCGTCCCATCGATCCCCGCCCCCGCGCTGTCGCCGAAGGCGAGCGTCGCCGCCTGTGGCGGCTCGTGTCGACGGAGCTGGCCACGCGCGAGGGCGAGCATCGCCGCGAGCTGCACCCCCTCCGCGCGTTGGGGCAGGTTCCGGGAGCCCATCGCCTCGCTGGAGAGCCTGGGGAGCGAGTCGACGCCACCGGCCAGCCAGCCCATCCAGAGTCCGACCAGTTCGGTATACCATGCGCCCGGGAAGCTCTGTCGCATCGCAGCGTAGCTCGTGCGTGCCGCGTCGAACTTCCCCTGCAAGGCCTGCGCGCGCACGAGCTGCACATAGAGTTGGATGATCGGTGGACGACCCGCCGGAATCTTCGCGATCTCCGCCGTCACCACCGACTCCGCCGCTGCATAGCGCCCCCGTTCAAGGAGCATCAACGCCCGGTTGTTCTGTGACAGTCCTGGGGTCCGCGCGTAGAACTCCATCGCCGCGGCGGTGCGCAGGCGCTCGAGGTAATACGCCTCGATCTGTGAGCGCTCGAGCCCCGCGCTGTGATCCCGATGGCGGTAGGCGGCGACCGTCGCCGCGAGGACCTGCGACTCGGACGCCCCCGTGTTGAAGCGATAGACCGCGAGTTTGCGCCAGGCGGACGCGAAGGTCGTATCGATGCTGACGGCGCGTTCGAGCAGCGGGATCGCTGTCAGGAAGTCGCCACGGAGATCCCCGATCTCGACGCCTCGCGTGTATTCGCGAAGCGCGTCGAGCGAGGCAGTCGTCGCCTCCTGCAGGCGCGGGGCACGCGCGACGGTGCGCAGCGACTCCCCGATGCGCGAACGGAGCTCTCGGGCGAGGGCATCGATCGCCTCGAGGAGTGTCCCAGGGCCATCGGCCCCACGCTGCGCCGAGGTGAGCACGGTCCCCGAATCGGCACGGACGAGGTTCACGCTCACCACGAAGCCGCTGCCGAGGGAGGCGATCTGCCCAGTGACGAGAAGGGGGATCCCCTCGCGCGTGGCGAGCTCCTGCGCGGTCGACTCCGTGAGGGGCGTGGTCGGTGGGAGGGTCATCCGCGCGAGCCCCGCCGCGACCTCGCTCGGCGACACCAGTCGGATCGCCTCCGACTGTCCGAGCGCGGTGCGCATCGCCTGCGCCACGACCGTCACGAGCGAGGTGTCACTCGCCGTGGTCGAGAACTGTGCCACGAGGATGCGCGACTCTCCGCTGATCGCGCCGGATGCGAGGAGTGAGGCAGCGGGCCCGAGGCCGAACTGCCGCAGGACGAGCACGGTCGCGAGGCTCAGCACCAAGAGCGCCCCGGCGGCGATCCCGGCGCGTCGCGTCCGACGCCATGAGACATGGGGACTCGCCTTGATCGCGAGCGTCGCCATGGTCCCGCGTACTACCATACTCCCGCTCTTGGTGAAGGTCGGCGTCTTGAGGAGGGCGGCGCGCGCCGTGCGCTGCACGAACCAGGTGATGAGCACCGCCGGGAGCCCGAGGCCCGCGAGCCCGAGTGCCAAGGGGACGGTCCACGCCGGGAGACCGATCCCGACCACCGCCGCCTTGGCGAGGAGCCAGGTCGCCCCGAACACCACCGCCCAGATCCCGAGGGCCTGACCGAGTGACCGCGGCCGCTGCGCGAGCATCGCAGGCACCGCGTCGCGCGCGGCCCCGCTCCCGATCATCTCCAATTGGCGCAGGACCTCTCGGGCGGTCGCGGGACGCTCGGCGGGATCCTTCGCGAGGCAGGCGGCGACGAGGGCCTCGAGTCCCGGGTCGATCCCCGGTCGGCGCGAGGCGACCGTCGGAGGGGCTTCGCTCAGGTGCGCCGTCATCAGCTGGTGCACCGAGCGCCCGTGGAAGGGCGGGGTACCTGTCAGCAATTCGAACGCCATACAGCCCAAGGCATAGAGGTCGGCGCGATGATCGGTGGATGGATCCCCCGTCGCCTGCTCCGGCGCCATGTAGGTCGGGGTCCCGATCGCCGTCCCCATCTGAGTGAGCGTGCTCGACCCATCTCCCACCATCGTCCGTGCCGCGGTGATCGCCTTCGCGATCCCGAAGTCGGTCACGACCGCCGATTCCCCCGAGAGGAGGACATTGTCCGGCTTGATGTCGCGGTGGACCACGCCGCGCTCATGCGCGTAGAGGAGTGCCCGCGCGACATCGCGCAGGACGCTGATGGTCTCCGCCTCGGAGAGGGGCCCGCGAGCGAGCCGCGCCCGGAGCGACTCCCCTTCGACGAACGGCATCGTATAGTAGCGGATGTCCTCGGCTTCGCCGGCCGTGAGAAGCGGGACGATGTTCGCCTGCTGGAGCGAGGCGGCGAGCTGGATCTCCCGCTCGAACCGACCCCCGCTCATCACCGCCGCGAGCTCTGGGGCGACCACCTTGATCACGATCGCACGTCCGAGCCGCCGGTCACGTGCGAGGAAGACGAGGGACATCCCCCCGCCTCCGAGCTCACGTTCGATGGTCAGGTCGTCGGCGAGGAGGGCCGACAGGCGCGTACGCAGGTCCATAGGAGATCCGATCTCTGGCGGGAGGTGCCGCAGAACATACCACCACCGCTCCCGAACGGCATCTCGTCAGACCGCCCGCACCCCCTGATCCGCCGCCCGCGCCGCCCGCTCTCCCTCCGCCACATCCACGCGGCTCAACACCAGCCCACCGAGGATGAAGAAGACGATCACGCTCAGGATCGCCGTCCGTGAACTCTCCCCCGCGCCGATCGCCAACGTGAAGAGCACCGGCCCGAGGATCCCGCCGAACTTCTCGAATACACTGAAGAAGCCGAAGAACTCCCCGCTCTTATGCTTCGGGATCATCGAGGCGAAGAGGGAGCGGCTCAGCGCCTGCGTCCCGCCCTGCACCATGCTCACGAGGATCGCCAGCGTGTAGAACTCGCGCGTGGTGTCCATCCCATACGCATAGAGACAGATCCCCGCATACGAGGCGATCCCGAAGAGGACCGAGCGCTTCGCCCCAAACCACTTCGCCACGAACCCGAACGCGAAGGCGAAGGGGATCCCGACGAACTGCACCAAGAGGATTGCTGCGATCAGATCCTTGTCTGCGATCCCGACCGTCTTGCCATATGCTGCCGCCATCCCGATGATCGTCTGGATCCCATCGTTGTAGATCGTGAAGGCGACCATCATCAGGAAGGCCTGCTTGAAGCCGCGCAGTTCGCGCAGCGTCTCGCCCAAGCGGGTGAAGGCGATCCGTGTCGCCGGCATCCCCTGCAGCTCATCGGGCTCGAGGGTGCGCGGAGGCTCCGGCACCTTCCGCAATACGGGGATCGAGAAGAGGAGCCACCAGAGCCCCGCACTCAGGAAGGCCAGCCGCACGGGGAGACTCTTCTGCTCCGGGGTGAGTCCATCCCCCACAGGGAGCCCGATCATCCCGGGGTTCTGGATGATCATGATGTTCGCGAGCAACAGGAGCCCGCCCCCCACATATCCCAACGCATACCCCGCGGTGGAGACGCGATCGATCTCCTCCTCCGACGCGATATGTGGGAGCAACGCCTCATAGAACGTGGTGCTCGCCGTCGCACCCGCGATCGAGAGCACGAGCAACACCGAGGCCAACAGCACCTGCCCCTGCCCGATCAGGAACATCGCCGAGGTGGCGGCCACGCCGAGCACCATGAAGGCGCCGAGGAAGCGCTTCTTCGCGGCGCGATAATCGGCGACCGCCCCCAACAGCGGCGCGATCACGGCGACGGCGATCGCGGCAGCGGTCTTGGCGATGCCATACCACTGGAGCGCGCTCGCCTCGTCGCGCCCCGCCGCAGCATAGCTCAGGAAGAAGACAGGGAAGATCGCCGTCATCACGACGACGGTCTGGCCGGAGATCCCGAAGTCATACATCGCCCAGGCGCGGAGGTCGGGGCGGTGGAGACCGAGATGATCGAGGAGCTTCGCGCGGAGGGAGGCCATGGGCGAGACGATGCGCCCCCGTTACCCTTCGTGCAAGAGCGACGCCCTCTCTCCCGACCCCCGCCGCGCCCCCCGTGCGCTTCCGCACCCTCCTCGGCCTCCTCATCCCCCTCGCCTGTGCCGCCCTCTTCGTCCGGCTCGGGGTCTGGCAGCTCGCCCGCCACCAGGAGCGCGCCGCCTTCAACGCCGGCCTCGCCGATCGCCTCGTCGCGGCCCCTGTCCCGCTGGTTGAGATCCCACCTGACTCCGCCGCCCTCCGCTGGCGTCGCGTCACCGTCACCGGCCGCTTCCGCTACGACCGCGAGCAGGTCGTCGCGAGCCGAGCGAGCGAGGGATCCCCTGGGGTGCATCTCCTCACCCCGTTCATCGAACAGGAGAGCGACACCGCGGTCGCGGTGATCCGCGGCTGGGTCTACTCCGCCGATGCGAGCACCGTCGATCGCACCCAGTGGCAGGAGGGGGACACGACTCTCACCCTCTCGGGTTATCTGATCCCATTGGCCGACTCCGGTGCCGCACCCTCCGGCGATCCCGCGCGCCCGCTCCGGTCGGTGCATCGCGCCGCGCTCGAATCCCGCATCGGCACACCGGTGCGCCCGTTCCAACTCGTGATGACCTCGGACTCGGCCCCGCGCGCCAGTGGGGTCCCGAAGCGTCTCCCCCTGCCGACCGTCGATGCCGGACCGCACCGTTCCTATGCCGCGCAGTGGTTCAGCTTCGCGGCGATCGCCGTCGCGGGCGGACTGCTCCTCTTCCGTCGGAATCGTGCCGCCGATGCCGCGGCGGCGCGCGCCTGACCCCAGCGCGCCTTACGCCACCCGGTCGCGCTTGAACTGCAAGAGCGCCACCGCGCTCACGATCAACGCCCCGCCCACCAACGTGGGCGGCGTCATCCCCTGACCCAACGCCACCGCGGCCAACACCGCCGTCAGGAACGGCTCGATCGTCGAGATGATCGCGGTGCGCACCGGACCTAACCGCACGAGCCCCATCAAGAAGAACACACTCGGCAACACCGTGCTCACGATCGCGAGCACGGCGAGGATCCCCCACGCATCGGCGCCCAACCGCCAGGTGAAGTCGCGCTGCGCCACACTCAACACGAGGAAGACGAGCGCGGCGCCGATCTTCGAATACGCCGAGGTCGGCGCGACGGGGTGATCGCGCTGGAGCGTGCGCATCATCGGGATGTAGGCGCCGTAGAGGATCGCCGCGCCGATCGCGAGCGATACCCCGCGCCAATCGAGGGAGAGATCCGAGGCGAGCGCCGGCACCCCGACCATCACCGCGATCCCACCAAAGGAGAGCGCCAACGCGCCGGCGCGTCGCGCATCGAGCCGCTCCACCCCGCGCACCAACTGCGCGACCGCGACCCACGCCGGATAGGTATAGAAGAGGAAGGCCAACGTCGCGGCGGGGATGTACGCCAGCGAGGAGAGCGCGAGAAAGACGACCAGCGCCTGCCCACCGCCCCCGAGCACCACGAAGCGCAGCATCTCGTTCGATGGGATCCGCTTGTACTGATGCGTCCCCACCCAGAGGGTGAGCACCACCGCCGCGATCAGATAGCGCCAGAGCAACACGGTCGGCAACGCGATCCCACGCGCGGTGAGCAGCGAGGTCAGTACACTCACCGAGGCGAACCCCGCCGCGGCGAGCAGGGTGAACACCGTCCCCTGCGTCAGGCTCTTCGCGTCGCCACTCGTCGGCATCGACTCTCGCGTCATGTGAGGATCACTCCGGGGCGGGCGCATCGGTCTGGAGCGCGGGGTGCGCCGACCGTTGGAGCAGGACGATCGCTCCCATGATCACCGAGCCCCCCGCGATCGTCATCGGGGTGATCCCCTGCTTGAGTACCACCGCGGCGAGCATCGCATTCCAGAAGGGTTCGAGCGTGGAGAGGATCGCCGTCCGCACCGCCCCCAACACCTCGAGCCCACGGAGGAAGGCGATGAAGGCCACCACCGTCCCGATCACCGCACAGCCCAGGGCGAGCCCCCACATCGGGAGTGTCATGTTGGTGAACAACGTCCCCTGCATCGCGCTCCACGAACTCAACGAGATCGCTGCGCCGGTGATCACATAGGTCGACGCCACCGCCGCGGGATGCGGCCCACGCATCCGGTGGAGCAGGGGGATGTACCCCGCATATATCGCCGCGCTCCCGAGCGCGAGCCAGAGCCCCGGCGCCGGGATCGCACTCGCCCACGGCCGCCCCACCATCATCGCGATCCCCGCGAGCGCCAACGTGAGCGCCGCCACCCGCCCACGTGTCAGCCGCTCGACCCCGCCGATCGCCATGAACAACGCGACCCAGGCGGGATAGGTATAGAAGAGGAAACCGAGTTGCGCGGAGGTGAGCCACTCGAGCGAGGAGAAGCTCATCGTCGTGATCACCATCTGCCCCGTCCCCCCGAGCAGCAGCAGCGCGACGGCGTCGCGCCGCGGGATGCGTAGCGCGCCGAACCCACCCGCCGCGAGCACCAGCAGCGGCGCCGCCAGCGCATAGCGCCACGCCATCAGGGCGATCAACGCGACCCCCGCACGATCGGCGAGCACCACCGCCGTCGAGAGCGAGCCGAAGGCGCACGCCGAGAGGAGGATCAACCCCGTCGCCCGCCGCTCCGTCATGCGCGAGCCGATCTCAGAGGACGGTGCCGCGCAGCAACAACAGGGCGACGGTGAAGTAGAGCACCACCCCCGTCACATCCACCAAGGTCGCGACGAGGGGCGCCGAGGCGCTCGCCGGGTCGAAGCCCAATCGCTTGAGGAGGAAGGGGAGCATCGCGCCGGTGAGCGTCCCGAAGAGCACCACCCCCACCACCGTCGTCCCGACGGTGAGCGCGAGGAGCTCATAGTGCGCACCGAACCCGTAGAACCCACTCCACTCCCAGATCATCACGCGCAACAACCCCACGAGCCCGAGCACGAGCCCCAACGCGAGCCCGAGCACGAGTTCGCGCCGCAGCACGCGGAACCAATCGCGCGTCCCGATCTCCTGCAGCGCCAACGCGCGGATGATCAGCGAGGTCGCCTGCGACCCCGAGTTGCCGCCGGAGCTGATCACGAGCGGGATGAACAACGCGAGCACCACCGCCGCATCGAGCGCCCCCTCGAAGAACCCCATCGCCGCCGCGGTGAACATCTGCCCGACGAAGAGCACCAACAACCAGGGCAACCGCTTCTTGAGCAGGTCCCCGACCGAGCTCTGCAGATAGGGATCCTCTAACGCGGTCAGACCGCCGAACTTCTGCACGTCCTCGGTCTGCTCCTCCTGGATCGCGTCGATCACGTCGTCGACCGTCACCACGCCGAGGAGGCGCCGCTCCGCATCGACCACCGGGACCGCGACGAGGTCGTAGTTCGAGGTGAGCTGCGCCACCTCCTCGCGGTCCGCTGTCGCCTCGACCGTCACCACCTCGCTCCAGATGACCTCGCTCACCCGCGCCCCCTCGGGCGCGGCGAGCAGCTCGCGCAGCGAGAGCACCCCGGTGAGCGTCCCGCGCTCGTCCACGGTATAGAGCGTCCCCATCGCCTCCCGTCGGCCGGCGCGCGCGATCCCGCGCACCGCCGCGAGCGCCTCCTCCACCGTCGCGGATTCCGCGACCGAGACGAACTCCGTCGTCATCAGGCCGCCCGCCGTGTCCGCTTCGTACTCGAGCAGCCGCTCCGTCTCGAGACGCGCCGCCTCCGGCAACTCCTCGAGGAGCTCGTCCGCCGTCTCCTCGTCCATCTCCTCGAGCGCATCGGCGCGCTCGTCGGGCGTCATCCGCTCCAGCAGCGCCGCCGCCACCTCGGCGTCCATCGCCTCCAGCACCTCGGCGCGCACCTCCTCGTCGAGATACTCGAGCACCGTCGCCGCACGCCCCGCGGGGAGATGCGTGAGGAGCACCGGGATCAACGCGCGCGGGAGGAGCTCCGCCACATCGGCCAAGTCGGCCGGATGCAGCTCCTCCGTCTCCATCGCGACCGCGCGCGGATCCGATTCGAGGAGGTCGAGGATGTCGGGGGCCACCAGCGCCGCGACGCTCTGCTCTGTCTCGCGCTGATCTGGCGTCACGGGGGGCCCTCCCCGGGTGGTGAATGCAGGCGCAGTCCGCGCCTCGATGAACGTCCCTCGAAGCTAATCCTGAACTTCAATGGTGGGCAGGTCGGTCTTCAGGGCCCAGGTCTCAGTGACCAGGTACCCGGCGGCCTTGATCGCCGCGATCAGGGCGGCCTCGGCCGCAGCGAACGAGGTCCCCGGGGTGAACCAGACCTCTGCCCGCCCGAGCTCCACCTCGGCCCGCACGATCCCTGGCACCCCACTCAGCGCAGTGAAGACCGCGTGCCGAGCATGCACCGCCACCATCCCCGAGATCGCACACGCCATGCGCATGCCGGGCAATCTATCTTCCACCCCATGCCAACTGTCGCCTTCCTCGGGCTCGGCGCCATCGGCGCCCCCATGGCCCGCCACCTCGCCGCGCAGGACCTCGGCCTTCGCGTCTGGAACCGGACCGCCACCAAGGCCGCCGCCTTCGCCGCCTCGCACGGCGCCCTCCGCACCAACACCCCCGCCGAGGCCGCGCAAGGCGCCGATATCGTCATCACCTGCCTCCCCGTCTCGGCTGATGTCGAGTCGTTGCTCGATGGCCCCGACGGGCTCTTGGCCGGCCTCGCGAAGGGAACGGTCCTCGTCGACTGCACCTCGGGGGACCCCGCGACCTCGCGCCGCATCGCCGCACGGCTCGCCGAGCATGGCGTCGACTTCATCGATGCTCCCGTCTCCGGTGGTGTGGTCGGGGCGGAGAACGCCGCGCTCACCATCATGGTCGGGGGGGATGCCGCCGTGCTCGAGCGGGTGCGTCCGGTGCTCGCGGTCTTCGGCAAGCTGATCGTCCATTGCGGCGCCATCGGAGCGGGGGACGCGGTGAAGGCGGTGAACAACGCGTTGCTCGCCCTCCACATCTGGTCCGCCACGGAAGGACTCGCCACGCTCAAGCGCGCCGGCGTCGATCCTGCCGTCGCCCTCGAGGTGATCAACACCTCGAGTGGCCGCTCCAACAGCTCGATGAATCTCTTCCCCGAGCGCGTCCTCACCCGCGCCTTCCCGCGCACCTTCCGCTTGGCGCTGCTCGACAAGGATGTCGGGATCGCCGCCGGCGTCGCGCGCGAGCACAAGGTCCCCACGCCGATGCTGCAGATGACCGCCGAGCTCTATCGCGCCGCGCATCTCGCGATGGGGGAGGAGGTCGATCATGTGGAGGTCGTGAAGTGGGTCGAACAGCTCACCGGGACGGTGATCCAATGAGCACGCCCGTGAACACCACCGCCGCGCAGATCCGCGCGCGCTTCCCCTCGCTGCAGCGTCAGCACGACGGTCACCCGGTCGCCTACTTCGATGGGCCCGGCGGCACGCAGGTCCCGCAGTCGGTCGTCGACGCGATGAGCGACTATATGCTGCATCACAACGCGAATACCCATTGGGCGTACCCCACGTCCAATGAGACCGACGCGCTCCTCTTGGCCGCGCGCACCGCGGTCGCCGATTTCCTGAACGCCACCCCGCGCGAGATCGCCTTCGCGAACAACATGACGACGGGCACCTTCCACCTGGCGCGCGCCCTCGGGCGCCGCTGGGGCCCCGGCGACGAGATCGTCATCACCGATCTCGATCACCACGCGAACGTCGCCCCCTGGCGCGCCCTCGAGCGCGAGCGCGGTGTGCGCATCACACGCGTCGGCGTGAACCTCGCCACCGGGCAGCTCGACTGGGCCGCACTGCAAGCCGCTCTGACGCCAGCAGTGCGACTTCTCGCCATCGGCGCGGGCTCCAACGCGTTGGGCACCATCACCGATGTCGCCGCCGCCACGCAGCTCGCGCACGCCAACGGCTCCCTCGTCTTCGTCGACGCGGTGCACTACGCCCCGCACGCCCTCGTCGATGTCCGCGCCATCGATTGCGACTTTCTCGGCTGCTCCGCCTACAAGTTCTACGGCCCACATGTGGGCGTGATCTATGTGCGCGACAGTCTCGTCGATCTCTTGGATGTCCCCAAGCTCGATCCCGCGCCGAACGAGGGGGGCGAGCGGCTCGAGACCGGCACCCAGAACCACGAGGGGATCGTCGGTGCCGGTGCCGCGGTCGACTTCCTCGCCTCGCTCGGGACGGGCGCCACGCGGCGCGCGCAGTTGGTCGATGCCTTCCACGGGCTCCACACGCATGGGATGGCGCTCTTCCGTCAGCTCTGGGATGGACTCGGCGCGATTCCCGGCGTCACCCGCTACGGCCCCGGCCCCGATCAACCCCGCACCCCGACCATCGCCTTCACGCTGAAGGGACACGACGCCGAGTCGGTGACGCGCGCGCTCGTGCATCGCGGCGTCTTCACGAGCCATGGCGACTTCTACGCCGCGACCATCGTCGAACTCCTCGGCAAGTCGCAGGACGGCTTGGTGCGCGCCGGGGCCGCCTGCTACACCACGGATGATGAGGTCGCGCGATTAATCCACGGCGTCGCCGCACTCGCACGCGGCGCGTGAGACGGTTCCTCGCCGTCGTTTCGGCGGGGCTGCTCGCCTGTTCCGATGCACAGCGGGCGCCTGCCCCCCTCGCCGAATTCATCGTCGTCGCGTCGGATTCTGTGTTCTGGGTCCGCTCCGAAGCCGAGGGGATCCGCGTGCGCAGCGCCCCGATGCTCCTGGCGCAGCTCGACGGCCGCTTCCACGAACTCTATGTCACCGACGACGATCGCTCCTACTATGACGCGACCTTCCTCGGCCAGCACCTCTACGCGCGCGATCTCATCTCGGGGGACTCCACCCTCCTGCTGAGCGACACCGTGATGCCCGCGCTCGCCGCCGCCTACGGCCGCGCGAACCCTGAGGAGCGTCCCCTCACGATAGACGAAGAAGGCGCCGCCAACCCCCGCATCATGGGGACCACCGACATCGGGATCCTCGACGTGCATGGGCCCTGGGTCTCCTTTGATCATGTGACCGATATCGATGCCGTCGGCGCGCGCTCGCGCCACAGCGCGCAGCAGGGGGTGGTCGATCTCCGCTCCGGGAAGCGCGCGACCCTTGCGACGCTCTTCGGAACCAGCGAAGCCGCGCGTCTCACCGCGCTAGGCCGCCAAGAGACGAGCTTTCACATCGATGTGATCGATCGCGCGCCCGCGGTGCACTTCACGGAGATCCAACGCGACTCCGAGGAGCCCGCCGGCGTCATCTCACTCGCCACCGAGACAGTGTCCACGCCCGACTGGTGGGCTCCGCTCCTCCCACACTACGCCGATAGCGTCACGCCGAACGAACGTCGCTGGACCCGCGAGGGCTTCGCCCTCCGCGCACGCCCAGCCTCAGCGGGCGAACTGCGCATCAGCATCGCCCTGGTGGATGATCGCGAGGGCGAATGGCTCCTCGGCACCGTCCCTGCGCCACTCCATCGTGTGCTCTGGGTCGATCCCGCCATCGCGGGGGACAGCACGCGCACCGCGCTCACCAAGGCCTTCAACGAGGCCGCGCTCTATTCGGAGGAGGCGCGTGTGGTGTCAGTGCCATCGCGAAAGGGTACCTTGATGGTGAGACCATCCTTCGCGAGCAACAATTCCCCGGTGAACGCCTCACGCGCCTCGCGCCCCAACTCGCTCGCGTCGCGCGAATAGCGCGCCGAGAAGTGGGTGAGGACGAGCGTCTGCACCTTCGCCATCTGCGCCACCGTCCCCGCCTCACGCGCCGTCGAGTGCATCGTCTCCGCCGCGCGCAGCGCCTCTTCATCGCCGAAGGTCGCCTCGTGGACCAGGAGGTCGGCGTGGTGTGACATCTGGATCGTCGCCGCGCAGGGGCGCGTATCGCCGGTGATCACCACCGTGCGTCCCGGGCGCGTCGGCCCCACGAGCTCTGATGGCGCGATCACGCGCCCATCGGGGAGCGTCACCGATTCCCCTTTGTGGATCCGTCCCCAGAGCGGCCCCTCGGGGATCCCGAGCGACTTCGCGCGGTCGGGATCGAAGCGCCCGAGCCGCTCATGCTCCACGAGCGCGTAGCCCACCGCGGCCCCTTGGCGATGCTCCACTGCGAAGGGGCGGATCGAATACCCTTTGCGGAGGATCGGCGTGTCGGGTTCCACCTCGGTGATGATCAGCGGGTAGGTCAGCTTCTCGTTTCCCAACCCTTCCGCACGCTTGAAGAGCGCCTGCGCCCCGCGCGGCCCCCAGAGGCGGAGCGGCTCCTCGCGCCCCTGCAGCGCGAGCGTCTTGAGCAGCCCGAGCGCGCCGAGGTAGTGATCGGTGTGGAAGTGGGTGAAGAAGATGTCGCCGAAGGTGAACCCCACCCCGTAGCGCATCATCTGCCGCTGCGTCCCCTCGCCGCAATCGAAGAGCATCGTCTCCCCTTCGCGCGTGAGCGCGATCGACGACACCCCGCGCTCCACGGTGGGGCGCGAGGCGGAGGTGCCGAGGAAGGTGAGCGAGAGCGACATCCGTGAAAGCTACCGAGGGCGGGGCAGGGGCGCGAAACGCGTGCGGAGCCCCAGGCGCGCTAGCGCGCGCGCCATCGATCTCCGCGAAGAGCGTCACCGTCGCCGGATCTGTGAGCACCGCGGCGTCGGGAACCGTCGCACGGCGGATGGTCACCACAACGCTCACCGCGGGAACATCCCGATATACGTCTCCGCGTCGAACTTCTCTCTGGCCCTGGCGAGACTCATCGGCCGGATCACCCCGAACACCGGCTTGTCGAACCAGGGGCGATCGAACTTCCCGAAGCACCACTGGATCCCACCATAGCTCGACGGGTCCCGCCCATCCAACGCCCACTTGTTGTTGAGATGGATCAGATGCTCCAACGCATGCTTGTACCGCGCCGTCCAGAGCAGCACCGACTTCCCCCAGAGCATCCGCACCACGTTGTGCATATGCCCCGTGCGCACCATCTCGCGCTGCGCCGCATTCCACAGCTCGTCATGCGTCTCGGCCTGCTCCAACTGCTCGCGCGTGTAGATCGCCTCGCGTGCGTCGTCCTTGTGCTTCTCCATCGTGCGATGCACCCAATCCGGCAGCCCCTTGAGCTTCCCGTGATTCGGGTTCCGCAGGCAGAAGTTGAGCGCCAACTCGCGCCAGGTGATCAACTCATCCTCGAACTTCGCCGCTGATTCCTTATAGCCCACGGCGCGCACCGTTCGCACCACCTCGGCCGGCGAGATCTGCCCGAAGTGCAACCAGGGCGAGAGTCGCGACGATCCCTCCGTATCACTCGGTTCGTTGCGGCGCTCCGCGTAGTCCTTCAACGCGCCATCACAGAATGCGCGCAACCGTGCCCGCGCCCCATCGAGCCCGCTCACGAAGGGCACCGGCGGCACCGAGTGATCGATCTCGCACGTCGCCACCTCAGCCGCGACATCAACACAATCCAAGTCGAGCCGATCGACCTCCAATGAATGCCAGATCGCATCAGAGAGTTCACGCGAGGCCGGACGCTCCTCCACCGGCTCCAACGCCAGATCCAACAGCTTCGCGATCTTCGGCCGGATCGTCCGCGCCGCGTACTCCTCCTTCACGAACGCCCCGCTCGGCACCACCGCATGCGACTCCACCAGATCCACGCGGCAGGGCGCTCGCTGCACGAAGCGCGCCGTCCGCTCCGCGATCCCCGCCGTCGGAAAGCGATCGGTCACCACCAACGCCGCGCGCGCCGCGAGCCGGTCCACCACGCGGCGATCGTCATCACGCGTGCGTCGCAACACGAACTGATATCGGAACCCCAACCGCTCGGCCCGCGCATGCAACGCCCGCGCGTTCTCGATGATCACCGTGTGGATCCGGTCGTTCGCGTGTTCGTAGGTGGGATCGAGTCCCTGATGCACCAGGAGCGGCTTCCCCAACCGGTCGGCGTGGAGGATCGCCTGCCGCAGCGCCCAGTTCTCCTCGAACCGGTGCGAGCTCTGCATCCAGTAGAGCACATAGTCACCGTCAGGCTGGGTGCGGACCGTGTTCGCCGTGACCGCCCGCAGGGCGAGCTGGTCGCGGACGAAGTCCGAGGTCAGGGGGTGGGGGCGGGTCTTCGGCGGCATCTATGGTAGACGGCGGGGGGTGGCGTCCGGTTCCCGGGGGGGCTAGCTTTCGGTGTTGGCGCCCTCCCCAGAGGGACGGCCTGCGGGGCTGTAGCTCAGCTGGGAGAGCGCTGCAATCGCACTGCAGCGGTCAGGGGTTCGATCCCCCTCAGCTCCATATAGTAGGTGATTTCGCTGGTCCGTTCGACACAACTGAAGCCCGCCGCCGTTCGGTAGGACGGAGAGTTCCAATGACGGCGCGCGTGGCATGTGTTCGGACGAGTCCAGCCTCCTCAGACGCCGCGACCCCCGGGGTTCGCGGCGTTTCGCGTTCCCGGGCACTCGGCGCCATAACTTCCCCTCATGTGCGGACGCGCCTACGCCCTCTTCACCGAGGCTGATCTCGCCGGTCGCTACCTCAAGGGGCGCCCCTCCACCCTCGGCGAGCTCACCCCCACCCACAACCTCGCCCCCACGCAACTCACCCCCGTCGTTCGCGAGGTGAACGGCGCGCGCGAACTCGCGCGCCTCCGCTGGGGGCTCGTCCCCTCGTGGGCCAAGGAGCTCAAGATCGGCGCCTCGATGATCAATGCGCGCGCCGAGACGGTCGCCGAGAAGCCCTCGTTCCGTGTGGCGTTCCGGCAGCGGCGGTGCATCGTCCCGCTCTCCGGGTTCATCGAGTGGCAGCGTGAGGGCACGCGGAAGCGGCCGTTCGCGATCTACCGTGAGGATCGCGAGATCCTGAGCGTCGCGGGGCTCTGGGAGCGGTGGGCCGACCCTGCTGGGGGCGAGGTGCAGACCTTCACCGTGATCACCATCGCGGCGAACGGCTTCATGGCGCCGATCCACGATCGGATGCCGGTGATCTTGGAGCCGGGGGACGAGGATGCCTGGCTGAGTGCCGAGACAGAGCCCGCGGCGTTGCACGCTCTGCTCGTCCCCTGCGCGGAAGGGCGACTCGCCGCGCACGAGGTCTCGTCGTTGATCAACAGTCCGCGGAACAACACCCCCGAGCTGCTCGAGCCGGTGGGCGACGCGGCTGAGTAAGTGGGGCAGATGTCAGACGCGGAACATCTCGCCGAGCACCGCGAGCGCCTTCCCGATCGTTAGCGCCGTCAGGGTGCCCAGCCGCTTCACCAGCCGCTCGCGATCGACCGTGCGGAGTTGGTCCAGCACCACATGTCCGTCCTTGCCGCTGAACCGCACGGGGATGCGAAACGGGTAGGGATGGCTCCC
>VHBP01000039.1 GCA_016871915.1 Gemmatimonadota bacterium
CGCGCGGAGATATCGCATCGGGTGCCCTGCGAGGGAGAGCCCGGTGAGGCGATAGTCGGCGGCGGTGAGCTCCGGTGGGGCGAAGGCGGGGAGATGCGCGGGGACCGCGGTCTCGGGGAAGAGGGCGAAGGGACCCCATCCGCCGCGCTGCGCCTCGAGCACGCGCCAGAGTGCGACGCGTCGGCGTCGTCCGATCGGCTCATCCATCATGAAGCCATCGAAGGCCCCCGCCTCCGCCAAGGCGCGCAACGCGCGACGATCCAACCCGAGGCGATCGACGGCATCGGCGATCGAGACGAAGGGTGCCTGCTGTGCCCCCTCGATCCGTGGGCGCGCCTGCGACCCGAGCCCACGGACCGAACGGAGGCCGAGTCGCACGGCGGGGGCGGCGGTCCGCGTCAGGCCGGGCTCCAAGGTGTGATCCCACCGACTGCGCATGAGATCCACCGGGAGGACGCGCACCCCATGGCGCATCGCATCCTCGGTCAACGTCCCCGGACCGTAGAACCCCATCGGCTGCGCATTGAGGATCGCGCAGAGGAACTCGGGGGCGTAGTAGTGCCGCAGATAGGCGCTCGCATAGACGAGGAGCGCGAAGCTGGCCGCGTGACTCTCAGGAAAGCCGTAGTCGGCGAAGGCCTGGATCTGATCGAAGATCCGCTGCCCCACGTCGGCGGGGATCCCGTTGCGCGCCATCCCGTCGATCATCCGCTGCGATATCACCGCCATCCGCTCGCGACTCCGCTTGTGCCCCATCGCCTTGCGGAGGAGGTCGGCCTCGCCGGGGGTGAAGCCGGCGGCGGTGATCGCGACCTGCATTCCTTGCTCCTGGAAGAGCGGGACCCCGAGGGTGCGTCGCAGGATCGGTTCGAGCGTGGGGTGGGGATAGGTGACGGGTTCGGTCCCGGCGCGCCGCCGCAGATAGGGATGCACCATCGCCCCCTGGATCGGTCCCGGACGGATCAGCGCCACCTCGACGACGATGTCGTAGAAGCAGCGCGGCTTGAGGCGTGGCAGGGTGTTCATCTGCGCGCGACTCTCCACTTGGAAGACTCCCACCGTGTCGGCGCGACAGAGATCGTCGTAGACCGCAGGGTCGGCGCAGTCGAGTTGGCTCAGGTCGATCGTCACCCCGCGCGTGCGACGGATATAGGCGAGACAATCCTGCAGCACGGTGAGCATCCCGAGTCCCAGGAGATCGATCTTCACGAGCCCCACCGGATCGAGGTCGTCCTTCTCCCACTGGATGACGGTGCGCTCCTCCATGCTCGCCGGTTCGATCGGGACCACGGTGCGGAGCGGCTCCGCGGTGAGGACGAACCCGCCGACATGGATCCCGCGATGCCGCGGCGCCCCGGCGAGCTGCGCGGTGATCTCGTGCAGATGCTGGAGGCGTGGGTCGCGCGCGTCGAGGGGGCGCTCCGTCGAGGAGGCGTGTGCGAGGAGACGGGTCGCCTGCTCGGGCGAGAATCCCAGCACCCGCGCGGCATCGCGTACCGCACTCCGCCGACGCCAGGTGATATGCTCGCAGACCATCGCCGCGTGCTCGCGCCCATAGCGTGCGTACACATACTGCAGCACGCGCTCACGCTCACGGTGGGCGAAGTCGATATCGATATCCGGCGCCTCGGTGCGCTCCTCGCTCAAGAAACGCTCGAAGAGCAACTCGAGGCGGATCGGATCGACCGCGGTGATCCCGAGGCAGTAGCAGACCGCGCTGTTCGCCGCGGAACCGCGCCCCTGACAGAGGATCCCCTCGCGCCGCGCGAAGCGGACGATGTCCCAGACGATCAGGAGGTAGCCGGCGAGCCCGAGCTTCGAGATCAGCACGAGCTCGTGCGCCAGCTGCGCCGCATGCCGCGCGGTGCGCCCCTCCCCCCACCGCTCGGTGGCTCCTGTCTCCACGAGCTGTGCGAGATAGGCGTCCTCGCTCACCCCCGGCGGCAACGGGAAGTGCGGCAACGTCGGCTTGAGCGTTTCCAACCGAAAGGCGCACCGCTCGGCGATCGTCACCGTGCGTGCGAGCGCGGCCTCATGCCCGCGCCACCGCGCCGCGAGCTGGGCCGGTCCCTTAAGATGCCATTCGGCGTTCGGGCGGAGTCGCGTCCCCATCTCGTCGAGCGTCGCCCCATGCCGGAGCGCGGTGAGCACATCGTGCGCCATCCGCTCTCGTGGGCGGGCGTAGTGCACATCGTTGGTCACCACCCAAGGGAGCGCCATCCCCTCGGCGAGGGTGATCAGTCGCTGCGTGAGCGCCCGTTCCTCGGGGAGCCCATGATCCCAGCACTCGATCGCGAACCGCTCACCGAAGAGGTCGTGCAATGTGCTCGTCGCGTCGCGTGTTGCGCGTATCGCTGACTCACCTGCCGTGCTCTCGCTCGCGGCGAGGAGCTGCGGGATCCATCCGCGCACGCATCCACTCAGCGCGAAGAGCCCCGTGGTGTGCTGCGCGAGTTGCTCCAGCGTCACACGGGGCTCGCCGCGCGGATGATCCAACCGCGCCCGCGTGATCAGCGTGCAGAGGTTCCCCCATCCCTCGCGACTCTCCACCAGGCAGACGAGATGGGTGCGGAGCCGCGGGATCTGATCCTCCCCCACCACGCGCCCGGGGAGGGCATCACGCACCGCGGACGAGAGCGCTGTCGGGAGTGGGACGTCGACGGTGAGCTCGGCGCCGAGTATCCCGGGCAGACCGGCCTCGCGGGTGGCGGTCGCGAAGCGCACCGCGCCGCCGACATCATCGTGATCGGTAAGGGCGAGTGCCGCGAGCCCGAGGTCCCGCGCGCGCGCGACGAGCGCCTCGGGATCGCTCGCGCCATCGAGCAGCGAGAAGGTCGAGTGCGCATGCAACTCGGCGTACGGCACCGTCGCGGACGGTGCGGCGGTGGGGCGCGGCAGGGGTCAGTCCTCCCACCCCTGCACCCGCCACCCACTCGCCTCGCGATAGATCACGAGCGACTCGCCGTCGGTCGCACTCACGCATCGCCAGTATTCGCGCGCGAAGGGATTGGATTGCCACCACGCGCCGGAGAGCCGCTCAGGGCCCTGCACCTGTGTGAGCGCGTGTCGCGTCCCGCGCCAGCGGAGTTCGTGTGGTATGCCATGCGCATCGGTGCTGACCTGGATCGCTTCGGGAGAGCCGAGCAGACGGAGCGCGCGACCATCTGGCGTCGCCTTCATGGCCGGCCCACCGAGTGTGTCGATCGGCGGGGGAGCGGTGAAGGTCTCGATCGTGTCCCACGCGCCGGCGCGTTCGGGGGCGTGCGAGTCGCGGCGCACGGGGCGCACCACGGTATCGGGGCCGAGGGTGGTGCGGAGGCGAGCGAGTGCGGCATCGGCGGCGGCCGCATCGCGCCAGGCCGGCGTGAGGAGATCCCCCTGCTCGGCGGTCGCCGTCACCGCCTGCGCGATGCTCACCTCGACCTGCTCGACGGGGGCCTCGAGGGTCCAGGTATCGAGCAGAGCGCGACACCGTTCGAAGAGCGGTCCCACACGCGCCATCGGCGTGGCGGGGCGCACCTCGCGGGTCACGCGGCGCGGGCGATCGCCGGCGATGGTGAGGGTGATCGCGATCGCGGCAGCGGCGCGTCCGTCGGCGGCGAGGGTGCGGACGAGGCGATCGAGCGCCGCGCGCACCACGAAGAGGATCGGCTCCATCGTCGTGACCGCGGCGGGGAGCTCATGCGTGACGCGGCGTGGGTCATCGAGGGTGGCGAGCGTCGCGCGGCGAGGATCGTCGGCGCGCGCGAGGCGCCAGAGGGCGAGTCCCTCCGCCCCCCATCGCCGTTCGACATCGAGGGGATCGAGCGCCGCGACCTCACCCGCGGTGCGGAGGCCGAGTGCGCGCAGCGTCTCACGGAGCTCGTCATCCATTGGGAGCAAGGCGAGGGGGACGCGCATCAGGTAGACGGCATCCTCGCCCGGCGCGATGTGCACCGGTTCACGCTGGGCGCGCGTACTCCAGGTGGCGGTCTGTGCCGCGATGCAGGTATCGGCGACGGCGACACGCGCGGCAGGGTGCCAGGCGCGCGCGAGTCGGAGCAGGAGCGTGGCGAGTTGACGTTCGCCACCGATCCCATCGAACCCCTGCGCGCCGATCCACCAGCTCCCCGGCGCCTCTCGGAGCGGGGTGACCTGCGGACTCGCGCTCAGGAAGGCCGCACTCGCACGTGCGATCTCGCGCGTGAGCGTCAGCTCATCCCAGGGCCACGCGATGAGATTCGCGCAGAGGGCGCGCGCCTGGGGCAGGGTCATCCCGGTGCGGATCCCCTGCCGTGCCGCCTGCGCCGTGACCGTGCGGATCGTCGGGCTGCGTATGAGCACGATCGGCTGCGTGTCCCAGTGGGCCGGCGTGGGCGCCGCGTCGTCCTCGTCGCGCGGTGCGGCGAGCCACGCCGCGGCGATCGGGAATCTCGGGATGCGCACACAGGCGACGCGCGAGGACGAGGTCATGACCGATCTCCAACACCACAGGATGAGAGTGAACGCCCCCCTTCTCGATCATCGCGACGGCGCGGCCCGTGCTCCCGCGTCGAGCGAGACGGAGTCGGAGCGCCGCGCCGCCATCGGTGGCGCGTGTGCCATCGCCGAGGAGCAGCAGCGCGGCATCCGACTCGCGGGCGAGCTGGGCGAGACGAACTGCGATGGGGCGGGGGAGGACCGGTCCGCCATCGAGCACCACGAGGGTGAAGGCCCCCGAGCGCAGGAGGAGATCGGCGCACCAGGGGGCGCGCGCGGGATCGGGCGGACGCACGACCCAGATCGCATCGAGGGTCCCCGCCCAATCGCGGGGATCCAGGGTACGGGTCGCATCGATCCACGCCACGCCGAACCCCGCGCGCAGCGTCGCCCGCACCAATCCGCGCGCGAGGGTCGTCTTCCCCAATCCCGCCGGGGCGACCCACTCACTGATCCGCCCCCGCGGGACCCCCCCGCCGGGGAGTGCCGCATCGAGCGCGGCCATCCCGGTGGGGAGCCCGGGGCTCGCGCTCGGGGCACCGGCGACGACCGAGGCGATCTGCAGACGAAGGGCAGCGAGTGACATACCGAATAGAACCCGAAGAAGGGAGGGGTAATTACCGAATAAAAACCGAAAATAGCAAGGGGGGGTCAGGCGATTCGTGGGGCGGGTCCCGACGGCCCGAGCGCTATCTTGTTGCCATGCCTAGCCGAGGCCCCCGCCCATGAAATGGTCCTGGTCGATCGGCCGGATCGCCGGGATCAGCGTCCGCGTCCACGCCACCTTCCCCCTCCTCCTCCTCTGGGTCGCGCTGCGGCAGGGGGGCGGGACCGCGGCGGCGATCGCCGGGGTGGTCGCGATCCTCGTCGTCTTCACCATCGTCCTGCTCCACGAGTTCGGGCATGCGCTGATGGCGCGCCGCTATGGGATCGGGACGCACGACATCACGCTTCTCCCGATCGGCGGCTTGGCGCGCTTGGAACGGATGCCGCGCGAACCGCGGCAGGAGCTCGCGATCGCCGTCGCGGGGCCGGCGGTGAACGTCGCGCTCGCGCTCCTCTTCGGCGGGATCCTCTTCGCTGTCTACGGGGTGCGGTCGATTGATGCCTTCAAGGTGTTCCAGACTCCCTATCGCAGTTTCACCTATCCGGGAATCTTGGCGCAGCTAGTCGACATAAATGTCGGGTTGATCCTCTTCAATCTCCTCCCCGCCTTCCCGATGGATGGCGGTCGCGTGCTGCGTGCCCTCCTCGCGCTCCGCTCCGGCGATCTCGCCCGCGCCACGCGTCGCGCCGCACAGGTCGGACGCGTCTTCGCCGCGCTCTTTGCCTTCGTCGGCCTCTTCGTCTGGAACAACCCCTCGCTCGTGCTGATCGCCGTCTTCGTCTGGCTCGCCGGTGCGGGCGAAGCGGCCTCCGTCGAGACCGAGGCCGCCCTCGAGCGCACGACCGTCGCCTCGCTCATGATCACCGACCTTCGCACCGTCGCCCCCGAGGCGACGCTCGCTGAGGTCGCCGATCTCGTGATCGCGGGGTCGCAGCAGGACTTCCCCGTCGTCGCCGAGGGGCGCTACCTCGGGATGGTGGGACGCGCCGATCTCCTGCGCGGACTCACCGCGCTCGGGCCGCAGGCCACCGTGCACACCGTCATGCAGCAGGGTGGTCCGAGCGTCGCGCTCCACGAGACCCCCGCCACCGTCCTCGCTCGACTCGGTGAGAGTCCCACGCGCGCCATCCCCGTGCTCGACGGCGACCGCGTGGTCGGGATCCTCACCGCCGAGAACCTCGCCGAGTTCATGATGCTCCGGCGCGCCCTCTCCTGATCACGAGATCCTCCTGATGCCACGACTCTTCTTGCTCTTGGGTTCGCTCTCCGCGGCGATCGGTGTCGCCGCTGGCGCGTTCGGCGCGCATGCGTTGCGCGTGCGTGTGGAGCCCCGCCTCCTCGAGGTCTGGGAGACGGGGGCTCGCTATCAGATGTATCACGCCCTCGCGATGCTGATGGTCGCGTGGCTCCTCGCACGCGCGGGGCTCGATGCCACCGCCCCGCTCCCGCGCGCGCCGCTGGTCGCCGGCTGGTGCTTCGTCGCTGGGACGCTCCTCTTCAGTGGCTCCCTCTACGCGATGACCCTGACCGGGGTGCGCGCCCTCGGCGCGATCACCCCGATCGGTGGGGTCTGCTTCATCGCGGGATGGCTCGCCCTGGCGTCCACGGCGCTCCCTCCGCTTCCGCCTTCTGCTCCAACGCCGTGAGCTCGGTGGCGATGAAGGTCTGCACCGCGGCCTGGATCGCCGGGAAGCGCTCCTTCACGATCTCGAGCTGACGCCGCTGCGTCCCGGTCGGCTCGCCGAGCGACCCGAAGTTCGTCGCCGTGCTCAACCGCCCGAGGAGTGAGGTCTCCGTCGGCTCGGCGAAGCGGCCCGCGGTGTTGTCTCCCTGCAGCTGCTCACGGATCCCGCGGAGCTTGACCTGCGCCGCACGCACCTCGGCGTCGAGCGTGGTGGTGCGGGTGATCTGCTCCGCCGCACGCTCGAGCGCATCGAGACGTGCCGAGATCTCACCGAGCTGTCCGTTCACACCGAGCACCACGCGCTGCACCTGCTGCGCCTCGCGATGGTACGCGAAGGCCCGCTCGCGCTGCGCGACGGTGAGGGTCGCGTTCGGGAGGAGTCGCACCTCGAACGCCGTCGGCGCGGTGAGCGCGGTGCGCACGCCGGCCACGCGCTTAAAGAGCTGCACACGATAGGTGCCCGGCACCACATAGGGGCCGTTCCCGCCGCGCGCACCACCCTCGGCGTTACCACCACCGCCACCACTGAAGCCGAATCCGCCTCCGGCGCCACCTCCGATCGGCGTCACCCCTGACCAACGCAGGTTCCAGGTCACGCGGGTGGTGCCGGCGGCGTTGATCCCATCGAAGCGTGAGACGATCACCCCGCTCGGATCACTGATCTCCACCTCGATACTCGGTGCCTCTTCCTCCTGCTCCGCCTTGAGCGCGGGCCAGCCGGGGAAGGGGACGTCGGTGCCACTCTTGTTCAGCGCCTGCTCGCGCGTCTGTCGCGCCTGTTTCTGCGTGCGATACGCCGCGCGGAGGTGATAGGTGAAGGTCGCGCCGACCGGTGGGTTGGAGGCGTAGTAGTGCATCGCGCCCTGGAACCCGACCCCGCTCCCGCCGAGCGGCGACGACGGCTGGAACAGGAGCGCCGGTGCGGTGGGGAAGAGGGTCGCCTCGGTGCGGAGCGCCTCGGGGGTCATCGTGCGCAGCGCCGAGTAATCGTCGAGGACGTAGATACCGCGACCGAAGGTGCCGAGCACGAGATCGTTCATCTCCGGATGGATCGCGATGTCATAGACCGCGATCGTCGGGAGCCCGCCCTTGAGGGCCTGCCACCGCGCGCCATCATCGAATGAGACCCACGCCCCGTACTCGGTGCCGGCGAAGAGGAGCCCCGGCTTCACGGGATCCTCGCGGATCACATGCGTGGGGCCGCGCTCGGGGAGCCCGGTGGTGATCAGCGTCCAGCTGCGGCCGCGATCCTTGGAACGAAGGAGGTAGGGCTTGAAGTCACCACGCTTGAAGTTGTTGATCGCCGCGTAGACCACGTTCGCGTCGTGTGCCGACGCCGTGACATAGGCGACGAAGCTCGTGTCGGGGACCCCGGCGATCGATTCGATCTTCCGCCAGGTGGTCCCGCCGTCCTCGGTGATCTGGATCAAGCCATCATCGGTGCCCGCGTAGATCACCCCTTCGGCCTTGGGGGATTCGGCGATCGCCGTGACGGAGCCTGCATAGGAGGTGGAGGTGTGGCGTGCCACCGCGTCGACGCTCCAGAGGCGCCCCTGCATCTTCATCGCGGTGCGCGGGATGTTGCGCGAGAGGTCGGGGCTGATCGGACGCCAGTTGTCAC
Organism: Gemmatimonadota bacterium; assembly: GCA_016871915.1. Taxonomy (GTDB): domain Bacteria; phylum Gemmatimonadota; class Gemmatimonadetes; order Gemmatimonadales; family Gemmatimonadaceae; genus Pseudogemmatithrix. Next base: position 8,371 of record VHBP01000039.1, read on the forward strand.
CACGATCGTCGGAGCGATAGATCCGCTGCGAGCCGAAGTAGAGGCGCGTCGACTGGAAGGGGGAGATCACAAGGGGTGAATCCCAGTACCAGCGCGCCGGATCCTCGCCCGGCTCCTCCTCGGGCACGATCCGCACCGCGTTTCCCGTGCGCTTGTCGAAGCGCACCAGGCCGCCGTTCTGCGACTCGGCGTAGATGGTGGTCGGGTCGGTGGGATCGACGCGGCTCTGGAAGCCGTCGCCGCCATTGGTCACGAACCAATCGGAGTTGCGGATCCCCGCGACGCTCGCGGTGCGCGCCGGCCCACCGAATGAGAAGTTGTCCTGCGTCCCACCATACACATGGTAGAACGGCACCTCGCGGCTGATGTCGATCTTGTAGAACTGCGTGACCGGGAGGTTGCCGAAGAACTTGTAGGTGCGGCCACGGTCGAAGGTCTCATAGAGGCCGCCATCGGAGCCGATGAGGAGATGTTCCGGCGCCGACGGATCGACCCAGAGGGCATGGTTGTCGACGTGCTTCCCGGATTCTCCGAGGCGCTCGACGGTCTTCCCGCCATCCTCGGACACCATCACATAGGTGTCCATGATGAAGAGCCGGTCGGCATCCGTGGGATCGACGAAGATCCGCTGATAGTAGAGCGAGATCGTCGAGTACCCGTTCTGCCGACGCCAGCTCACCCCGTTGTCATCGGACCGATAGATCCCGCCACGCTCCCCTGCCGCCTCGGCGATCGCGTAGAGCACGTCGGGATTCGACGGCGCGCGCGCGAGCCCGATGCGCGCCTCGCCCTCAGGGACGCCATTGATCTTCTTCCAGGTCTTGCCACCGTCGGTGGAGCGATGGAGTCCCGACTCCGGCCCACCGGCTAGATACCCCGCCACATGCCGATGCCGCTGCCAGGTGCTCGCGACGATGATGTCGGGGTTGCGCGGATCGAGTTCGAACTCGTTCACGCCGGCCCACTTGGCGCCGCTCAGCAGCTTGGTCCAGCTCTCGCCACCGTCGGTCGACTTGTAGAGGCCGCGCTCCCCGCCCTCGGCCCAGAGCGGCCCCTGCGCCGCCACGTAGATCACGCGCGAGTCACGCGGATCGACGACGATCTTCCCGATGTGCTCGGACTGCTTGAGCCCCATGTTGCGCCAGGTACGCCCACCGTCCTCCGACTTGTAGACGCCATCGCCGAAGCCGACGGAGCGCTGCGCATTGTTCTCACCGGATCCGACCCAGACGACCTCGGGGTTCTTGGGATCCAAGGTGACGACGCCGACGGAATAGGAGCTCTGGCTATCGAAGATCGGGCTCCAGGTGGTCCCGGCGTTCTCCGTCTTCCAGACCCCGCCCGAGGCGACCGTCACGTACCAGGTGGTCTTGTTGGGGTGCACCGCGATATCGGCGATGCGCCCCGAGGTGAAGGCAGGACCGATGCTCCGGAAGCGGAGCCCATTGAGGGCCGCCGCACTGATGCCACCGCTCTGGGTGGAGTCGGTGGAGGTCGCAGCGGCCGGTGTCGCGGCGGCCGGACGTGTGGTGGGACGACCTTGGGCGATCAGGGTCGTCGAGCAGAGGGCGATCGCGAGGAGGGAGGTGCGCATCGAGGGCATCGCGGGAGAGAGGGGAAGGAACCTCGGGATAAGATGGCGCCCCATCGGCGCGGCGTCACCTCTCAGCGGGCGGCCCTCGCTCGGTCGCAACAGGGTCGGTAGCTTCCGCGTATTCCCCTCTCGCATGGATCCCATGCTTTCGTCCTTCGCGCGGCGTCTCCTCCCCCCCCTCGGCCTGATCGCGCTCGTCGGCTGCGACCGTGCCGCCGAGGCGCCCGATCCGCAGCTCGTCGCGCAGTGGACCCGGACCTCGCTTGCCCTCGTGCGCAGCGAGCGGCTTGGCCCGCCGGTCGCCGCGCGGATCTCCGCCTACGCGGCGCTCGCACTATACGAGGGGTATGCGGCCGATGTGCGCTCGGGGGCGCGGTCGTTCGCTCCCGCAGTGAACGGGATGCCTGAGCGTGAGGGGGCTCCGCTCGAGGCATCGGTCGACGGGGCGATCGTCGCGGCGGTGGCCGAGCGCATCGTCCTCGATTCCCTCCTGCGGGATGGGCTCGCGAGTTCGGTGCGGCGCGTCGATTCGTTAGCCGCGGCGCAGGTCGCGGCACGCCAGGCCGCCGGCGTCAGCGAGGCCGAGGTGGCGCGCTCGCGGCGCGAGGGGGAGGTGCTCGGTGCACGGATCCTTCGGTGGGCCGCCGAGGATGGCTTCTTCGCCACGCGCGGGCGTCCCTGGGACGCGCCGCGGCAGCGCGACCAGTGGGAGAACACCGCGACGCTCGATCAGTTCCTCCCGCAGACCCTCTCCGGTCAATCGGACTACGTCGCGACCGGGAACCCGAATCTGCGGCTTGACGCCGAGATGGCGACGGAGAAGGGGCTCTTTACGAATCGGCCGAAGGTCGCGGGGAAGACGACGCTCCCGTCGTTCAATCCGACGATGCCGACAGAGCCGTATTGGGGGACGCTCCGCCCGATGATCACGGCGGATGCCGCGTGCACGATCACGCCTCCGCCGACCTACTCCGAGCGTCCCGGGTCGCCCTTCCATGCGATGGGGCGGGCCTTCTACGACTCGGTGCGGGTCCTCTCGGAGGAGAAGAGGCAGATCGCCCTCTTCTGGGCGGATAATCCGGTGGCGACGGGGACCCCGGGCTTCCATTGGATCAGCGTCGTCAATCAGATGATCGCGCGGCGCGCCCTCACCGCGCCGCAGGCGGCGGAGCTCTACGCGCTCACCGCCATTGCGATCCATGACGCCTTCATCGCAACGTGGGCGGAGAAGTATCGCTCGATGGTGGTGCGCCCCGTGGCCTATGTGCAGCAGGTCTTCGATCCGGCGTATCGCACGGTGATCCCGACGCCCCCGTTCCCGGAGTATCCGAGTGGACATTCGGTGCAGTCGGCGGCGGCGGTGCGGGTGTTGATCGATCTGCTAGGTGACACGATCAGCTATGTGGATTCGAGTCAGGTCGACGTGGGCCAGTCAGCGCGACCGTTCGCGAGCTTCTCGGCGGCACGCGAGGAGGTGGCGTGGTCGCGCGTCTGGGCTGGGGTGCACTATCTCCCGGCGGTGCTCGATGGGATCTCGCTCGGGGAATGCATCGGGCGACAGACGGTGGGGCTGCGCGGGCGAGTGGCCCGATGAGGGGGCGATCCCTCTGGCCTATGATCGGTGCGCTGCTGATCACGGCGTGCCGAGAGCACACACCAACGGTCGGGGCGTGGGAGCAGGGGGATGGCTATCGCTGGCGTGCCCTCGACGTGGGAGACGCCGCTTCATCGACGCGTGACGCGAGCGCCGGCTTCACCGCGCTCACACCGTCGCAGACTGGGATCACCCATGCGTACGTGCTCGATGCACGACGCGCCCTCACGAATCGCGACCTCCTGATCGGGGCTGGTGTCGCGGCAGGGGATATCGATGGCGATGGCTACCCCGATCTCTTCGCCGCCTCGGTCACTGGCCGCGCGACGCTCTATCGCAATCGCGGCGGGTTCTCCTTCGAGGATGTGACGGCGTCGAGTGGAGTGCGCATCGATTCACTGAGTGTCGGCGCGACCTTCGCCGATGTCGATGGCGATGCCGATCTCGATCTGGTGGTCGGGACGCGTGGTGGTCCGGTCATGCTCTGGCAGAACGATGGCACAGGGCGCTTCACTGATATCACCGCGATGAGCGGGCTCGTCGGTGGTTACGGCGCGACGACCCTCACCTTGACCGACGTGGATCGCGATGGCGATCTCGATCTCTATGTAGCCACGTACAAGACGCGCAACGCGCTCGATGTGCATCCCCCGCAGGCGCGCGCCTTCGATCAGGTGGTAACCAAGCGTCCGGATGGGAGCTACGCCGTGAAGCCGGAGTGGGCGGCGGACTATCGGATCGAGGACCGCCCCGATCTCGGTGGGATCGTCCGCTCGCAGCGCGCCGACCCCGATCTCTTCTTCCTGAATGATGGGACGGGACGCTTCACGCGCACCCCGATCCAGGGGCCACGCTTCCGCGATGAGGCAGGTCGCCCCCTCGCGCAGGAGCCCGACTTCTTCACCCTCGCCGCTCGCTTCTACGATGTGAATGGCGATGGCGCGCCCGACCTCTACGTCTGCAACGACTTCGAGGATCCCGATCAGTTCTGGCTCAATGACGGCACTGGGAACTTCCAGCTCGTCCCGCGCACGGCCCTCGCCGCGACGAGCAACACCTGCATGTCGGTCGACTTCGGCGATGTCGATCGCGACGGCACCGTCGATCTCTTCACCGCCGACATGCTCGTGCCCACGCTCGCGGCGCAGCAGCGACAGATCCCGACGCACACCCCGCTGCCGAAGCCGTTGGGTGTGGACGGAGTGCGTCCGCAGTGGATGCGCAACATGCTCCATGTGGGGCGCGGCGACGGGACCTGGGCCTCCGTCGGTGATTTCGCCGGCGTCGCCGCGACCGATTGGACCTGGGGATCGGCCTTCCTCGACATCGACCTCGATGGCTTCGAGGATCTCATCACACTCAATGGACATCACTGGGATGCCCGTGATGCCGATACGTTCGATCGGATCCGTGACGCCTTCCCGCGGGTGCCTTGGAACGAGGAGCAGCAGGAGTTCCCGCGACTCGCGATCCCGAACATCGCCTTTCGCAATCAGCGCGATCTGACCTTCGCGGCGATGCCGAAGGGGTGGGGGCTCGGGGAGATCCCCGACATCGCCCATGGGATCGCCCTCGCCGACCTCGATCTCGACGGCGACCTCGACGTCATCGCCTCACGGCTCGATGCGCCGACGGCCATCTATCGGAATGACGCGACCGCGCCACGCGTCGCGGTGCGCCTCGCCGGTGACGCGCCCAATCGCTTCGGGATCGGTGCGGTCGTCCGCGTGCGCACGAGCGGGGTCCCCGAGCAGCAGAAGGAGATGACCGCCGGTGGGCTCTATCTGAGCGGGGGCGAGCCGCAGCTCACCTTCGCGATCGATCCTGACTCGGTGGCCGAGCTCGAGGTGCGCTGGCCCGATGGGCGGGAGTCGATCCTCCGTGAGGTCCGAGCGAATCGCCTCTATGAGATCGCGCAGACCGGCGCGCGTCCCAGTGGCGCAGCACCGATGACGCCAGGCGCCAGGGCATCGCCGGCACCGCTCTTCGTCGATGCCACCGCCCTCCTCGGCGGTCATCGCCACACCGAACTCCCCTTCGACGATTTCCGTCGGCAGCCGTTGCTCCCCAATCGCTTCAGTCAGCTCGGCCCGGGGCTCGCCTGGGTCGATGCCGATGGCGATGGGCGTGAGGACCTGGTCGTCGGTGCGGGACGCGGTGGTGCACTCACCCTCCTACAGAACAGCGGTGCGCGCTTCGCGATGCGAACCCTCGGCGCACCTGCGACCGGTGATCTCACGACGATCCTCCCGTGGCCCAGCGCATCGGGGGGCATGGACTTGATCGTCGGACAGTCGAACTATGAGGCGGCCACGATGGAGGCGGCGCTCGGACGTCCCTCGGTCGTTCGGTACGCGACGCGTGGCGGCACCTCGAGCGCTGCGACGGTTCGCGAAGGTGACACCGCGAGCGTCGGCGCTCTCGCCGCTGCGGATGTGAATGGTGATGGATGGCTCGATCTCTTCGTCGCGCCGCGCGTGATCGGGGGGGCGTGGCCACTCCCCGCACCGTCACACGTGTTGCGCGGTGGCCCCGATGGGCGCTTCACGGTCGATACCGACAACGCCTCGGTCCTGCGCACACTCGGCTTGATCTCGTCGGCGCTCCTGGTCGATCTCGTCGGTGATCATCGCCCTGATCTCGTCGTCGCGGTGGAGTTCGGCCCGGTGCGAATCTTGGAGAATGTCGGGGGACGATTCCGTGATGTCACCGCCGCGCTCGGGCTCGACGCGATCCGCAGTCGGTGGAACGGTCTCGCCGCCGGCGACTTTGATGCCGATGGGCGTCTCGATCTCGTCGTCACGAGTTGGGGACGGAATCTCCCGTGGGGCGCCTCACCGGAACGCCCGCATCTCCTGATCGCCGGTCCGTTCGGGGAGTCAGGTCCCGGGCTCCTCCTTGCCCGCGCGGACTCGATCACCGGGCGTGAGATGCCGCTCGAATCGTTCGCGCGCTTGGGCGCTGCCATCCCCGCGATCCGACGCCGCTTCGCCACGCATACGGAGTTCGCCGAGGCGTCGGCGATGCAGCTGCTCGGTCCCGACTCGATGCGGGTCGCGCGGATCGGGGCGACGACCTATGACCATCTCCTCCTGATGAACCGGGGAGCCCGATTCGAGGCGCGCCCACTCCCTTCGATGGCGCAGTGGGCCCCGGTGCACGGGATCGCCGTCGCCGACTTCGATGGCGATGGGCGCGAGGATCTCTTCCTGGCACAGAACCTCTTCCCAACCGAGATCGGGACCCCGCGCCTCGAGGCGGGGGTCGGGCTCGTATTACTCGGGGATGGGCGGGGTGACTTCCGTGCGATCCGGCTGAGCGAGTCTGGGATCGTGATCCACGGGGATCAGCGGGGGGCGGCGGTCGCCGACTTCGATGCCGATGGCCGGCCCGATCTCGCGGTCGCCCAGAACGCTGGGCCGACCACTCTATGGAAGAATGTGACGGGACGCCCGGGGCTGCGGGTACGGCTAGCTGGATCTGGGTCCGAGAACCCCGCCGCCGTCGGGGCGCTGGTGCGCCTCGAGGGGGAGGGGTGGGTCGGTCCGGTCCGGCCGGTCACACTGGGCGGTGGCTACTGGTCGAGTGGATCGGTGACACAGGTCCTCTCGGATCTGCGGGCGGCCCGAACCGTCTGGGTCCGGTGGCCCTCGGGGCAGGAAGCGCGGTATCCGGTATCGGGGAACGTTCGGGCCATGGTGTTACGTCCGAGTCCGACCCCGCGTCCCTAACCTGATGTGTCGCGTATTGCCAGATGTAATAGGAAGTCGTACGTTAGGCCCTCGTTACACCCCTGTGACCTGACAGCGTCCGCTGCCCGGGTCCGATCGTCCACCAGGAGCCAGTCCCACATGATGAATCGCCACGTCGCGAGGCTCACCGGCTTGTTGCTCGTCGCCAGCACCCTCGGGTGCGTCAGTAACGACGACTACGAGATCACCGATGTGAGCAACAAATTCGAGGTCGCCCCCCTCTTCCTCGGGGTCGACGAGGGGATCCCGGTCCAGATGACGGCCACCCAAGGGGGGAAGACCGTCGCCGTGACCTGGGAGAGCTCGAACACCAACGTCGCGACGGTGAACGCGTCGGGACGGGTCTCCACCAACTGCGTCCCGGCGGCGGGTGCGACCTCCTGTTTCGCGGCGATC
>VHBP01000040.1 GCA_016871915.1 Gemmatimonadota bacterium
GAAGGCCACCCGCGATGGTGGCCTTCTTTACTTTCTCCCCTTTTACTAGGGTCCCACTCACGGCTGAAAAATTACCACGTCGCAATGAAGAGCGCTGTCCACGTCGGTATTCCGTTGATTAGTGCTGCGTTCCACCGCCCATTTGAAAAGAAAAGTATACAGTTTGGTTCGTCTTCACTCGCTCCATTAACCGAAATCCAAAGCCCTTCGGCAGGGTTGTCTGTTATGAAGCAAGTCAGGTTCGGTTTCGTTCCGGTTGCACTCGTGCCTGCAGTCGTTGGAAGTGCAACGACAGCGTCACCATCTGCGTCTATGACTGCTGTTTGTGCAAAGCGATTCAGGGATCCCGCAGGTCCGGCTGGGCCTGTAGCTCCAGTTGGTCCACTAGGTCCCTGTGGTCCAGCCGGTCCAACTGGTCCAACTGGTCCAACCTCCCCCTTGCATGCTGCTAGAAGAATCAGAATTGCTAGTGTTGTAAATGCTCGCCTCATTGGCTCTTCTCCTTGGATGAAGTTGGCGATGCTTTCCAGCGCAACGAAGGTAGCGTTGCGACATGGCGTTTCGCAACATGAGCGTTATTCCGCATTCAGCAGTGGACTAATTTCAAGATACTTGCCGAGCGTAGGTTGGTCAGTTGATTGAGGACTAGCAGCAGTTGTTTTTCTGTTCGTTTAGAACGGGGAGACAATCGTCTCCCCGTTCTTTTTTCTTCATTCACCAGACCCTCAGTTCAACTTTGAGTTTAGTAAATAGTTTAGTTAATTCGTCCTTGCGTCGGCTCTAATTCCCACTTCATAGTTTTGTAAGTTGTTGATTTACAACACTTAGACTTTAGTGGTCACTGTTGTACGGGAAGCGACCTGGACTCGGTGAACTGATGCGCTGGATCAAGCAGTCATGAAACACGAGTGGGGCGGCGCATCAGCGCCGCCCCACTCTGTCTTCTGTCCTGACAACCTCAGCGCGCGGCCGGCGTGCAGTACGTGTCGAACGCCTTGGCCAGATCGGCCGCGATCGCATCGGCCGTCCGCCCTTCGATCTGCCAGCGCTCCACCATATGCACGAGCTTCCCATCGCGCAGCAACCCGATGCTCGGCGAGCTCGGCGCATACCCGGTGAAATAGCTCCGCGCCTGACGCGTGGCATCGACATCGCCACCCGCAAAGACCGTGAAGCAGTGATCCGGGGTGATCGCGTGCTGTAATGCCTTGGCGACCGCGGGGCGCATGTTGCGTGCCGCACACCCGCAGACGGAATTCACGACCACCAGTCGCGTCCCCGGCGCATCCTTGAGCGCGGCATCGACCGCGGCGGCGGTGCGCAGCTCCTCGATCCCGTGCTGCGTGAGTTCCGCCCGCATGGGGGCGATCATCCGTTCATCATATTGCATCGTCCTTACTCCCGTGAGAGCGCCAGGATCGCCGCCTGCGGCACGACGAGGAAGCGCTCATTCTCGAAGGTGATCTCGACCGCGGCCTTGCGAAAGAACAACGCGTAGTCGCCGACCTGCGCCTGCATCGGGATGTGGCGGGGATCCTTGGCCCCTCCGATGCGCCAGGGCTCATCGAGGTGGTCCCCCACCTCGGGGAGCGGGGTCCCGGGGCCCGTGGCGATGATCCGCCCTCCCTGCACCGCCTGGTTGTCGACGGCGGTCGCGGGGAGATAGAGCCCGACCTTGGAGCGCTCCTCCCCCTCCTCGACGCGCACGAGGACGCGGTCCCCAACGACGAGCAGTTCTTTCTTCCCTTTCCGCATAGGGCGAAAGATAAATCAGCGCACGAGGAAGAGCCGGTCCTGCCGGCGGATAGCCCAACGCGCGACCCCGTCGGCGCCGATCACCATGTCCTCCTCCTGGGCCATCCGGACCTTCTGCCCACCCCACTCGGCGACCGGCGTGGTCGCCTGGAGCTCGACCGAGTACCACATGTTCGGGATGATGCGCGCGTCACCGCGCCCAGGGACGCCGTCCTGATAGTCCCAGAGCCCCACCAGGGGGCCGGCGCCATGCCCATGCTTCCCGATGGGGTGGGAGTAGAAGGTCCCCTCGATCCCGAGGGCGGTCATCCGCGCGCGCGAGGCGGCGAGCGCCTCGTTCCCCGTGCGCCCCGGCCGGATCTCCTCCATCTGGATATCCTGCATCTGGTTCGCCCGGCCGAGCGCCGCTGCGAGCCCCGCCGGCGCCTGCGTCTCCCCGGGGAGGAGCACATAGGCCATGTGCTGCGTGTCGGTGTTGAGGCCGAGCGCGGTGATCCCCAGATCGCTGTGGAGGACGTCGCCGCGCTGGATGACGGGGTCCTCGCCGAGCGCATCGCTCGTCACTCCGCGGCGCTGCACGTCGATCGTCGGCTGGAACCAGGTCCCGAGCCCGAGGTCGTTCACCTGCTGGCGCCACCACCAGACGAGATCGCTCGTCCGCGTCTTGCCGGGCGTGATCACCGCGCTCGAGAACATCCGCTGCGAGAGCTCCCAGACGAGGGCTTGGAGCTTGCCGTAGAATTCGACCTCCTCGGGGAGTCGGGCGGCGATCAGCTCGAGCGCGAGCCCCTCGGCGGGGCGGAAGCGCCGCGCGAGGTCGGGGCCCAACGCCTCGGTCATCCCGTCGCGCTCACCGGAGGAGAGACCGTCGGTGAAGGCGAAGGTGCGCGAGGTGTTGATCGCGATGACCTTCGGGTTCCGCTCGAGGAGGGCCGCCTTGAGCACCTGCCACTGCTCGTCCCCCCAGAGCTCAGCCTGTCGCCCACCGACATCGGCCTCGACCGCCTTCATCGCGCGGCGCGCCTCGTAGAGTCCGCCCTGTGAGGTCCCACCGAAGGCGATCCGCTCCACACACGAGCCATCGCCGGGGTCCTGACGCCCCTGCGCCGCGCAGCGATCGAAGAAGAGATAGATCGTCCGGCGGCGCGCGGCGAAGGTCGTCGGGGAGACGAGCGAGGAGAAGGTGGGGTCCTCGTTGTACTCGCGCATCGGGATCACCCAGGCGTCGACGCCGTGCGTGCGCATCAGCGCGGGGAGGACGGTCGTGAGGCGCCGTTCGAGCCAGCGTTGCTGCGTGACGGCCTGCTCACGCAGGGTCCCGAACGGGCGACGCGGGGTCTGCGCCGCGAGCGTCGTAGCGGTGAAGGTCAGGGCGAGCGCGAGCGCGCCGGCGAGGGTTAGAAATGAGAGACGCGGGAGACGCAGGCGCATCAGGACAACCTCAGGACGAGAGGGCAGAGGGTTTCTCGCGCGGGAGGATCAACCAGCGCACGATCGTCGAGACGATCGCGAGCGCGAGGGCGTAGAGCGGTATCAGGGTGAGGCGGAGGGTGGTGAGGCGGATCGCCGACCCCTCCCAATCCTCGAAGGTCGCAGGGAGACTCCCGATACGCTCGAGCCCGGCACGAAGCATCCCATAGCTTACCGCGACCTCGGTTGCGGCGTCGATCACCGCGAAGAGTGGGGCGCGCCAGAGCCACGACTTGGCGTGGTAGTTGCCGAGGTAGAGCGTGGTGAGGAGGAAGAGGATCGCGACCTGCCCGAGGAAGGTCCCCGCGACCCAGAGCCAGCGATCACTCCACCCATAGGTGAGGATGAGATTGCGATAGACGCGCAGGGTGATGCCGGTGAGCATCGCCATGAAGACGACGTTCAACACCAGACGTTGGAGCAGTGATTGCTTCTCCTCGAGCGCCTCGTCGAGGTCGATCGCGGTCATGACCGCGGTAGGACGGAGGAGCGGCATCGATCAGGCCTTGGCGAGACACTCGATCTCGACGCGCGCCCCGCCGGGGAGTCCGGCCACTCCCACCGCGGTGCGCGCCGGGTAGCGCCCCTCAGGGAAGTAGGTGCGATACACGGCGTTCATCCGATCCCACTCCCCGATGTCGACGAGGAAGACGGTGCACTTCACCACGCGGTCCATCGAGGATCCGCTCGCGGCGAGGAGGGTCTTGATGTTCTCGAGCACCTGCCGCGTCTCCCCCTCGATGCCACCCGGGACCAACGCCCCGCCCTTCGACGCATCGCCACCGATCTGCCCCGCGAGGTAGAGGAACCCTCCAGCGCGCACCACGGGGGTGTAGGGGCGATTCGAGACCCCACCCGGGTGGATGTGCGTGACGCGCGCGCATCCGACCGTCAGGAGGGCGCCGAACGCGAGGAGGGCGAGGCGACGAGGCGTCAAGCGGGGCATCAGTGGAAGACGTGGCCGATCCGATCCCACCGGATATCGAGGAGGAAGGGGAGGGGCCGATCGGAATCATCGGCGTTCCACGAATAGTAGACGAACATCGGGCGCCCTCGCACGTTCTCGCGCGGGACGAAGCCCCAGTAGCGGCTGTCCTTCGAGTTGGTGCGGTTGTCCCCCATCATCCAGAGGTAGCCCTCGGGGACGACGAGGGGGCCCCAGTCATCGAGCGTCGGTTGCGCCGGCACCGGTCCGAAGCGCGAGTCGGTGAGTTGCACCCGCTTCTGCCAATCGAAGAGGGGATCGACATAGTCGCCCGGTGTCCCCGGGAGTCCCGCCGCGTACCCCTGAGCCTCGGGCTCGCCATTGATGTGCACGATCCCGCCGCGCGAATGCACGGTGTCCCCCGCGACCGCGATGAGGCGCTTCACGAGGATCGGGGTGGCGTCCCACGGCTGATCGATCTGCGGCGGCGAGATGAAGACGATGATCTCTCCCCGCTGCGGCTCAGCGTACCCCGGGAGATTGATCCGTGTGAAGGGGACGTGCGGCCCATAGCGGAGCTTGTTCACGAAGAGCCAGTCGCCGATGAGCATCGAGGGGATCATCGACCCCGACGGGATACGATACGCCTCGAGGAGGAAGGTGCGGAGGACGAGGAAGATCGCGACGGTGGCCGCGAGCGATTTGAACCCCTCCCAGAGCTTGTGCCAGTCGGGACGCCAGCCGCCACCCGAGCGTCCACGAGCGGCAGCGACAGAGGAGGTGCGCTTCTTGGGGGTCACGAGCGAGAGGCGAGAGCGAGAGGGATCGGGAACGAACGCTAGGGGGAATCTGGGGACCGCCCCCGGGAAAGACGAGAGGGGCGCACCGTCTGGTGCGCCCCCCCGGACCTGCCCGTCGAGCGACGTCGCTTACTTGACGTTCTTCGAGACGAGCTTGGTCATGTCGAACATCGACACCTGACCGCGACCACCGAAGACGACCTTGAGCTTGTCGTCGGCGTTGATCATGCGGCGGTTCTTCTTGTCCTGCAGGCCGTTCTTCTTGATGTAGGCCCAGAGCTTCTTGGTGAGCTCGGTGCGCGGGAGCGGCGAGGCGCCGACGACAGCGGCGAGCTTCTCGTTCGGGGTCACCGGCTTCATGAAGGCGGCGTTCGGCTTGCGCTTCACCTTCGCCTTCTTCACGGCCTTCTTCGCCGGCTTCTTCGCAGCCTTCTTCGCCGGCTTCTTCGCAGCCTTCTTCTTCTTGGCAGCCATTCGAGTGTCTCCTCGAGGATTGTGATGATCGCGTGCTGCGCCCGGTCGAGCACGTGCGCGATCTGACTCGAAAGTAAGGGGCTCGCTCTCGAGCGCAATAGCCCTCACCCCGAGCAGAGTCCCTCGAGGAGGGCGACCATCCGCCGATCGGCGGGGTCGGCGGAGGGGTCATCCTCCACCACCTGTTCCCGCTCGGAGGGGGTCTCAAGGATGAGTGGGATCCCTTCGGAGCGCACGTCCGCGAGGAGCCAACCGAACGGCGCGACGCCGATCGTCCCCTCACCCAGGAGGGCGTGACGATCCTTGTTCGACCCCGCCGGATGCTGACTGTCGTTCAGGTGGAGGAAGGCGGGACGCTCCCCGATCACCTGCTCGAATCGGTCGAGGGTGGCGCGCAGCGCCTCGGGGGAGGAGGTGAGGTCGTGCCCCGCCGCGTGCAGATGACAGGTGTCGAGCCCGTAGCCGGTGCGATGCCGCAGCGCGTCCGGCACCTGCGCGAGCATCAGGGCGATCTCCTCGGGGGTGCGCCCCATGGTGCGGCCCGCCCCAGCGGTGTTCTCGATCAGCACGCGCGTCCCCGCCCCGCTCTCGGGCACCGTCTCGAGGGCGTAGCGGATGGCGAGCCCCACGCGCACCGCGGCGTCGGTGGGGTCACTCTCCCCCGCGGAGCCGGGGTGGAAGCAGCAGCCAAGGGCACCGAGCGCGGTGGAGCGCTCTAGCTCCTTGGCGAGCCCCGCGCGGGCGCGGAGCGCCTTCGTCTCCTCGGGGGAGGCGGTGTTGAGCACGTACGCCGCGTGCACGAGCATGTGGCGCCGCTCGATCCCCACCGCATCGAGCGCGGCGTGCACCTTCGCCGCCTTGGTCGCGGCGAAGCCGACCTTCTCGTTGTAGTAGGTCGGGGGGGCGGTGAAGCACTGCAGGGCGCGCGCGCCGGCATCGGCGGCGCGACGCACCGCCATCGGGAGCCCGCCGTCGTCGGCGGGGTGGACGCCGAAGATCCGCGTCATGCGCGATGCCCCTCGGCGTGATGCCCTGACGCGCTCACCACTGGATGCGCCCTTCGCGGAGCATCACGCGCGGCACCCGCCCCCCACGCTCAGACGCGTCCCAGGCGATCACCACCCGGTCGCCGCGCAGTGCCACGAGCGGCCGACGCGATTCCCCCACCTCATCCGACGCAGGCATCCGCCCCTCGAAGATGTGTCCCTGTGTGCGCGAGACGGCGATCCCGAGCCGTGGGACGCGACTGTTCGGATCCTCGTAGACCACCACTACGGTGTCGCCGCGCGAGGCGAGCGCCGTCGCCGAGGGGCGCTTGCCGTAGACGATCGGCACTGGCTCGTGGAAGAGCATCCCGGTGTCCATCACGTGGGTGAAGAAGAGCCCCGCCCCCTCGCGCGCCACGAGGTGATAGGCGAGGTGGAGATAGCCATTGAGCGAATCGACCGCGAGGAAGGGGATGGGGCGCGCACACCCGGTGCGCCCCACATCGACCGAGTCCGCCGTCACCGCAGGGTTCCAGGTGAGGCCGCCGTCGTCGGAGCGCGCCGCCCGCAGGAGGACGCTCGAATCGGGGCGCACGGTGAACCAGCTCGCGTATGCGGTATCGGTCACGGTGCGCCCCGCACGCCGCGAGACGAGGCACTGCCCCGGCTCCTCGGGCCAGGTCGGGGGCGTCCACGCGGGGGCGAAGACCGGTGCTCCATCGGCGCCGAGCGCGAGCCGCAGGGAGTCGGCGAGGGCGCCATCGGCATGGCGGGTCCCCTTCCCCCACTCGACCGGCACCGGGACGCAGGCGGTCAACGCGACACTGACCGCGACGAGCGTCATGACGAGACTCCGAGGGGCACGCGACATCCCGAAGTATCACCGCCGTGGGAGTTAGATTGCACCCAGTCCGATCCTCTAGCCCTCTCGACGATGCCGACCTTCTCGCCCAGCGGCGTGCGCCAGCTCCCGCCGACCGTCAACGAACCGATCCGCTCCTACGCCCCCGGGACCCCGGAGCGCGCCGCCCTCCAGGCCCGCCTCGCCAAGATGGAACAGGAGCGCCCCGACATCCCCGTCGTGGTCGGCGGACGCGAGATCCGCACCGGCGCCACGGCCAACGCGACCTCCCCGCACAAGCACCAGCACGTCACCGCGACCTGGCATCAGGCCACGCCGGACGACGTCCGCGCCGCGATCGAGAGCGGGCGCGCCGCCTGGCGTGAGTGGTCAGAGTGGACCTGGGAGCAGCGCGCGAGCGTCTTCCTCAAGGCCGCCGACCTCCTCGCCGGCCCGTGGCGCGACACCATCAACGCCGCGACGATGCTCGGTCAGTCGAAGAACGTCTACCAGGCGGAGATCGACGCCGCCTGCGAGATGGCCGACTTCTTCCGCTTCAACGCCGCCTTCGCGCGCGAGCTCTACAGTGAACAGCCCGTCTCCGGCCCGGGGATGTGGAACCAGAGCGAGTACCGCGCCCTCGAGGGGTTCGTCTACGCGATCACCCCGTTCAACTTCACCGCGATCGGCGGGAACCTCGCCGGCGCGCCGGCGATGATGGGGAATGTCGTCCTCTGGAAGCCTGCCGCGACGGCCATGCTCTCGGCCTGGTACACGCTGCAGCTCCTGCACGAGGCGGGGCTCCCGCCGGGGGTGATCAACTTCCTCCCCGGCGATCCGATCATGATCTCCGACCTCGCGCTCAATCACCCCGAGCTCGCCGGTGTGCACTTCACCGGCTCCACCGGGGTCTTCAACCAGATCTGGAAGACGGTCGGCGGGAACATGGGGAGCTACCGCTCGTATCCGCGCATCGTCGGCGAGACCGGCGGCAAGGACTTCATGCTCGCGCACGCGTCGGCGGATGTCGAGGCGTTCTGCGTGGGGGTGATCCGAGGCGCCTTCGAGTATCAGGGGCAGAAGTGTTCGGCCTGTAGCCGTATCTACGTGCCCGCCTCGCTCTGGCCGCAGGTGAAGGAGCGCCTCACCGCGATGATCGCCGGGATCGCGATGGGCGACGTGAACGACTTCCGCAACTTCATGGGCGCGGTGATCGATGAGCGCGCTTTCGATCGGATCGCGGGCTACCTCGCCGATGCGAAGAGCAACGCGACGATCCTCGCCGGCGGCAAGGCCGACAAGCGCACTGGGTGGTTCGTGGAGCCGACCCTCGTCGAGACCAAGGACCCCGGCTATCGCCTCCTCTGCGAGGAGATCTTCGGCCCTGTCGTCACGGCGTATGTGTACGACGACGCCAAGTGGACGGAGACCCTCGCGTTGATCGATCGCACCTCGCCCTACGCCCTCACCGGCGCCGTGTTCGCGCAGGATCGGGCGGCGCTCGCCGAGGCGCATGCGGGGTTGCGCCATGCGGCGGGGAACTTCTACGTGAATGACAAGTGCACCGGCGCCGTGGTGGGGCAGCAGCCTTTCGGCGGGGGTCGCGCCTCGGGGACCAACGACAAGGCGGGCTCCAAGCTCAACCTCACGCGGTGGGTCAGCGCACGGACGATCAAGGAGACCTTCGTCCCGCCGAAGGACTTCCGCTATCCGCACATGGCCGGCTGACCGGAGACCAACATGGCGCGCTTCCTCACCCTCGACGTCTTCACCGCGACCCCGTTCGGCGGGAACCAGCTCGCGGTCTTCCCGGACGCGCGCGAGATCCCGGAGGAGCGACTCCTCGACATCACGCGGGAGTTCAACTTCTCCGAGGTCACCTTCTGCTATCCCGCGCTGAACCCCGCGCACACGCGGCGCGTGCGGATCTTCACGCCGGGGGGCGAGGTCCCCTTCGCGGGGCATCCGACGATCGGGACGGCGGCGGCGCTCGCGCTTTCCGAGGGAGCGCTGGGACCGGAGGCGCTCGTCGATGGCGCGGGGCGGATCGTCTTCGAGCTCGGAGTGGGGAACGTCCCCGTCGAGGTGCGCATCGAGGAGCCGCAGCGCGCCTGGGCGGAGTTCGCAGTGGCGAAGCTCCCGGAGATCGGCCCTCCACAGCCGACCCTCGCCACGCTGGCCGATATCCTCTCCCTCGACGAGAAGGACCTGCAGGGGGGCGTGCTGAGCCCGCAGGCGGTCTCGTGCGGATACCCCTTCCTCCTCGTCGTGCTCAAGTCGGTGGAGGCCTTAGGGCGGGCGCGGATCCGCATGGAGGCGTGGGAGCGCACACTCCAGCGCGCCTGGGCACCGGAGATCTTCCTCGCGGCCAAGGATCCCTCGGTCAGCCCGATGCATTGGCGTGCGCGGATGTTCGCGCCGGGGATCCGCGTGCCGGAGGATCCCGCGACCGGATCGGCGGTCGCGGCCTTCGGCGGTTGGCTCGGGACCAAGGAACCGATGCCCAGCGGGAGCTTCGCCTGGTCGGTCGAGCAGGGGGTGGAGATGGGGCGCCCGAGCCAGCTCGAGGTGCGGATCGAGAAGGCGGCGGGGAAGGTCACCGCGGTGCGCGTCTCAGGGCACGCGGTGCTGATGACCGAGGGGATGCTCCGCCTCTAGAACCGCGCCTCGACCGAGAGATCGAACCGCGTCTGCCGCACCGGGGCGATCCCGCGTGAGAGATCGGCGCGGAAGGCGCCATCGAGGAAGCTGAGGCCGATCCCAGCGCCACGGAGTGCCGTGGTGCTCTCGCGCCACCGCGCGCGGTCCCCCGCCCATCCCATGTCGTAGAACACCACCGGCCGCACCGCCGCCTGATTGAGCCCGAGCTCCGCGCGCGTCATCCACATCGCGGTGCCGGTCGCCGCATCGACCGATTGCCCGCGGATGCTCTGCAGTCCGCCGAGGAAGAAGGCGCGCTGCGCCGGGACGCGGCCCGCGGTGGTGCCCGCGGCGCCGGTCAGCGAGGCGGCGAGGGGACCGAGGCCGCGGGAGAGCGTCCCTTCTGCGAGGAATCGCCCGTACGAGCGGTCCCGCACGGGTTCGGGCACCGGTGGGCACTCCGGACACCAGATTGCCGGTTCTATCATCGGGGGGAGCTCATCGACGCGACCAGAGGCCCCTTCCGCGCGGAGATCCCAGAGCGCGCGCCACCCCGCGGGATCGACGCCGCGGCTCCCGCGCCATCGCAGCGCGGCGCCCACGAAGGTCCCACCCTCGGCGATCACATTCCCCACCATGCGCGAATCGTTCGCGCCGGCGAAGAGGGACCAGCGCGTGGCGAGGTCGGCCGTTGACTGCTGTTCGACGAAGAGCCGCCAATCGAGGCCATTGCCCTTCGACTCACGCCCGGTCAGCTCCGCCCCCCAGCTCCGGTGATAGAACCCCTCGTCACGTCCGTAGAGCAGCGCGGCGAGCGAGGCACCGAACGAGAGCGGGGAGCCGAAGTCGGAGCTCACCGCGAGCCGGCGATACACCGTGAGCGTCGAGGGCCCACGCGCCCCGAGGCGCCGGAGGGTGAGCTCGCCATTGAGTTGGCGATCGGCGAGGGAGACGCGCCCAAGCGCGCGCCCATGCAACCCATACCCGAGCATCATCTCGGCCTCGATTCCCGTGCCGAGCCCTTCGATGCGGTTATACCGCGTGAGCGGCAGACCGTACGAGACGGTGGGAGGTCCCGCGATCGTCCCCGGCGGGAGCGCGTCTCGAATCAGTCGCTCGAGGAGCTGCGCATCGGCGCCATCGAACAGTTGCTCGTCGTCAGCGAGGAGCGAGCCAGCGAGCTCCGGTGAGGAGGCGAGGGTGCTCCGATCACAGGGGAGCTCCACCAGCATCGGGAGCTCGACCCCCTGATAGCGCGAGCGCCGCTCCACATGCCGGGGACCGAGGGCGCACTGCCGATCCCGTTCGAGTTTCGCGAGGGAATCGTTACGTGCGAACATCTCGCGCATGAGCTGACGCCGCTGATCTTCGTCGACGCCGGCGGCGCGGAGACTATCGCGCATCACGCGCCACCGCCGCGAGACGGTCACCTCGATCGGCGGGACGTCGACCGCCCCGTTCACCGAGGCGTACCGAAAGCGCTGCTCGATCTGCACCGGGATCCGCATGAAGCTCGCCTGCGCCGAGAACTCAGCGCGTTGATCGCGCGGGAGCCAGAAGCGCTCCTCGTAGAGCCCGTACTCGATCGTCATCCCCTCGAGGTTCGCTTCCAGGGGGTTGAGGAGTCCGCGCACAGCGAGCGGGACCTCAGCGTACTCCTTGGGGTCCTGCGCCTTGACGATCTCCCACATCCGCATCTCCTGGCTGAAGCGGAGTGCGGCGCGCACGAGGAGCGATCCCTCTGATTCGAACCAGAACGACCCACTGACGAGATTCCACGCCGGGGTGCGGGGGGTGGCGCGCAGTTCGCGCAGGACGAGGCGTCGCCCGCGCGGGAGATCGAAGGTCATCGAGTCGCCGATCGCGTAGGTGTAGAATGCCTCAGCGCCTTCGCCGATCGGGTGCACGAGGATCGCCCCCTCTTCGTCCGCCTCCGGTGGACCCCCGATCGCATCGAATATCCAGAGCTCATCGCGCCCCGGGTAGTACGGGATCGCCATCAGGTCGGCGAGGTCCATCGACTCGTCCATCTCGCGTCGCGCATCCTCTGCCCCGCCGGCCGCGGGGATGGCAGCCCGGGCGCCGAGCACCTCGAGCTTCGCCCCGACCCCGCGCTTCCACTGGACGCGGGCCGCTCCCTCGCTCCGGTAGAGGAGTCGCTGCCGTGCCGTCTCTCGGAGGTTGAATCCGACGGAGGTGCGCTGATAGCTGGTGACGTCGTAGGCGCGGAGGGCGGAATCCTGCGCGGCGCGCGCGGCGCGGGCGGCGGTGAGGAGGTCGCGTGCTCCCGTCGAGGCGAAGGCGGTGCGGCGGTCCTCCTCGGTGACGGGGCGCTGCTCGGCGCGCGGGACGCGGACGGAGGCCTGGATCGATCCGCCACCAGCGGAGATATCGGTCTGGACGGAGACCTGAAGGAGGAGGGCGAGGGCGGGAAGCAGGGACATATGCCTCCTCGTACGCGCCGGGACACCCAGAGGTTTCCTCCAGTTGCGGGGGGCGCCGGTGGTCCTTCGATTTCCCGTGGATGACACCGCACACGACCGAGTCGGTCGGGGATCTCTCCCCTCAGGAATTCGAGCGGCACGCGACGGTGCTCGCCGGATGGATCCGCACCTACCTCGAGCACCCTGAGCGGCACCCGGTGCTCGCGCGGCTCGCACCCGGGGAACTGCGCACCTCGTTGCCTGCGGAGGCCCCGACGAGCGCGGAATCACTCGAGGCGATCCTCGCCGATCTCGATCGCGTGATCATGCCCGGCATCACGCACTGGAACCACCCCGGTTTCCTCGCCTACTTCGCGAACACCGCCTCGGTGCCGGGGATCCTGGCTGAGTTGGTGACGGCGGCGCTGAACCAGGTGGGGATTCTCTGGCGGACCTCACCGGCGCTCGCCGAGTTGGAACAGGTGACCACCGGATGGCTGCGCGATGCGATGGGGCTGCCGAGCGACTGGTTCGGGATGATCACCGACACCGCCTCGACGTCGACGTTGCTCGCGCTCGCGGCGGCGCGCGAGCGGGATCCCGCACTCGAGATCCGACATCGTGGGATGGCGGGACGGAGCGATCTCCCGCGGCTCCGGATCTACTGCTCCACGCAGGCGCATTCGAGCGTGGACAAGGCGGCGATCACCCTCGGGCTCGGCGCTGAGAATGTCGTCCGGATCGCGACCGATGAGGCGTTCCGGATGCGCGCCAATCTCTTGGAGTCGGCGATGGGGGCCGATCGCGCAGCGGGGTATCGCCCGCTGGCGGTGATCGCGACGCTCGGGACGACCTCGACGACGAGCGTCGATCCGACCCCGGCGATCGCGGCGCTCTGTCAGCGCGAAGGGGCGTGGCTCCATGTGGATGCTGCGTACGGGGGCGCGATGGCCTTGCTGGAGCAGCGGCGCGAGCTCTTCGCGGGGGTCGCCGACGCCGACTCGGTGGTGATGAATCCGCACAAGTGGCTCTTCACCCCGATGGATTGCTCGGTGCTCTGGACAGCGCACCCCGACGTGCTGCGACGGACCTTCAGTCTCACGCCAGCGTATCTCCAGACCGATGAGCAGGAGGTCGCGCTCTCCTACTCCGATTACTCGTTCCAACTCGGGCGGCGCTTCCGTGCCCTCAAGCTCTGGTTCGTGATGCGCGCCTTCGGGGTGGAGGGGCTCGCGGCGCGCGTGCGGCACCACTGTATGCTCGCACAGGAGTTCGCCGGATGGGTGGCAAGGGAGCCCGAGTGGGAGGTCGTCGCGCCGGTGCCGATGTCGGTCGTCTGCTTCCGGCATCGTCCCTCCGGCCTCACCGACGAGCGGGCCCTCGAAGCGCACAACGCAGCGATCCTCGATCGGGTCAACGCGAGCGAGGAGGTCTTCCTCTCCCACACCAAGCTCGGCGAGCGCTATGTGCTCCGCGTGGCGATCGGGAATCTGCGAACCGAGTCGTCGCATCTCGCCACGGCGTGGCGGTTCCTGCGGCAGCATGCGACCGGGTGACATGCGACCGGGTGACCGATCGTGAGGCTATACTCCGACCCATGACACACCCCCTGACCTCAGGACGGCGATGGATGGGCGCGGCCCTCCTCTCCCTCCTCCTCGTGCCACCAGCGACGGCACAGACCCCCGCACGCTCGATTCGCTCTGCCGCCGCCCTCCTCCCCTGGTCCGAACAGATTCGTGTACGCGAGGGATGGCTCGCCGAGCGTCATAGGCAGCTCCTGTCGATGATGCGCACACATGGGGTCGCGATGTGGATCGTCGTGAACGAGGAGTTCCACGACAATCCGGTGGTGCCGCAGATCGCACCGCCGCGGCCCTACACTGGGAACCGCGATCTCTTTGTGTTCGTCGATGCGGGCGAGGCGGGGCTCAAGAAGTTCGCCGTCACCGGGTACACCGAAGAGAACCTCGCCCGCTTCTTCGACGCGCCAACCACCGAGCCCCTTCCGCCGGCGGCGACCCTGCGGCAGCTCTGGGAGCGGTATCAACCGCGCACCATCGCGCTGGGCATCGGTGGTGGGCGCGGTCAGACGCGCACGCTGGGATTCGACACGCACCGATTGATCGCTGAGGCGATGGGCCCTGAGGCGGTCACGCGCTTCATGAGTGATGCCGCGCTCGTGACCGAGGTGCTCGATACACGGATGCCGGCTGAGCTCGAGCACTATCGCGCGGCGGTGACGGTGACGGAGGAGATCGTCCGGCGCGCGCTCTCGAACGAGGTGATCCGTCCGGGTCGTACGACGGTCGGCGAGGTGCGCAACGCGCTCTATGACATGCTCTGGGCTGCCGGGGTGCGCACCTGGTTCCAGCCCGATCTCCGCGTGCAGCGCGCTGGCGGGGCGAACGCCTCCTCGCGTGGCTTCTTGGCGGTGGCCCCCGAGTCGCTCGTGATCCGCCCCGGCGATCTCGTGCACATCGACTTCGGGATCTCCTACATGGGATTCGACACCGACTGGCAGAAGATGGCCTACGTGTTGAAGCCGGGTGAGAAGGCGGCACCGGCTGGGCTCACCGCCGCCCTTCGCAACACCAACACCCTGCAGGACGCGCTGATGCTCCGGCACGCGCGCCCTGGGCGCACCGGGGGTGATGTCTTCAATCGCACGATGGCCGAGATGAAGGAGCGCGGGATCGAGGCGATGGTCTACTCGCATCCGCTGGGCGCCCAGGGCCACGCCTTGGGCGCTTCTATAGACTTCCGCGCCGCGCTCCGCAGTGACACCCTTGGCCTCGCGCAGCGTCTCCGCGACGGCTCGTACCTGTCGATCGAGCTCAACACCGCGACCGCCGTCCCCGAGTGGGACGGGCAGAAGGTCTTCGTGATGATGGAGGACTGCGCCTATCTCACGCCGGAGGGGTATCGGTTCTTCCGGCCGCGGCAGGAGGCGTTCTACCTGATCGGGGCGCGTTGAGATTGTAGCGCATGATGCGACCGTGGCGTCCGTCACGGTCACGCTCCAGTTCGTAGACATCCCCGGATGGCACCGGCGACTCGGCGAGGAACGCATCGATCGCCGCCTGATCCGCCTCGGTGAGCTGTAACGTCGCTCCCGCCACGGTATCGGCGAGATGCGAGGCATTGCGCGCACCGGCGATCACCGCCCCCACGCCTGACTGCGCGAGCACCCACGCGACCGCCACGGCGCCGATCCCCACGCCATGCCGC
>VHBP01000041.1 GCA_016871915.1 Gemmatimonadota bacterium
CGTCTGTGAGAGCGAGGCGTTGCCGCGAATGCGGATCTTGGTGCCCTCGCCGGTGAGCCCACCCGAGGGGAGGCCGACGAGACCGGGCTCGCGGCCCTGGAGGACGTTCGAGACGTCAGTCATCGGCATGTTTTCGGGGGGCTTCACGATCGCGACCGTGTTCCCGAGCTTCTTCACCTCGGTCGCCTGGCCCGACCCCGTCACGACCACCTGGTCGAGCTGGAGGGAGGACTGCGCGAGGGTGAACTCGACGCGGGCCACCTCGCCGGACAGCGTCACGGGCTTGGTCTGCTGCGCGTACCCGATGGTACGGGCGCGGAGCTGGACCGTGCCGGCGCCGTTCGGGATGACGAGGCGATACTGCCCCTGGGCATTCGTCACCGCGCCGGTCTGTGTGCCGACGACGATGACCTGGGCCCCTTCGAGCGGGCGATTGCTCGCGCCGTCACGCACGGTCCCTTCGACCGTCGCGCTCCGGCCCTGTGCGAACGCCCACGACGGGAGGAGCACTCCCACCACGAGCATCGCTCGGCGGACCCAGCGGCCTGGGCTGCCACTGCGGAAATGGAACACAGTCTCCTCCTCCTCCAAGGGGTTCGGATTGATATGGTGAAGTGGCACCACATCGCACACCGATCCTCATCAGGAGGACCGGTGATCACCCCTTGGAGTTCCCCCTCTATTGTGGAAGGGGACTCCGTGGGGGCTGTGCGACGATACGGCGCGTCAGGAAAACCCGCAAGAGCGGGGTGTTACCGGGAGACCCTCGACGAGGAGGGGGGCGCCGCGCCTACCCCCCCCTGCGATGGCTACGCGAGCATCCCGGCGATCGAGGCCGAGGTGAAGGCGGCGAGGTTCCCCGCGACCATCGCGCGGAGCCCGAAGGAGGCGATGTCGCGCTTCCGGTCCGGCGCCAACCCACCGATCCCGCCGATCTGGATCGCGATCGAGGAGAAGTTCGCGAAGCCAAGGAGCGCATAGGTGAGGATCACCGCGCTGCGCGGATCGAGGGCCTGACCGGCGCCGAGATCCCCTGCGAACTGCGCATACGCGACGAACTCATTGAGGGTCGCCTTGATCCCGATGAGGCTCCCCACATACGCGGTGTCAGCCCACGGGACCCCCATCACCCAGGCGAGGGGACGCAGCATCGTGCCGAGGATCGACTGCACGCTCAGCCCGTCGATCCCGACCAGGCCACCGAGCCCACCGAGGAGCGCATTCACCAACGCGACCAGGGCCACGAAGGCCATGATCATCGCGGCCACATTGATGGCGAGTTGGACCCCCTGCGCGGCGCCGTTCGCTGCCGCTTCGATCACGCCGCCATCGGGGCTATGTCCACCGAGGCGCCACCGCGTTCGGCCGGGTCCCGGAGTCGCGGTCGCCATCGCACTTGCGGCCTTGGCCATCCCTGCACGTGTCTCTGGGACCTCGGTCTCTGGCAGGATGATCTTGGACAGGATCAATCCGGCAGGGGCATTCATCACGCTCGCAGCCAGGAGATGGGCGGCGATCCCCGGGAACGACCCCGATAGCATCCCCACATAGGCCGCGAGCACGCCCCCCGCTACCGTCGCGAACCCACCGATCATCACGGTGTTGAGCTCGGAGCGGGTCATCTTCGCGACGAAGGGCTTGATGAGGAGCGGCGCCTCGGTCTGCCCGAGGAAGATGTTCCCCGACGCGGAGAGCGTCTCCGCACCCGACGTCCCGAGCGTTCGCTGCATCACCGAGGCAAGTCCCTGCACGATGAGCTGCATGATGCCGAGGTAGTAGAGCACCGACATCAGCGCGGAGAAGAAGATGATCGTCGGGAGCACGTTGAAGGCGAAGAAGGCGCCGGTCTGCGCCATCATGCCCGCCGTGGCACCGTCCCCCGTCACCGGGACCGATGACTGCACAAGGTTCCCGAAGACGAAGCGCGCCCCCTGCTCTTGGAATCCCAAGAGCGAGGTAATCGCGTCTCCGACGACGCGGAAGACGGCACGCCCCGCCTCGGTCTTCAGGACGATATAACCGAAGAGGGCTTGCAGCCCGAGGCCGGAGGCGATGAGCCGCCAGTTGATCGACTTCCGGTCGTACGACATCAGCCAAGCGATCGCGAGCATCGCAGCGACGCCGAGGAGACCGATGAGGCGCTGGCCGATCGGGATGTCGAGGCCGGCTTGGGCGGCGGCGAGGCGCTCCGCCGCGGTCTGGGTCTGCAGGAGGAGGGGGAGGGGCATGGGCGCAAAGCTACCCATCCTGTTTGATTCCAACCATGGCTGACCGGATCCGCACCCGCTTCCTGGTGATCGGCTCGGGGATCGCCGGCCTGCAGACGGCCTGGCGATGCTCGGATCATGGCGAGGTCGTCGTCCTCACCAAGCGCACGCTCCGTGACTCCGCCACGGCCTGGGCGCAGGGAGGGATCGCCGCCGCGCTCGGCGCCGGCGACTCCCCGGCCCTCCATAAGACCGATACCCTGGCCGCCGGCGCGGCGCTCTGCGATGCCGCCGCCGTCGAGGTCTTGGTGGCCGAGGGCCCCGACCGCGTCCGAGAACTCGCCTCGGCCGGCGCGCGCTTCGATATGGATGCCGCCGGTCGCTTCACCTTGGGGCACGAGGCGGCGCATTCGCGCAAACGGATCGTGCATGCACAGGGGGATCAGACCGGGGCCGAGGTCGCGCGCGCGCTGATCCATCGCGTGAGCGAACGCGGCAACATCCAGGTCCTCGAGACGGCGCGGGCGCTCGACCTCATCATCGTGCGTGGGCAGTGCTGCGGCGTGCGGGCCAACGTCGCGGGGCGCGCGGTGGAGATCATCGCCGATGCCACGGTGCTCGCGACCGGCGGGTGCGGTCAGCTCTACAGGCACACGACGAATCCCCTCGTCGCCACCGGTGATGGGTATGCGATCGCCTGGCGTGCGGGGGCGACGCTCGCCGACATGGAGTTCGTGCAGTTCCACCCCACCGCGCTCGACACGCCGGAGAATCCGCTCGCGCTCGTCTCGGAGGCGGTGCGTGGTGAGGGCGCGGTGCTGATCAACGATCGGGACGTGCGCTTCATGCCGCGTCGGCATGCCCTGGCCGAGCTCGCGCCGCGCGATGTGGTGGCACGGGAGATCTTCCGGCAGGAGGAGGCGGGGCGGCACGTCTTCCTCGACGCGCGTGCGCTCAAGCGGAGCTTCGCGCGACGCTTTCCCGGGATCCTGCACCTCTGCCTTGCGCGCGGGATCGACCCGCGGCGCGATCCGATCCCGGTCACGCCGGCAGCCCACTACATGATGGGGGGGATCGTCACCGATCTCGCGGGACGCTCGACGGTCGATCGCCTCTATGCCGTCGGCGAGGTCTCGCGCACCGGGGTGCATGGGGCGAACCGGCTCGCCTCGAACTCGCTGTTGGAGGGATTGGTCTTCGCGGAGCGGGCGGCGCGGGACGCGATCAATCAGCGTCCTCTCTCGCGGCTCCCACGTGTCACGCGCTGGTCGATCTCCCCCCTCGATGACCGAGGGGCCGCCGAGGTCGCTGCCGACGAGATCCGTCGAGTGATGTGGGCGCATGCTGCCATCGTCCGGGACGGGGTGGGGCTTCGGAAGGCGCGACGGCTCCTCGACGGCATTCGGACCCGGCTCGCCCCGGGGATGACCGAGGAGCTCAACATGATCGACACGGCTCAACTGATCGTCGCCTCCGCCCTCGCCCGCCGGGAGTCGCGCGGGGGGCATTTCCGGCGGGATTTCCCCAAGGCGGTTGCGTCTTGGAAGGGGCGCCATATCGAGTGGGAGCGGGGCCGGGAACGCTGACCCTGGGAGGGCGGTTCGTCGAGGGAACCGCCGCCCCTATCATTCGACATGGTCGACACCGTCTCCCCTGAGGATGTGCAGGTCCTCCAGGCCCGGATCCGTGCCCTCGCCGCCGAGCGGGGCGCGCTGATCCTGGCGCACAACTACGAGCGTCCCGAGATCCAGGACGTCGCCGACTTCGTCGGCGACTCGTTGGGGCTCTCACGCGAGGCCGCCAAGACCGACGCGCAGACGATCGTCTTCTGCGGCGTGCACTTCATGGCGGAGACCGCAGCGATCCTCTCGCCCGAGAAGACCGTCCTCCTCCCCGATCTGGCGGCGGGGTGCTCCCTTGCCGAGACGATCACCGCGGAGCAGCTACGCGCCTGGAAGGCGGCGCACCCCGATGCAGTGGTCGTGGCGTATGTGAACACCACGGCGGCGGTGAAGGCGGAGAGCGACTACTGCTGCACCTCTGGCAACGCCGTCGAGGTCGTGCAGTCGATCCCCGCCGATCAGGAGATCCTCTTTCTCCCCGATATGTACCTTGGTGCCCATGTGCGACGGCTCACCGGACGCGAGAACATCCATGTCTGGATGGGGGAGTGTCATGTGCATGCCGGGATCGATCCGGAGAACATCCGACTCCAGCGGCGCATGCACCCTGAGGCGGAGTTCCTGATCCACCCCGAGTGCGGGTGCGCGACGAGTGTGGTGGAAGCCGTGAGCGCCGGTGATGTGGATCCCGAGGGGGTGCATATCCTCTCGACCGAGGGGATGATCCGTCGGCCGAGCGAGTCGGCGTCGGACACCTTCATCGTCGCGACCGAGGTGGGGATCCTGCATCGCCTGCGGAAGGCGTTCCCGGGGAAGACCTTCCATGCGGCGAACGAGCGCGCCTCCTGTGCCTATATGAAGGTGACGACGTTGTCGAAGGTGATCGCGGCGTTGGAGCAGCGGCAGCATCGGATCACCGTGCCGACGGAGGTGGCGGATAGTGCGCGCCTCGCGATCGAGCGGATGGTCGCGATCGGCGGGGGGCTGCCTGCGTGGTCGGCGCCGGGCGTCGATCCGGGCGAGTGACGATGTCCGCCGCGCCGACTTTCCCGCTGAATGGTGCCGCGCTGAGCGCGGTGGTGCGCGCGGCGCTCGAGGAGGATCGCGCCTTCGCCGATGTGACGACGCTCGCGACGGTGCCTTCCGATCGACCGGCGGGGGCCGCGCTCGTCGCGCGGACGCCCGGGGTGGTCGCGGGGATCGCGCTCGCCGTCGAGGCCTTCCGGCAGATCGACCCCGCCGTTCGAGTGGAGGTCGCGGTGCACGACGGTGAGGCGGTGGAGCGGGGCATGGTGGTCGCGGCGATCGAGGGACCGGCGCGCGCGATCCTCAGTGCGGAGCGGGTCGCGCTCAACTTCGTGCAGCGACTCTCGGGGGTCGCGACGCTGACCGCACGCTATGTGGCGGCGGTGCAGGGGATGCGCGCCGAGATCGTCGATACGCGCAAGACGACACCGGGGTGGCGCGACCTCGAGAAGTACGCGGTGCGGTGTGGTGGCGGGTCGAACCATCGGCGCGACCTCTCCGATGCCGTGCTGATCAAGGACAATCATCTCGCCGCCTGCGATGGTGATGTGCGCATCGCAGTGGCGCGCGCGAAGGAGCTGGCGCCGGAGGGGATGGTCGTCCAGGTGGAATGTGACACGCTCGAGCAGGTCGATGCGGCGCTCGCGGCCAGCGCGCATGGGGTGCTCCTCGACAACATGGCGCTCGACGATCTGCGCGAGAGCGTCCGCACCTGTGGGGAGCGCTGCTTCACCGAGGCCTCCGGTGGGGTGACCCTCGAGACGGTGCGGGCGATCGCCGAGACGGGAGTCGATCGGATCTCGGTCGGGGCGCTCACGCACTCGGCGCCGGCCTTGGACCTCGCCCTCGACTTCGCATGAGTGACCGCACATGAGTGATCTCCTCGCCGCCTGGGCGCAGATGGCGATGTCGCTCGGGTTCCATATCATCTTCGCGGTCCTTGGGATCGGGATGCCGCTCTTGATGGTGCTCTCCGAGCGGCAGTGGTTGAAGACGCGCGATCCCGTCTGGCTCGATCTTACCAAGCGGTGGAGCAAGGGGACGGCGATCCTCTTCGCCGTCGGCGCGGTGAGTGGGACCGTGCTCTCCTTCGAGCTGGGCCTCCTCTGGCCCGCCTTCATGGAGTACGCGGGGGCGATCATCGGGATGCCCTTCTCGCTCGAGGGGTTCGCCTTCTTCACCGAGGCGATCTTCCTCGGGATCTACCTCTATGGGTGGCAGCGTCTCTCGGCGCGCGCGCATTGGTGGGCTGGGGTCGCGGTCGCGGTGAGCGGGACGATCTCAGGGATCTTCGTCGTCTTCGCGAATGCGTGGATGAATTCGCCGACCGGGTTCCGGATCGTCGATGGGAAGCCGGTCGACATCGATCCCATCGCGGCGATGCTCAATCCCGCCGCCTTCACGCAGTCGCTGCACATGACGCTCGCTGCCTTTGTCTCGACGGGGATCGCGGTGGCGGGGATCCACGCCTGGATGTTGCGGCGCGATACGTCGTCGCCCTTCCATCGGGCCGCGCTCAAGGTCGCGCTGATGATCGCCGTCCCCGCCTCGCTCCTGCAGGTCATCAGTGGCGATCTGAGCGGCAAGTTCATCGCCAGATGGCAGCCGGTGAAGCTCGCGGCGATCGAGAGGCACTTCGAGACGACCCGCGGAGCGCCGCTCCTGCTCGGTGGGGTGCCAGATGAGGCGGCCGGCGTCACGCGCCATGCGATCGCGGTCCCGAAGATGCTCTCGGTCCTCGCCTTCAGCGATCCCGAGGCCGAGGTCCGAGGCCTCAACGATTTCCCCCGTGAGGATTGGCCTCCGCTCGCGGTGGTACGCTATGCCTTCCAGATCATGGTCGGACTCGGGGGAATGATGGCGTTCGCCTCGCTCTGGGTGATCGTCTGTTGGGTGCGGAAGCGCGAGGTCGCGCTCAAACGCCCGCTGCTCACCTTCCTGGCGCTCCTGACGCCGGCGGGATTCATCGCCGTCGAGGCGGGATGGGTCGTGACCGAGGTCGGACGGCAGCCTTGGATCATCCAGGGGTTCATGCGCACCGCGGATGCGGTGACGCCGATGCCCGGGCTCGTCATCCCCTTCACGATCTTCACCGTGCTCTACTGTTTCCTCGGTGTGATCGTCGCCTGGTTGCTCTGGGCGCAGATCGTGCGCGTGCGACCGGCGTAGCGAGCGACGATGGACGCCCCCGTCTTGGCGCTGGTCGTCGCTGGGTTGATCATGGTCGCCGTCAACGCCTACGTGGTGCTCGGCGGGGCTGACTTCGGCGCGGGGGTCTGGGATCTCCTCGCGCGTGGTCCGCGCGCCGCGGCGCAGCGCGAGGCGATCGCTGAGAGGATCGGACCGATCTGGGAGGCGAACCACGTCTGGTTGATCTTCGTGGTGGTCCTCCTCTTCTCGTGCTTTCCGCCGGTCGTCGCGCATCTCTCGGTGGTGTTGCACATCCCCCTCACGGTGATGTTGATCGGGATCGTGCTCCGTGGGTCGGCGTTCACCTTTCGCGCATACGATTCCACCGACTCCGCGGTCCAGCGCCAGTGGGGGCGGATCTTCGCCGTCTCGAGCACCATCACCCCCGTGCTGCTCGGCATGTGCGTGGGCGCGCTGGTCTCCGGCGCCTTGGCGGTGCCGACTGAGGCAAGCTTCGTCGCGCGCTTCATCACCCCATGGTGGTCGGCGTTCACCCTCACGATCGGCGGCCTCGGCCTCGCGGTCTTCGCCTTCCTCGCGGCGGTCTACCTCACGGTCGAGGTCCAGGACGCCGGGCTCGCCGAGGATTTTCGGGCGATGGCGCTCTCCGCAGCGCTGGCCGTTGGGCTCTTCGCCGCGCTCGGGCTCTGGTTCGGACGCAATACGCTGACCGCGACCACGCGCGCACTCCTCACGAATCCGGCGGCGATCGCGCTCCAACTTGTGACGGGCGCCGCGGCGGTGACGGCGATCGGCGCACTCCTCACGCGGCGGTATCGCCTCGCGCGCACGGCGGCGGTGGTGCAGGTGAGCGGGATCGTCTGGGGGTGGGGACTCGCGCAATTCCCCGCGTTGGTCCCCGGGGTGCACACCATCGCGAGTGCGGCGGCGCCCACGGTTACGTTGCGCCTTGTCCTCATCGGGGTCGCTGGAGGAATGGTGGTGCTGGTCCCATCGCTCTGGTATCTGTTAAGGATCTTCAAGGCCGAACCGGCGCGCGCCTTCGAGCGCGTCGACACCGCCGAACATCGTCTCCCCGAATGACCGATACCCCGGACGGCCCAGCGCATGGCGAGTCCTGCGACTACTGCGGCTCGACCAATCTTGCTTGGCGGAAGTGCAAGCTGATCTGTGGGGACTGCCAGCAGATCAACAAGAGCTGCGCGGATCTCTAGTCTGACCTAGGCGCGTGAGCACGCCGACCGACATCACGAACGCACCGGGAGCACACAGCCGTCGGGCCCGCAGATCGCGCCTACCGGTGCGCCATGGATGAACCCCTCCGCGAAGCCGAGGAGATGCCCGAAGGCGAGTGGGCTCCGTTGCATCGGCATGGCGAGGGTCGAGAGCGCGTAGTGCGCCCGATGATGTGCCGTCGGGTCCCCGATTCGCTGTGCCACCTCCGCCTGTAATTCGATCGCCAGTGAGGTCCCGCTGGGGATCGCGTTGTCGGTGACATCCCGCGGGCGGGTCACCAATCGCTCGGCGTCATGCGCGGTGTCGAAGAACGCCTGCGCCTCGGCATCCCAGAAGTATCGGACCGTCGACTCGGCGAGTCGCAGCGCGTCGTCGAGCCACGCGGCGTCCCCGGTGAGGTCATGAAGCGCGAGAAAGCCAAGCGCCACGGCTGCATGATCCTCGAGGAATCCCGGGATCGAGGCGTGACCATCGCGCCAGCTGCGGAAGACGCGCCCATCTCGCATCATCTGCTCTCGCAGGAAGGTCCCGTTCGCGATGGCGAGAGCGTGCCACCCATCATCTCCAAGGATTCGAGCGCCCTCTGCGACGGCGCGGAGCATGAGCCCGTTCCATCCGGCGAGCACCTTCTCGTCACGGCCGGGCCAGACCCGCTGGGCGCGATGCGCATATAACCGCTCACGCGCCCGCATGAGGCGCACCGATGCCTCATCGACTGAGATGCCGAGCGAACTGGCGACCTCCGCCAGCGAGCGGGTGACATGCGGGATGTTCGCCCCTTCGAAGTTCCCCGTGGCCGTGATCCCCCAGTGCGCCTCCGCCACTGGGGCATCTTCACCAGCCACGGCACGGAATTCGGCGAGCGACCAGACATAGAACCGCCCCTCATGTCCTTCGCTGTCGGCGTCGAGGGAGGCGTACCACCCGCCGGTGGGGTCGGTCATCTCACGTCGGAGCCACTCGACGATCCACTCCGCGACCGCGCGATGCACCGGCTCCTGCGTGACCTCCCAGAGATGCACCGCGAAGCGCGCGAGGAGCGCGTTGTCATAGAGCATCTTCTCGAAGTGCGGCACCTGCCAGGCGCCATCGACGGTATAGCGATGAAACCCACCACCGATCTGGTCGTGGATCCCGCCCTCCGTCATCGTCTCGAACGAGAAGCGCGCATGCGCGAGCGACTCCGCGTCACCCGTGCGACGATAGAAGCGGAGCAGGGCGTCGAGCACCTGCGTCTGCGGGAACTTCGGGGCGCCCCCGAATCCGCCATGCTCCCGATCGAACCAACTGCGCATCGCCCGCAGGGTATCGTCGAGCCGCGAGGGGCTCAGCGCGTGCGCCCCGGTGGTCGGGCTCTCCGCCGAGGCGTAGATCGCTCGCAACGAGGTCGCCCCCTTCAGCACCTCATCCCGCCGGTGCCTCCACGCCTCCGAGACGGATACGAGCACCCGACGGAACGACGGCATCCCGTGGCGATCCTCGGGCGGGAAGTAGGTCCCACCATAGAAGGGGATCCCATCGGGGGTGAGGAACATCGTCATCGGCCACCCACCATGCCCGGTGATCGCCTGCACCGCCTGCATGTAGATCGAGTCGATGTCGGGGCGTTCCTCGCGATCGACCTTGATGTTCACGAAGTGCTCGTTCATCACCCGTGCCGTGACCGGATCCTCGAACGACTCGTGCGCCATCACATGACACCAATGACAGGCGGCGTAGCCGATCGAGAGGAGGATCGGGCGGTCGGTGCGCGCCGCCTCAGCCAAGGCCTCGGGTCCCCATTCGTACCAGTCGACGGGGTTGTCGGCGTGCTGCAGGAGGTAGGGGCTCGAGGCGCCCGCGAGACGATTCGGCATAGGTAGATTGAGGATACCATGGCGCACACGGCCGCCCAATCGTCGGAGTCGCCGCCTCGCATCTGGGGCGCCCTCCTCGGCATCCTCCTCCTGCGCCTCGTCTTCGCGGCGACCGTCCCCCTCGTCCCTGATGAGGCGTACTACTGGACCTGGTCGCGGCAATTGGCTGGTGGATACTTCGATCACCCCCCGATGATCGCCTGGTTGATCGCTGGGGGCACCGCGCTCCTTGGCGATACTCCGCTCGGTGTGCGGTTCCTTCCGAACGTGGCGGGGACGGTCGCGACGGCGGCGATCGCGTGGACGGCGGATCGGCTCTCCGGACCGCGTGCGGCACAGTTCGCCCTGCTCGCCTTCGCGGCGATGCCGATCGCGGCGGTCGGGATGGTCTTAGCGACACCGGACGCACCACTCCTCATGGGGATCGCCTGGACCCTCTGCTGCGTGGTGCACGCGCTCTCGCATCCGAGTGGCAGTGCGCCGGCGACGCGCTGGTGGCTCGGTGCGGGCATCGCGATCGGGATCGCGATGGCATCCAAGTTCACGGGGATCCTGATCCCGATGGGACTGACCCTCACGATGCTCGTCGTGCCGACGTTGCGCCAGCGCTTACGTGAGCCAGGCCCCTGGCTCGCCGTCGTGGTCGCCTCGCTCGTGATGGTGCCGGTGCTCCTCTGGAATGCCTCGCACGACTGGATCGCCTTCCGCTTCCAGCTCGGGCATGGGCTCGGGGGTGGTGCCAAGGAATCGTTGCTCGCGCGGCAGCTCGCGTTGATCGGTGGGCAGGCGGCACTCGCCTCGCCAATCCTCTTCGGGCTCCTGCTCGCGGCGATCGTGGAGCCGATACGCATGCAGTTTTCGCCGCGGGCGCCCCATCGTGAGGCGGTGGCCGACGAGGCGCTCACCGGGACCGTGCGCGATCCCCGCCGACTCGCACTGGCGGGTGTCGCCCTCTTCTGTCTCGCCTTCTTCGTCTTCAGTGCCACGCGCAAACGAGTGGAGGCGAACTGGCCCGCGATAGCCTGGGTACCCGGGGTGATCCTCCTTGCGGCGCGCGTCCCCGGGATCCCGAGCCGCTGGGAGCGTCGTGGCGTGCAGCTCGCCGCCGGGCTGAGCGTCGTGCTCCTCGCGCATGTGGTGCGGCCGCTGGTCGAACTTCCTGGCAGCCGCGACCCGGTGAATCAGGCGCATGGGTGGGATACGCTCGCCACCGCGCTCGCGGTACCGCCGAACACTCCCGTCGCTGCGAATCGCTATCAGGATGCGGCGATGCTCGCCTTCCATCTCCCGGGGCAGCCCGTCGCCTCCGCGCTCAACATCGGGAGCCGCCCGAATCAGTTCGACCTCTGGCCGCGCTTCGCTGATACCGCGCGGGTCGGCGACTCACTCTTCGTCGTCCTCGGACTCCCGCGCGATGGGGAGATCCCTCCGCCGATCACCGCTTTGCTCGATCACTTCGCCACCGTCCGTGCCGGTGAGCCGATCCCACTCCTCCGTGATGGCCGCAAGATCGGCCAGCGCCAAGGGTGGATGCTCACCGGATGGCGGGGCACCTGGCCCGACTCCATCGCGACGCCCTGATCCCTCGTTCCCTCGACGTGCTCATGCCGACCCTCGACACCGCCCTCGACCAGTGGTTCAGCGCGAACCGCGCGCGCGCCTTCGACGATCTCTTCGCCTTCCTGCGCATCCCGAGTGTGAGCGCGCGCTCAGAGCACTCGGGCGACGTCGCGGATGCCGCTGCCTGGCTCCACGCGCAGTTCGAGCGGATCGGGTTCTCGGTCGGCACGCATCCTACCGCCGGGCATCCCATCGTCCTCGCCGAGTGGCGCAACGCCGGCCCTGATGCGCCGACGATCCTGATCTACGGCCACTACGATGTGCAGCCCCCCGAGCCGAATGAGCTCTGGACCTCCCCCGCCTTCGAGCCGACGATCCGCGACGGGAAGCTCTTCGCGCGCGGCAGCGTCGATGACAAGGGACAGGTCTTCATCCACCTGTATGCGCTCGAGGCGCATCTCTCGGTGCGCGGCACCCTTCCCG
The DNA here is from genome assembly GCA_016871915.1 of Gemmatimonadota bacterium. Taxonomy (GTDB): domain Bacteria; phylum Gemmatimonadota; class Gemmatimonadetes; order Gemmatimonadales; family Gemmatimonadaceae; genus Pseudogemmatithrix. Next base: position 12,142 of record VHBP01000041.1, read on the forward strand.
TGAACGTCCTCGTGTTGCTCGAGGGCGAAGAGGAGGTGGGTTCGGAGCATCTCGAGGCGTTCGTAGCGGCGCACGCCGAGCGACTCGCCTGTGATGGGGTGATCATCTCCGACTCCGCGATGTTCGCGCCGGGGATCCCGAGCATCCTGAGTTCGCTGCGCGGGCTCGCGTATTTCCAGATCGATGTGCAGGGGCCGGCGCAGGATCTGCACTCAGGGTCGTACGGCGGCGCGGTGGTGAATCCCGCGATGGCGCTCGCGCGCATCCTCGCGACCTTCCACGACGAGCAAGGGCGTATCGCGATCCCCGGCTTCTACGACGATGTGCGCGCCTGGCCCGCCGATGTCCTCGCGGGGATGCGGAACCTCCCCTTCGATGAGGCGCACTTCCTCAAGGAGGTCGGCGCATCGGCACTCGGCGGCGAACCCGACCACACGGTGCTCGAGCGGCTCTGGACGCGCCCCACCTGCGAGGTGAACGGCCTCCTCTCCGGCTACACCGGCGAGGGCGCCAAGACGGTGCTCCCCGCCAATGCGATGGCGAAGGTGAGCTGCCGATTGGTCCCCGATCAGGATCCTGAACGGATCCGCACGCTGATGCAGGCGCATGTCGATGCCGTCGCGCCCGCCGGGGTGCGCGTCACCGTGCGCGCGCTCCATGGCGGACGTCCTTGGCGCGCGACCCTCGGCGGACCACTCTTCGATGCGGCACGCGAGGCGCTCGGCGCCGCCTTCGGCCGCGAGCCGGTGATCACCGGCGAAGGGGGCTCGATCCCCGTCGTCGGGGATTTCGCGCGCATCCTCGGTGCACCGGTGCTGCTCATGGGCTTCGGTCTCCCCGGTGAGAACGCCCACGCCCCGGACGAGTGGATCTCCGTGGAGAATCTCGACCGGGGCGTGCGAGCCACCGCCCTGTTGTACGACCTCGTGCGGCGCTGACGCCGCACGAGGCGATCGATCAGAGTCCCGCGAGCAGGGCGTCGTTGCTCACCGTGCCGGCGATGCGCTTGATCAGCCACTCCATCGCCGCCTGCGGCGGCATCTGCTGCAACCCACGACGCAGTGTGTAGATCTTATCGATCTGCTCCGCCTTGTAGAGCTTCTCCTCGCGCCGCGTCCCGGAGGTCGCGATGTCGAAGGCGGGGAAGATGCGCTTCTCGGCGAGTGAGCGGTCGAGCTTGATCTCGCAGTTACCCGTGCCCTTGAACTCCTCGAAGATCACGTCGTCCATACGCGAGCCGGTCTCGACGAGCGCGGTGGCGATGATCGTGAGCGAGCCGCCGCCATGCTGCGGGGCGATCGCACGAGCCGAGCCGAAGAACGCCTTGGGGCGTGCCATCGCTGAGGTGTCGAGGCCGCCGGAGAGGGTCCGTCCGGTCCCGCGTTCCGCAGTGTTGAAGGCGCGCGCCATGCGCGTGAGGGAGTCGAGGACGATGACGACGTCCTGCCCCATCTCGACCAAGCGCCGCGAGCGCTCGATCACCATCTCCACCACCTCGACGTGCCGCTTGGCGGGCTGGTCGAAGCTCGAGGCCACGACCTCACCGACGCCCCAGGAGATCGCCTCGCTCACTTCCTCAGGACGCTCGTCCACGAGAAGGATCAGGAGCTTGGCATTCGGGTGATTGGTCGCGATCCCCTCGGTGATCGCCTGCATGAGCATCGTCTTGCCGGCGCGGGCCGGCGCGACGATTAGCGCACGCTGGCCATAGCCGATCGGCGCGATGAGATCGATCGCGCGGCGGGTGAGCTCAGGGCCGCCCTTCGCGGGGCTCCCCGTCTCGAGGCGGAGATGCCGCTCGGGGTAGGACGCCGTGAGCGCCTGGAAATCGGCGCGACGCGTCCCTTCCTGTGGCTCGCTCCCATTGATGGAGACGATCTCCGCGACGACGATCCGTCCGCGGTGATCATGGCCGGTGCGCGCGACGATCGCATCGCCGCGGCGGAGCCCGAACTGCCGGACGAAGTAAGCCGAGACGTAGGCGTCCCCGGGCTCGTTGAGATAGCTGAACTCGGGGCGGCGGATGAACCCCGCATCGCGCGCCTGGTCGAACCACCCCGTCGTCTCCCCATCGACCACGAGGGGCTGCGGCGGCGCATGCGGTGCGGACTCGCGGAACTCCCCGCCCTCCTGCGGCTGGCCATTGCCGTGCCGCTCGAAGCGGTCGAACCCACCTCCGTTGCGTCCTCCGCGCCCACGGCCTCGCGGACGGCGGCCCCGGCGACCATTGCGATCGTTCCGGTCGAATCGGTTGCCGCGATCCCCACGGTCGCCCCGATCCCCGCGGTCCTGCCAGGGGCGGAAGGGGCGACCCTCCTGTGCTGCGCCCTCGGGTCGATCCGCGCGGTGGCCGTTCCCCTCGTGCGGCGCGCGACCCTCGTACCGCGTGGTCTCGCCGTCACCCGACGTCCGGATGATGGGCTCACCGGACATCGGCCTGGGCGCCGGGGGCTCCGGCGCGGGGGCACTCGCGGTCGTCCCACCCTCCTCGGGGGGACGCACCTTCCGCGGGCGACCCCGCGGGCGCTTCACCGGCGGCGCCTCCCCCTCGGGGGGCTGCACCTTGCGGGGGCGTCCCCGTGGGCGCTTCACTGGCGCGTCCGACGAAGCAGGCGCAGCGGGTGCCGCGGCGTCGCGGTAG
>VHBP01000042.1 GCA_016871915.1 Gemmatimonadota bacterium
ATCGCGACCGTGGGGCCACCCCCGGTGATCACATCGGGGACGATCGCCTGACGCGGGAGGACCAGGGTGAGCGGCCCCGGCCAGAAGCGTTGCGCGAGCGCCTCTGCCATCGGCGGCCACTCGGTCACGAGCGCGCGCGCGGCCGCTCCATCGAGCACATGCACGATCAGCGGGTTGAATGCGGGACGGCCCTTCGCCTCAAAGATCTTCCGCACGGCGGCCGCGTCGAGCGCATGCGCGCCGAGTCCATAGACCGTCTCCGTCGGGAAGGCGACGAGCCCGCCGCGACGGATGATCTCCGCTGCCGCGGCGATCCCCGCCGCGTCAGCGACGCGCCGCACTCGCCCGCCGCGCACACTCGGCTAACACGGAGGCACCCACGAAGAGCGCCTCCTCATCGGGATCGAAGCGTGGGGTGTGCACCCCGGCGTTGCTGCGGCCGTCGCCCAAGGTCCCGATACGAAGGAAGCATCCTTCCATGCGTTCGGTGTAGCAGGCGAAGTCCTCGCCTCCCATGTTCGCGGTCGCGAGCGCGCGCAGCGCGGCTTCGCCGAGGAGTGTTCGTGCGGCCTCCTGCGCGATCGCCGCGGCCGCATCGGTGTTCACGAGTGGTGGCGTGCCTTCGCTCACCGTCACCTCGGCGCGCAGCCCATGCGTCGCGGCCACCGATTCAGCGAGCGCACGCAGACCATCGCAGAGTAGGGCGCGCGCGGCAGGGGTCGTCGCGCGGATCGTCCCCGTCGCGCGGGCCTGTTCGGGGATCACGTTCGCCGCGCGTCCGGCCTCCACGGCGCCGACCGTCACCACGCCGGGGAGGCCAGGATCGAGTCGTCGCGAGACGAGGGTCTGCACTGCCATCACGAAGGCCGAGAGTGCGATGATGGGATCGCGATGATGGGATCGATCGCATCCTGTGGGCGGGCGCCGTGGCCACCGCGACCATGGAAGACGATGGTGAAGGTGTCGGTGCTCGCGGCGAGTGGGCCGGCGGTCGCCACCACCTCACCGACGCGGAAGCGCCAATCGACATGTCCGCCGAAGATCATCTGCACATCGTCGAGCGCCCCGCTCGCGAGGATGCGCGCCGCGCCTTCACCGACCTCTTCCGCGGGCTGGAGCACGAGCTTCACCGCACCGACCGCCGGATCGCGCGCGAGCAGGACCCCGGCTGCCACAGTCCACGCGGCGTGCATATCGTGCCCGCAGGCGTGCATCACACCGGGGTGCTGCGAGGCGAAAGGAAGCCCCGTCTCCTCATGGATGGGGAGCGCGTCGATATCACCGCGGATCGCGACGGTCGTGCCGCCCACCGTTCGTCCCGGGATCGTCGCGACGAGTCCAGTGTCAGCGACCGTCCGGATCTCCGTGATCCCTGAAGCCTCCAGCGCCGCGCGCAACGTACGCTGGGTGCCATACTCCTGCCACGAGAGTTCGGGTGCGGCGTGGAGTGCCCGTCGAAGCGCGACGATCCGCACGCGCTCCGCTAAAGTGAACTGCGCGAGGCAGGCCGCCACGCTATTCGTTTCGCTCATGCGCGCAGTTCCTCGCGCCGCACCGTCAACGCCTTGATCCGTTCGACATCGATCTCCACCCCGATCCCCGGCCGGTCTAGCGGCACTCGTACCATCCCCGTCGCATCCATCGTCCACTCCGGGGTCACGATATCCTGCGCCCAGTACCGCGCACTCGGCGAGAGATCGCCGGGGAGGGTGAAGTTCGGGAGCGAGGCGAGCGCCACGTTGTAGGCGCGGCCGATCCCGCTCTCGAGCATCCCGCCGCACCAGACGGGGATCCCCTCGCTCAAACAGAAGTCGTGGATCGCGATCGCACTCGTGAACCCGCCGACACGCCCCGGCTTGATGTTGATGATCCGGCCCGCGCCAAGGGTGACCATGTCCTGTGCACGATCGAGCGAGGTGATCGACTCATCGAGGCAGATCGGGGTGCGGAAGCGCCGCTGCAGCACGCCGTGTCGTACGAGATCGTCATGCGCGAGCGGCTGCTCGATCATCATCAGCCCGAGGTCATCGAGGCCGAGGAGATGATCGAGGTCATCGAGGGTGTAGGCGTTGTTGGCATCGGCCATGAGATGCGCCTCGGGGCCAACCGCCTCGCGCACGGCGCGCACCCACGACACATCGCGCCCCGGGGCGATCTTGATCTTCACCTTCTGGTAGCCCGTCAAGAGCGAGGCGCGCACCTTCTCGATCAATCGCTCCACCGAAGGCTGGATCCCGAGGGAGATCCCTGTCGCGATCGCCTCGCGCGTCCCGCCGATCAAGGTGGCGAGGGGGATCCGTTGCCGCGTCGCCTCGAGCCCCCAGCAACCCATCTCGAGCGCGGCCTTCGCCATCTGATGGCCACGCACATCGCTCTCGAGGATCGCATGCACCGCGCCGGGGCCATCGATCGTCTGCCCGAGGAGGCGCGGCGCGAGCACGCGCGCGATGGTCGGCCAGGCGGTATCGAGGGTCTCCGACGAGTAGTTGGGGAGATCATCGACGACGCACTCGCTCCACACGGTGGCCCCGTCGGTGTCGATGAGCTCACATAACATGATCCGCCGATCGCGCATCTCCCCTGATGAGATGCGGAACGGCTCGACGAGCGGCAGATGGATCTCCCGAAGGACGATTCGAGCGAGGCGCATCAGGACTCCCGCTGCACGAGGAGGTAGGTCCCCCCCTCGGCGTCGGCGACGAAGCCGCGGACGTGATAGCCGAGGGAGAGGTAGTGGGCGAAGGCGCGACGGGTGGCGAAGCGCCAGCGACGGGCCTGCGTGATGTCGTGTGCGGCGAGCGAAGAGATATCCTTTGGAACGCGCACGCCGACGGCGGGGGCATCGACCAATGGTCCCTCGTCGGCCGACGCCGTGACCGCGAGCGGGAGCTGAGTGGGCAGCGCATCGAGCGGCGGTGCATCGCGCGCGGGATCCACCGCCCACGCGATCACAAAGCGGTCGGTCGGCATGTCACCTTGGAGGGGCGAGTTGGTGGCATCGCCGTACATCGACGGGACGAACTCGTCGACCCGCGCCCGCATCCGGTTGAGGTTGAGGTGCGCGTTGCGCGCGACCAGGGGATCGTATGTCCAGTAGATCGTCTCGACTCCGAGCCGCCGGCAGGCATCGCGCTGATAGGCCTTGAGGCGTTCGCCGAGGTGCTGTCCTTGTGCGGTCGGGTGTACGGCGAGCATATCCGACCAGTGGATCAGTTTTCCGTTCCGAACCCCGGTGACCCCGAAGACGAAGCCCATCAGTCGCCCGTCATCATCGAAGGCGCCGGCGACGACGCCCCCGGTCTTCGCCGCGACCAAGAGCATCGCGGCGGGGATCTTCTCGGTGAATCCTGCGCCCCAGGTCAGCTCCTGGAGAGCGACGCAGGCGGCGCGGTCGGCGTGGGAGGCGAAGTCGCGGATGTGCACGGCTGCTAGCTAAACTAGGGGAGATGTCCCCCCTTTGCGTCCCCCGATCCCCCGCGTGGCGCCGACCCCGTCCCCGCTGGGTCGGCCTCGGTGCCGTGCTCTGCCTCGGGCTCACGACGAGTCAGGTCGGCGGGGCACAGGCCGCATCATCCGCGGCCTCCTCGATCTCGTCTCGGCCATCCGTCGATACGTCGCTGGTCCGTCCCGCTCCCACCGTGACCCGCGGGGATCTGAAGGGCGCCGCGATCGGGGTCGGCCTCACCGCGCTCGCGGTGCCAGCGGATGGATGGGTTCGATCATCGGTGCGCCGTCCGGAGTGGCAGGTGCTCGAGGGGATCCAGCAGATGGCGCGGGCCGGCAATCTGTGGGGTGACCCCGGGGTGCTCACCCTCAGTACCGGGATGTGGATCGGTGGGCGCGTCACGGGTCATCCACACGTGGCGCAGGTCGGGTTGCGCGCATTCGAGACGATCGGTGTCTCCGGAGTGATCACGCGAGTGCTCAAGGCCTCGATCGGTCGGGCGCGTCCCAACCATCCCCCGTACGAGGTCTGGGATGTCGAGCTCGGTCGTGGGTGGGACAGCATCCAAGGTGATGGCGCGTATGAAGCGCTTCCCTCCGGCCACGCCACCGCTGCCTTCGCTTTCGCCTCCGCCGTCTCCAACGAGGTCGCCCGCATCGCTCCGGAGCACGCGCGCACCGTTCGGCTCATGACCTACGGACTCGCGACGTGGACGGCGTACGCTCGGGTGCACACCGACGCCCACTGGCTGAGCGATGTCGTCCTTGGCGCCGCGGTCGGCACGGTGACCGGGTGGGCCGTGACCCGCTGGCACGCCACGCGCCCAGGCAATGTGATCGACCGCTACCTCCTCGGCGAGACCGTCGTGACGCCACTCGTGACACCGGCCCCGTTCGGGGGGACGCGCGTCGGCGTCTCGCTCACATGGCCGTAGCCGGGATCTTCGTCACGATCGAACTTGAGGGCGCGTTGGCCGAGCGGATCCACGCGCAGCAGATGGCCGTCGATCCCAAGATGGCACGGCATCTCCCGCCGCATGTCACACTGATCGGCTCATCGGGGGCCGGCCCCTTTCATTCAGATACGCCGATCGACGTCCTGCAGGAGCGACTCCTGCCGATCGCCGCCGCGACCCCGCCGCTGACGCTGCGGTTCGGGCGCGCCGAGCGTTTCGTCGATCGGGAGATCGTCCTGCTCCCGCTCGACCCACATGGGCCGCTGCGCACCCTACATGAGCGTCTGCGCGGGTGTGGGATCCCCTATGCCCCGGCGCGGTATCCCTTCACGCCACACTGCACGCTGAGTCTCTATCCGACGCTCGATGCGGCGACACGCCGTGCGCTCCTGGCGGTACGCGAGCCGGAGCCCTTCGAGGTACGCGCGCTGCAGGTCTATCTGACACGGGAGCCGCAACCGGCCCGGCACCTCTTCACCGCGCCGCTCGGGACCGCGCTCGCTGATGAGGCGTGAGCGCGTGCGACGCGTTCAGCGCAACGCCTTCGTGATCGCCGCGTTGATGTCCTGGTCGCCACCGAGCCCGGTGTAGACGACCTTCCCATTCTTGTCGAGCACCACCACGTAGCTCGTCGCTGGCACGTCGAACTCGCCGACCGCGTCGCCCTTCTTGTCGTAGACGTGGGTGAATCCCTTGAGGTGTTCCGCCGTGTAGCGCTTCACGCGCTCGACGGACTGGTTCATGCTCACCGCCACACCGATGAACGCGACCGCGGCCCCATGCGTGCGCTGTGCCGCCTCGATGCGGGGTTCGAGTGCCTTGCAGTTGGAACACCAGGTGGCCCAGAACTCGATCACCGCGGGCCGACCCTTGTACGCACTCGCGAGGGAGACGGCGCGGCCATCGAGGGTCTCGACCATCACCTCAGGTGCGACGGCGCCGATCCCGATCCCGAGTTGGGCGTGAAGGGCGGCGGGGATCGCGAGGAGCAGCGCGACGACAAGCGAGCGAAGGGGAGCAGGGCGCATCGAACGAACCGGAAAGAGGATCAGAAGAGGAGCTTCCCCATCTCGATCAGGTAATACTCCGCGACGCCGATCATGATGATGGCGAAGCCGCGTTTGACCCAGAGCATCCAGGCACCGGCGCGCGGGAGCCGTGAGACGAGCCCACTCGAGAGGCCCACCGCCACGAGGAGGGCGCACATCCCCACCGAGAAGGCGAAGAGATAGAGGAAGCCGAGCGTCGCGCTCCCGGTCGTCGAGACCCAGGTGAGCACCGCGGCCATCACCGGTGCGCCACAGGGCGCGGCGACGAGCCCCGACATCGCGCCCATCACGAAGGCGCCCGCCGCCCGCCCCCCGGTTCCCGCCGTCGCGGCGCGCTGCATCAGCGCCGCCGGCAGGCGGATCGGGAGCACATCGAGCATCGAGAGCGCAGCGAGGACCAACAGGTTCGCCATCGCGAAGTAGAGCCAGGGATTCGTGCTCACGCTGCCGAACATCGTCCCGGTGAGCCCAGCGAGGAGGCCGAGCGCCGAGTACACCGTCGCGAGCCCGAGGACATAGGCGAGGGTGAGGGCGACGGTGCGCCACTTGGGCGCCGCCGCCGCGCCCACGCTCTGCCCACCGACGATCGCCGCGGTGATCGGGATCATTGGGTAGATACAGGGGGTGAGGCTCGTGAGGACCCCGGCGCCGAAGATGATCGGGAGCGCGGTCAGCGGGCTCGAGGAGAGGCGCTCGGCGAGGGCGGTGAGATCCACGGGGGATCAGACGTCCTTGAACGCGACGAGGCGGAGCGTGGAATTCCGGCGCTCGACGACCGTCTCCACTGCGTGGGCAGATGCCGTCGGGGCCGCGAGCTCTCGTACCATGCTGATCGCATCAACATAGATCGCGAGATCCATGGGTCGGTCGATCTCCGGGAGCTGGACCGATCCGAGGATGATGAAATCCTCAGCCCGACCGAAGTAGTCGGCGACGGGCTGGCTCGCCGGAAGGGAAAGGACCCCTTCGACGGCGACCTGGTCGTCGAAGCTCAGACGGACCAGACGCTGGACCAGCCCGGGAATCGGATTATCGGATCGGAGCGTGGGATCCGTCGACCAGACATAGAGGACGGACGGGAGCCGCAACACCACCTGTGTGGCATCTTCTGTCGACTGCGTCACGTCACTCAAGGGGAGGACCCCCCCCACGACGCGTGGTGAGGAAGGCCCGAAGGGACTGAAGCGCCGGAATGTCCGAGTACCCGGAGACCGTCTCCCCACTCCGGAGACGGAGGGTGAGAGGATATCGCGTCAGCTTCACTTGACCGATGACCACCGAGGGTCTGGGGGTATCCGCCATCAGCACTCCGAACAGGGGACAGGGACGACCCCGTGTCGTCCACCGAGAAAGTTACGCGCGGGCGGCCGGTGATGCGGCCTCGCGACGCCCCGCCTCACGTCGCAGCAGCGCCACCGCCACGATCGCATGGAGGGTCGTCGCCACGACGGAGATGTACCAGAGCCGCTGCAGGGAGAACCAGGGTTGCCGGGAGGCCCAGAGCGCAGGGGGGACGAAGCATCCGAGTCGCACGACACTGCTGATGACGGTCGGCGTCGTATTGCCCAGCGCTTGGAATAACCCCGAGCAGGTGAAGACGATCCCCGAGGCGAGGAAGTTGATCGAGATCGTCGCGAGGAAGGTCGCCGCGACGGCGAGGACCGCCGGATCGCTCGAGAACCAGTGGACGAGCCACTCGGGACGGAGATGACAGAGCACGCTCAGGGTGATCATCACCGCGCTCCCGAGCTTGATCGCCGCGAAGAAGGTCTCGCGGGCGCGGTCGGGGCGGTTGGCGCCGATGTTCTGCCCCGCGATCGGCGCGGCGGCGAAGGCGATCGCCATCCCCGGGAGGAGCACGCCTTGCATCACACGTGAGCCGACCCCGTAGCCCGCCTGCGCGGCGGGTCCGAAGTCGCGGATGATGAAATAGACCACCGCCATCGAGACGAACATCAGACCGAACTCGAGCCCCGCCGGGATCCCGATCCCGAACATCCGTCGCCAGGTCGCCAGATGTGGCCGCAGGCGCGCGGCATCGAACCGGACGAAGTGTTCGAGGCGGCTGAAGTAGACGAGGGCGAGCCCATTGGCGACGACGATCGCCACGACGCTCGCGAGCGCCGCACCAGCGACCCTCATCGGATATCCGGTGCCCCAACCGGTGATGAGGATCGGCGCCAAAAGGGCGTTGAGTCCGACCGTCGCCATCTGGATCACCATCGTCGGGCGCGCGATCCCGGTGGCGCGCAGCGTCGACATCATCGCCGCGAGAGGGAACTGGAGCGCGAGCGCCGGCAGGAACCAAGCGAGGTAGGCACGGCCGAGTCGGGCCGTCTCCGAGCTCGCCGCGATGGCGTCGACCCAGGCGAACCCGGCGGTGTAGCCCAACAGCAGGGTCAGGAGGGCGGTGATCCCCGCGAGGGTGAGCGACTGGTTGTAGACCAGCGTCCCTTCCTCGGCATCCTTCCGTCCGGCACAGTGCGAGATCAGGACCATCGTCCCCACACTGAGCACCTGGGTCACGGCCATGATGAGGAATTGGAGGTTCCCCGCGGTCCCCACGCCGGCCACGGCCGCATCACCGAGTCGGGCGACGAAGTAGAGGTCGACGAAGTAGTAGGCCGTCTGGAAGAGCATCCCGATGGCCATCGGGGCCGCCATGCGGACGATGTGGCCCGGGATCGAGCCCTGTGTGAGGTCGCGCATGGGTGGGAAGGCGGGAGAGGGAAGAGAAGGAACGGGTTATCTTCCCCGTCGGTTGTACAACCTAGCGCGCCTGGTGGGCGTGCCCTAGACCGACCTACCCGTTCTTGGCTGGAGATCCCCGATCGTGGCACCACAATTCATCTACGTGATGAAGGGGTTGAAGAAGGTCATCCCCCCCTCACGGATCATCCTCGACGACATCTGGCTCTCCTTCTACCCGGGCGCCAAGATCGGCGTGCTCGGCGCGAACGGCGCCGGCAAGTCCTCCCTCCTTCGCATCATGGCGGGGGTCGATCAGGACTTCCAAGGGGAGGCGTGGGCCCACAAGGGGACCAAGATCGGCTACCTCCCGCAGGAGCCGCAGCTCGATGAGTCGCTCGATGTCCGCGGCAATGTCGAGCTCGGGGTGAAGGCGCAGCGTGACCTCCTCAAGAAGTTCGAGGAGATCTCGGGCAAGTTCGCCGAGCCGATGAGCGATGACGAGATGAATGCGCTCATCGAAGAGCAGGGGAAGGTGCAGGAGCGGATCGATGCGCTCGATCTGTGGAACCTCGACAACAAGATCGAGGTTGCGATGGATGCGCTCCGGCTGCCGCCAGCGGAGGCGAACGTGACCACGCTCTCTGGTGGTGAGAAGCGGCGCGTCGCGCTCTGCCGGCTCCTGCTCGAGGAGCCCGATATGCTCCTCCTCGACGAACCGACCAATCACCTCGACGCCGAGTCGGTGGCGTGGCTCGAGCACTTCCTCGAGAGCTTCCCGGGGACGGTCGTGGCGATCACCCACGATCGCTACTTCTTGGACAATGTGGCCAAGTGGATCCTCGAGCTCGACCGCGGCCGCGGCGTGCCGTACGAGGGGAACTACTCTGGTTGGCTCCACCAGAAGCGGACTCGACTCGCGCAAGAAGAGAAGGTCGCCTCGGCGCGTCAGCGTTCACTCGAGCGCGAACTCGAGTGGGTGCGGATGGCGCCGCGCGCGCGGCAGGCCAAGAGCAAGGCGCGTCTGCAGGCCTATGAGGAGTTGGCGAGCGAGGCGCAGCAGGAGCGCGTGACGCAGAATGAGATCATCATCCCCCCGGCGCCGCGCCTCGGGAATGACGTGGTGATCGCGAAGAAGCTCAGCAAGGGATTCGGTGACCGCCTGCTGATCGACCAGCTCGACTTTTCCCTCCCGCGTGGCGGAATCGTCGGCATCATCGGCCCCAACGGCGCGGGTAAGACGACGCTCTTCCGGGTGATCGCGGGCGGCGAGAAGCTCGACGGTGGCTCACTCACCATCGGTGAGACGGTGCAGCTCGCCTACGCCGATCAGACCCGCACGCTCGATCCCAACAAGACCGTCTGGGAGGAGATCTCCGGCGGAAATGAGCTCGTCACCGTCGGCAAGAAGGAGCTCAACAGCCGCGCCTATCTCTCGAGCTTCAACTTCAAGGGGACCGATCAGCAGAAGAAGGTCGGGATCCTCTCGGGCGGGGAGCGCAACCGACTCCACCTCGCCAAGACGCTGATGAGCGGGGGGAACCTCTTGCTCCTCGACGAGCCGACCAACGACCTCGACGTCGACACGTTACGCGCCCTTGAAGTCGCGTTGCTCGACTACTCTGGCTGCGCCGTGGTCATCTCGCACGATCGCTGGTTCTTGGATCGCGTGGCCACGCACATCCTCGCCTTCGAGGGGAACTCCGAGGTGGTCTGGTTCGAGGGCAACTACCAGGCGTATATCGAGGATCTCAAGCGGCGAAAGGGCGCCGATGCGGACCAGCCGCATCGGATCAAGTTCAAGCCCCTCGTACGGTGACCGCGAGACGAGCGGGCGCACGGCTCGTCGTCGTTGGGGCTGTCATCGCCCTCACATCACCAGCGCTCGCTCAATCTTCGCAGAACCCCTCCCCCATGCGGGAGACCGCGCGCCGCCATGAGCGGCTGTTACGAGCCGAGGACCCCGGTCTTCGCCTGACCATTGACTCGGTGCTCCCGAATCCGGTCGAGGTCTTCGTCCCCGAGCGGGTGCTCCGCGCGAAGACCGCCCCCCTGCTGATCCACATCATGGGCGCGACCTGGCTCCCCGCGCGAGGTGTGACGACGATGCGGGAGCCGATGATGGTCGCCGCTGTTCAGCTCGGGAGTGGATCGGTGATCAACGCGCGCCCCTTCCTTGCCGACTCGCTCCGCTTCCAGCGACTCATCGCCGCGATTCGGCAGCGACTCGAGGCCACGTCAAACGCTCCGAAGATCTCCGCCGTGCATCTGAGTGCCTGGAGTGCTGGCTACGGCGCGGTTCGCGCGATCGTCGCCGACCCGTCGAACGTCGCCCTGCTCTCGGGCGTGCTCCTGCTCGACGGCTGCCACACCAGCTACGTCCCGGAGGGCAAGGCCCTTGGAGATGGCGGAGTACTCGATACGACCGGTCTCCTCCCGTTCCTTACGCTCGCGCGTCGAGCCGAATCAGGCACGTTGCGCTTCGTCATGACGCACTCAGAGGTCTTTTCGGGGACCTTCGCCTCCACCACCGAGTGTGCGGACTGGCTGATCGAGCGTCTTGCGCTCCGCCGTACGCCGGTGCTCGAGTGGGGACCGATGGGGATGCAACTCCTGAGCCGAGCTCGCTCCGGCCGGATGCAACTCCTGAGCCGAGCTCGCTCCGGCCGCTTCGAGGTCCTCGGCTTCGCCGGCAATTCGGCGCCCGACCATCTCGATCATCTGCACGGTCTTGCCGGTTTCGTCCCGCTCCTCCTGCGCTCCCGGTGAGATGCTGACCCAGATCGCCCTCGTCGGACTCGGTGGATTCCTCGGCTCGGTCGGCCGTTACCTGCTCTCGCTTCTCGTGACGCAATGGAGTAGCGCGTCGCGATTTCCAGCCGCGACGCTCGTCGTCAATGTGGTCGGGTGTCTCGCGATCGGTGCCCTGAGCGGATTCGCGACGCGCTCCGAGGCTCGTCGTCAATGTGGTCGGGTGTCTCGCGATCGGTGCCCTGAGCGGATTCGCGACGCGCTCCGAGTTCCTCACGCCATCGGTCCGCCTCTTCATGATCACCGGACTCCTCGGTGGGTTCACCACCTTCTCGGCCTTCGGCTTTGAGACCTTCCTCCTTGGGAAGGCATCGCTTGGGATGATGGCGCTGGCGAACATCGCCGCGCAGATCGTGCTGGGGCTCGGTGCGGTGTGGCTTGGCCACACCCTGTTGATCTCAGGGCGCTGAGTCGCGCACCAGCCGCTGGATCGCGGCGAGTCCTGCCTCACCGACATCGAGACTCTGCTGATTGACGTAGAGCGCGATGTGCGCCGCACAGACCTCAGCGGACATCTCCTGCGCGTGGGCCCGCACGTAGTCGCGACTCGCCTCGGGATGATCGAAGGCGTACTGGACCGAGGCGCGGATCGCGGATTCCGCCGCCGCCACGGTCGCCGCATCGAGATCAGCGCGTGCGCAGATCCCGGCGAGTGGGACAGGGAGCCCGGTCTCCCCCTCCCACCATTCGCCGAGGTCGATGACCTTCACCAAGCCGTGATCGGCAAAGGTGAATCGGCTCTCGTGGATGATGAGTCCCGCGTCGACCTCACCATCGCGCACGGCGGCGAGGATCCGATCGTAGCGCATCTCGGCGGGCTCGCCCAACGCCGGTGCGGCGGCCCGTAGCAGACGGAACGCGGTGGTCTCTCGGCCAGGGATAGCGATACGTCCTCTTGTCGCCTCGGCCAGTGACATCGCGGAGCGCGCGACGACGAGGGGACCGACACCGAAGCCGAGGGCCGCCCCGCTGCGGAGCATCCAATAGCGATCGCCGACGGCGGCGAAGGCACCGACACTCAACTTGGTGAGGTCGAATTCGCCGGTGTGCGCTCGGCGATTGAGCTCCTCGATGTCGAGGAGCACGGGGCGGATGCGAAAGGGTGCTTCGATCAATCCATGCGTGAGCGCATGGAACGCGAAGGTGTCGTTCGGGCAGGGGGAGAAGCCGAAGGTCAGCTCACGCATGCGGCGACACGCATGCAGCGACCTCGGTGACGAGCGCCGGTGTGGCGGCGATGATTGCGGCGAAGGCGTCATTGAAGCGCCAGCGCACGCGGTCCGCCTCTTCAATTTGATTGGAGATCGCACGGACCTCGATCGCAGGGATGCCGGCGTGCGCGGCGGCGCGGAGCACGGCGAATCCCTCCATCGCTTCCACGTCGCAGTCGCGCGTCCCGCCGATGCGAGCGCTCGTCCCGATCGTGCGCTCCAGTGCATTTGGAGTGGCGCGTCGTACCGCGGTGAGGAGCGCTGGATCCACCGTGATCTCGGAGGGGGCCCACTCCGGACCTACGCTGAGGTCGGCATAGCGCGAGGCGGTCCCGATGATCAGTGAGCCCAACGCGATCCTACTTTCGGCACGCGCACCGGCGATCCCGACGTGCACGATCGCGGCGGGGCGTTCGGTGGCGATGGTGGCTGCGGTGCTGATCGCCGCTTCGACCGGTCCCACACCACAGAGGAGCGTGCGCCACCCCTCCGACGGCGCAAGCTCACGCGCCGTCGCGGCGACGACCAGGATGCGGGACCGATCGACCACGGATCGGTCAGTGCTTCATGGTGCCACGCGCCACACCGAGGTGGTGCATGGTGTGATGCTCACCGACGGTCATGAGGCCGATGAAGCCGAGGCCGCGGATGCGAGCGACGCTCTTTGCGTCGGATGGGGTGGTCGAGGTTACTGTCACCTTCACCCCTTCGGTGATCTCCTCGGTGACCCAGGTGAGTCCACCGCCGCGCATCATCGAGCCATGCTCCTTCGCCATCCGACGGATGGCGTCACGCACGAGGCCGGTGCCGGACACGGTGAAGGCCGCCCCGCCGGCGACCTCTTGTGTCTTCACCGATGCCCGCATCGTGAGGTCATCCATGTCGATGAGATGCTGACGGAGCGCTTCGATGTCCACCTTGCTCCAATCGGTCTTGGGATCGGCCTCGAGGATTCGCACGATCTCGGCGATCGCCGCGAAGGTGGCCTGCCCGGTCTGTGTCGCGGCGGTCGGCGCGGCTGCTGCAGCGCCGGGCTTGGCGGGGGTGCCATGCTCGTGCGACATACCGGGCGCGTGGGTCATCCCCTGAGCGGCGAGGGAGATGGGGAGGGCGAGGGCGAGAAGGAGGCGCATCATACCGGCAGGGATCAGGTAAGAGGGGTCAGGTGACAGGATAGGACGAAAGTTAGCGCGTGGATCCGTCACGCTCGCTTGGCACCGATCACCACGGCGGCGAGGCGCGCCCCGGCGGAGGCGAGCATCATCGCGGTGGCGAGGGCGCGCCACCCGCCTTGGCCGGGATGGGTCGCGAGGCGCAGGGCGTTTCGGCGTGCGAAGCGGATGAAGCCGGAGAAGACCTCCGCTTCGCAGCGCCGGACGCTCACGTCCCTGAAGCCCGCTGCCGTCAGCGTCGGGACGATCTCGTCGACCGACCAGAGGTTGGCTGCGGGAATCCCGGTGCGGCGGGCGTAGCCGCTGAACCGAGCACGGTCCGCCGTGCTGCGGAGTGCGATATCGAACAGCCCGAGCCGAGTTCCCGGTCGGCAGACCGCTCCAAGTCGTCGCAACCAGTACTCGCGCGTCACGATGTGATAGGCCGCGTCGACCGAGACCACGGCATGCATCGGCGCGAGTGCATCGAAATCACCGAACGACTCGGCTGATCGCGTGTCGATCGCGACCCGATCATCGAGTCGCCAGGTGGCGACACGCACTCGCGCCCGCGTGGCGACGGTCGCGTTCGGCTCGAGCGCCATCACCCCTGCGGCGCCGAACTCGCGGATCCAGAGTGCGATGGAATCCCCGGCGCCACATCCGACATCGAGGATCTGATCACCTGAAGTGAGTCGGGCGGCGGTTCCCACCTGCCGCGCGAGGGCCGCGGCTGCCTCAGCGTACACCGACGTCTCCGCCCACCACCCGAGGTTCATCCACTCACTCGATCCCCCGCGACCGTTCAGCAGCGCGGGGTCGACCAACTCACCCACCCGAGATGACCCAGTTCAGGGTGAGGGTGTGATTCGATTCGTTCGCGCTGCGCGAGGGAATCGAATTCCAGAGGTTCATGTACCCGATGTCGAGGCGCTGCCGTGGCGTGAGCGGCACCCCGATCCCTGCGCCGAGTCGGTTCTGCGTGAGGCGCGCCGCCGCGCCCCCGTGACCGACGTTGACGAAGAGCTCCTCCTGCACGAACAGCGTGACGCGCCGGTCATCCACCGTGAAGAGCGTTGGTAGCTGACCGCGCCCCATGAAGCGGACCCGATTCTGATAGCTCGGGCGCTCCCACTCGCCATCGACGAGCGGGTAGATCCAGCGTTGCTCCGTACGAATGCGGTGTTGGATCCCGAGGTCACCGAGGGCGTACGCGATGTGGATCTGCTGCCAGAGGCGATGCTCGCGCAGCGGGGTGGAGGTGGGGAGCTCGCCGTAGGGCGCGGTGGCGGCGTAGGTGTAACCGGCGCCGGCACGCACCCCCTCGACGATCGTCCAGAGGAATCCCGGACGGAGCAGGATCTGTTGTGGGTCCGCGCCGATCCCCATCCGACGCCAGTTCCCGTCGAACCAGAGGGAACGCCC
>VHBP01000043.1 GCA_016871915.1 Gemmatimonadota bacterium
ACCGGCGCGTTGCTTGTGCGCGATGGCGCCGCGCTCCGTGCGCTCCACAGCTCGACCGCCGGCTATCTCCCGCCCAACCAGGACGAGTTCTACGACCCCGCGCAGTTCGGCCCCGATCTCTCGCGTGGCTTCCCGGGACTCCGCCTCTGGCTCACGTTCAAGCTCTTCGGCGCGGCGCGGTATCGCGCGGCGCTCGCGGAGAAGCGTGCGCTGGCGCTCGAGGCGGCGGCCGCGCTGCGCGAGGTCCCCGGGCTCGTGCTCGATGCCCCGCCGCAACTCTCCCTCCTGGCCTTCCACCTCGAAGGCCCCGCGTTCCCCACACTCGCGGCACAGAACGCCGCGACACAGGCCCTCCACGAGCGGGTCACCGCGCGGGGCGACGTGATGCTCACCGGATGCACCGTCAATGGCCGCGTGCTCGCCCGCATCTGCGTGCTGAGCTTCCGCACGCGTCGCCGTGATGTCGAGATCGCCGTCCGACAGATCGCGGAAGAGGCGGCGATCCTCACCCGAGGCACCCCCTCGCTCGCATGAGTCCGCTCCTCCCCGCCGCTCCCACGGACGGCCACGACCCCTACGCCGCCCTCCGGCACCCGAAGTTCTCCCGCTACATCGTCTGCCTCTTTGCCCTCACCCTCGGGATCCAGATCCAGGGGACGGTCGTCGGGTGGCAGATGTACGACCTCACCAAGGATCCCCTCGCCCTTGGGCTGATCGGACTCGCCGAGGCGCTCCCAGCGCTGAGTACGGCGCTCTACGCGGGACATGTCGCCGACCAGCGTGACCGACGGACGATCTCACTCATCGCCCTCGGCGTCCTCGTGCTCTGCAGCGTCGCGCTCTGGATCCTCGCCGGTCCTGCGCCGCTCGGCGTCGCGGCGCTCGCCAGCGGACGGGTGACGGCGATCTACGGCGTCATCATCGTGAGTGGAGTCGCGCGCGCCTTCCTCCAACCGGCTCGCCAGGCCCTCTCCGCCGAACTCGTCCCGCGCACCCTCTTCAAGAACGCGATCACCTGGCGCAGCGGCACCTGGCAGCTCGCCGCCGTGGCAGGGCCGGCTCTAGGTGGGGTACTCTACGCGGTGGGTGGGACCTTGCTCGCCTACGCAGTCGATGCCGCGCTCATGGTGATCGCCGTTCTCGTGCTCCTCTCCATCCAGCATCGCTCCCCGGTGCGCGAGGGGAGCGGGGAAGGGGTCTGGGAGTCGGTCGCGGGCGGGGTGCGCTTCGTGGTGCGCGAACCGGTCATCCTCGGGGCGCTCACTCTCGACCTCTTCTCGGTGTTGTTCGGTGGGGCGCTGGCGCTCCTCCCGATCTTCGCGGCGGAGATCCTCCACGTGGGACCGATCGGGCTCGGGGTGCTGCGGGCTGCCCCGGCGGCCGGGGCGGTGGCGATGAGCCTCGTCCTCGCGCAGCATCACGACTTCGAGCGCACCGGCCACACCCTCCTCTGGGCGGTCGCCGGGTTCGGGGTCTGCATGATCGGCTTCGGCCTCTCGACGACCTTCTGGCTCTCCCTCGCGCTGCTCTTCGTCTCCGGGCTCTGTGATATGGTAAGCGTCGTCATCCGGAGCACCCTCCTGCAGGCCCGCACCCCTGAAGGGATGCTCGGGCGGGTCTCCTCGGTGAACCAGCTCTTCATCGGGTCGTCCAATGAGATCGGGATGTTCGAGTCGGGGGTCACGGCCCGGTGGTTCGGGACGGCGCCGAGCGTGGTGATCGGGGGGTGCGCGACGCTCGTGGTGGTGGGGTCGGTGGCCTGGTTCGTCCCAGTCCTGCGGCGACTGGGGCGTCTCCATCCGGAGGAGCGGGTCGGGGTCTGATCCACCCCTCGCTTCGTCAGCGGCAGGGACCTTCATTGCGGCCCCCATTGCGATCGCTCTCGGCTCACGTTTGAATCCTTCACCGATGCTATCCGAGCCGACCCAGTGACGACCGTCGCCCGCCCTCGCGGATCTGCGTCGTCCCCGCTCGTCTGGGTGCTGGTCCCCGTCGTCCCCACCGACGATCCCAACCTCGCTTGGTATAGCGATCACTCGATGGCACACGCGGAGTTCGCGCGGGCCTTCGAGGTGCTGAAGACCGAGTGGCGCTGGCAGCCGATCTCGATGAAGGATCACAAGCAGGTGATCGCGCGGATGGCGAAGGAATCCGCTGGGCGCGACACCACCGTGCTCAACCTCTGCGACGGCGACGAGATCAACGGCTCGCCGGGGCTGAGCATCATCCGGACGCTTCGGAAGCATGGGCTCCGCTTCACTGGGTCCGATGAGCGCTTCTACGGTCTCACGACCTCGAAGATCGTGATGAAGCGGCTCTTCGATGACGCCGGTGTTCCGACGGCTCCATGGGCGGTGGTGCCGCGGGATGGCGTGGGGTGCGCGCCGCTCTTCCGGTCGATCGGGTCCCCCTTGATCCTCAAGCCCGCGATCTCCGCTGGAAGCCTCGGCATCGGACTCAAGTCGGTGGTGCACTCGCATCAGGCGCTCCGTGCGCAGCTCGCTCGGCTGCACGATGGGTACCGCGGGTGGAGCCTCGCCGATGGCGGGGCCTTCGTGGAACGCTTCATCGATGGGCCCGAGTTCACGACCTTCATCGTCGGATCGGCGGAGGATCGTCGGCGGGCGACGATCTACCCCCCCGTCGAGCGCTTCTTCAATCCGACGATCCCGCGCACCGAGCGCTTCCTCTCCTTCGATCGCCTTTGGGGGCTCTACGAGGAGGAGTCGGAGATCGACGGTGGGGATGGTGAGCTCTGGCGCTATCGCCCCGCACGCGCCGATCTCGTCGAGCGCATCAATGAGGTGAGCTGGCAGGCCTATCAGGCGGTGCACGGGCGCGGGTACGGGCGCGTCGATCTCCGGCGCGATCGCAAGACTGGGGAGTTCCACGTGCTCGAGGTGAATGCGCAGTGCGGGCTCTCCGAGGACGATCTCTACACCTCGATCGGGGCGATCCTCCGTTTCGTGAAGATCCCATACCACCGCGCCGTCCGCGCGATCCTCCAGGCTGCGAACACCCCATGAAGGTCTGCGTCCTCCAGCCGGACTACTCGACCTCGGGTGTCGACTATCGGCACTACGATCCCGCGCGCGATCTCTCGCCCCTCCTCCCAGGGTATGAGGTCCATCACGTCCTGATTCACAAGCTCTCGACCTATCGGCAGCTGCAGGCGCTCGCCTCGCAGGGGTACGACATCTTCGTGAACCTCTGTGAGGGGTATCACGAATGGGACACCCCGGGGGTCGATGTCTGTCACGCCCTCGCGGCGCTCAATCTCCCGCACACCGGCCCGACCGCGACCTTCTTTCACGTTCCGAAGCCGACGATGAAGTATCTCGCGACCTCAGTCGGGGTCGCGACGCCGATGCATGTGCTGCTCGATGCACCTGCTCTCGCGTCCGCACATCGAGCGGGGGATGCCGCGACGGTCGAGCGGCTCCTCGCTCCAGTGACGGCCCTTCGCATGCCCTGCTTCGTGAAGCCGGCGCACTCCGGGGACAGCCTCGGCGTCGACGAGCACGCCGTCGTGCGCGATCGCGCCGCGCTCCTCGCGCAGGTGCTGCGCCTCGCGGACGAGTTCCCGGAGCTGTTGATCGAGGAGTACATCGACGGACGCGAGTTCACGGTCCTCGTCGTCGGGGATCCCGATCGTCGGGGAAAGGGACGTGCGCTCACCCCGGTCGAGTATCGCTTCCCCGAGGGGTTCCGTTACAAGAGCTACGCGCTCAAGACGAGTGAGATGCATCCCGCCGCGAATGTCGCGGTCGATGATCCCGCCATCGAAGTGCGGCTCCGCGAGGCCGCTGAGCGGATCTTCGCCGGCTTCGGCGCGATGGGCTATGCACGGATGGACTTCCGGATGGACGGCGAGGGGACCCTCTGGTTCCTCGAGGTGAACTTCACCTGTTCGGTCTTCTATCCGGGGGACCTCGCTGCCTCCGCCGATCATATCCTCCGGCTCGATCCAATGGGCCCACAGGGATTCCTCGAACGGATCATCGCCGAGGGGATCGCGCGGCACCGTGAGCGGCAGCCGCTACACGAGATGAAGGGGAACGCGATCGCCGGTTATGGCGTGGTCGCGCGTCGTACGATGGCGCCCGGCGATGTGGTGTTCCGCGGGGAGGGACGCCCGTATCGCTTGGTCACGCGGTCGCACGTGCTCGCGCAGTGGGAGGCTGGCGATCAGGAGTTCTTCCGGCACTACGCCGTCCCGATCAGCGACGAGGTCTATGCCATTTGGGACGAGGATCCCACGGCCTGGGCGCCCATGAACCACAGCTGTGCGCCGAACACTGGCTATCGAGGGCTCGATGTCGTCGCGCTCCGCGCGATCACGGCGGAGGAGGAGCTCACCCTCGACTACGGGATGATGCTCAACGAGCAGAGTGCGAGCTTCACCTGCCAGTGCGGGGCGTCCGCGTGCCGTGGCACGGTCCACGGACGCCCCGGGAACACGATCATCGGCCCGCGTCGAGATCGTTCCAGTTGAGGATGGTGTTGAAGCCGAGGAAGAAGGTCCCGTGCGTCTGCCACCGCCAGAAGGGCCGGATCCCGAAGCTCACGACATGACCCTCCCCGAGTTTGGAGTCGACCACCTGGGCGCGGTTCGCGAGGGCCTGCTCACCGTCGAGTGAACCGGAAAGGAGCATCTCCGCCGTATTCGACGGAAAGCGCATTACGACGCGCGTCCCGGCGGTGACCCCCGGGCCGCCCCCCTGACCCCCTCCCGCACTCGTCGCACCTGAGGCACCGCCGCCGGTCCGTGCCCCCTGGTTCGTTGCCGCGCTCGCCGTGGGTGCCGCGCGCCCGTCACCATCGACCGTCGCCCAATCCCAGACGGAGAGCGTCACGGCGGTCGCCATCGGCGTGACATTCTGTCCAGCCGCTCCACCACCACCCATCCCCATCATCGTCCCCATCCCGCCTCCGCCGACGCTCAGCACAGGCGCCTGATTGAAATACACGGGGAGCTGAGCGCCGTAGCCATAGGTGATCGGGCTCGTACGATCGGTCACCATCCCACGCATCACCGACCCGCGCACGAAGAGGTTCGCCGGTGTCTCCACGGTGATCCCGCTGAGCAGCTTGTATTCAGGGAAGATCATGGCGGTCGCTCCCTCGACAATCAGCGTGCCACCGGCCTCGACGAACTTCTTGAGCTCAAGAAGCCCTTCGAAGCCCATCCCGCCGCGGATATCATCCGAGGCATCGTTGGCGCCGAGGTTCGGCGTGGCATCGGATTTCTTGTAGGGCAGTGGGAGCGTGCCGGTCTTCGCGATCCCATTCACCTGTGACTCCGCGGTTCCGCCGACATGCGGATAGATGATCACATCGTACTTCGCGCGCAGATTCCCGTCCCGCAGCTTCTGATCGGCGAAGTAGGTGTAGGGCACGCCGTAGGTATCGAGCGCGGCACGGACCCATCCCTCGTCCTGTGTACGCTGCCAGCTGTGCACGTAGCCGATGCGCGGGAGGTCGAGGTCGTGGTGCTTCACCGCTGGCACCGTGGCGACGGCGACACCCTGGAGACCGAGCTCCCGCAACACCGGGCCCACGACGCTCGCGTCGGCGTTCGGGATGATGAAGGTCCCGGCGCGGAACTTCCGTCCCGCCACCTCGAAGTCCGCCTGCGCGGCCCGCATCGCAACCGGTGCGAGCTTGAAGCGCATCGTCATCAGCGCGTTGTCCGTCGTGTGATCGACCAAGATCACCGGACCACTTCCCGTGATCCCACCGGTCGCCTTGGTCGTCCCCATCAGGCGGCTCATCCGCTGGGTGAAGAGGGTGGAGTCGCTGACGGGATGCAACACCACGTTGCGCATCAGCTGGAAGGTCCACCCGGTGTCATCGTACGGCCGTGGATTTGTCGAGGGGAATCGCTGGGTCGAGAAATACATCTCGGCGAGCGTCCGATAGGGCTGGTCCCCCCGGATGACGAAGTCGCCCTTCGCGATCGTGATCCCGCCCACCGTGGATGTGGCATCGGCGACGTGGATCTCGAGTCCTTGGCGGATCAGTTCGTTCACCGCGTCGACCGCGTCCACGCGGCGACGCTGCGCGGCCGGGATCACCCACCCATGGATCGGACCGCCCGTCCCCTTGGCCAGGGCGCGTTTGTTCTTGAGCCAGTAGTTCTCAAGATAAAGTCGCCGGTTCTTGGCGAAGTGATCGAGGGAGAAGAGCACCCCGGACTGCCCGATGTTCACCGAGTTCCGCGGGCCCCACTTGATCTCGGGGAGTGGCGGATTGGGCCGGAACCATTCGCGGCTCGTCGTCTGCGGGGGGACGCGCAGCGAGGGATTGTTGTCGGGACCGTAGCTCTGCACCTCGTAGAACCGCCCCGTCGCATTCCGCGTGTGGGCGGCGAAGAAGAGGTAGTTCGGGGTCCATCCGTCGTAGAAGCCGTAGGTCCAGACGCCGGGCACGCCGCGCTTGGTCATCTCCATCACATCGGCCTGGGCCATCATCCACCACTCATGTACCGTGATCGCATCGACCTGCTCGTTGTACGGGCCGGTGCCGGTGGAGGAGTAAAGGTAGGAGACCGACTCGTGCAGATCATGCATGACCTGGGGCGTCCACTCGAGGAAGGCTCGGTTCACATGACGCGTGAGCGCGAGGAACTGCCCCATCCCATCGCGGTTGTTATCGTGGGCGACATACTTGCCCCAATACATGAGCGGGAGACGCGACTCGCCGGCGGGACGGGTTTTGTTGAAGTAGTAGGTATCGACCTGCCGCTCACGCCCATCGACCTCGAGGACCGGGGTGATGAAGGTGATGACATTCTTCCGGATGTTCTCGTAGAACGGGGTCTCGGTCACCGCGAGGCGATAGGCGAGCTCCATCAGCATCTCGGGGCCACCGGTCTCCCCGGAGTGCAGCCCGCTAGTGAGCCAATAGATCGGCTTCGCCGTCTCGAGGAGCTGCTGGGCCTGCGCTTCAGTGGTCTTGCGGGGATCGGTGAGTGCGTTGAGCTGTCGCTTCTGCTGGTCGAGGTCCCGCAACACGGCGGCGTCCGCGACGGCGAGTACAATCATCTCCCGTCCTTCCTCGGACTGCCCGAGCGACCAGACCTTCACGCGATCGGAGGCCTCGTCGAGCGCCCGAAAGTAGCGGTGGATGTCCTTGGCGTACGTCAGCTCCCCGGGGGTCCCTACGATCCGACCGAGGAAGCGGAGTGGGGTCGGCACCTTGTCCGAGGCGGGTAGATGGTCGACGAGCTCCGTCGTGATCCGTGGATCCTGGAGATGCTCCTTGATCTTCGAGGTGTACTCGCGATCGATCGGCTGTCCCTGGGCGGAGAGGGCACCGGCTGTGAGCAGGGCGAGGGTCGCGTAGCGGAGCGACGACCGGGTGAATGACCAGGGACGAACGGACATGCAGGCTCCGGCTCGGGGGAAAGGATCGACGTTGCTCGGTGCTACGCGGCAGAACTCAGCGGTGTTGAGCCGATGTCTCCCGTCGCGCCGTCAGCGTCGTCCTCCCGAACTTGTCCCTGCCGGCTCAGCCTCGCAATCCGAGTGCCTCGGCGAACGTCCTCTCGATGGCATCGCACGCCCCCGCCACCCCGCGCTCGGCGCGTACCTCCGCCGCCACACGAGCCGAGGCCGCGCGATGCGCAGGGTCCGTGAGGAGTCGATCGAGCTCCACCGCGACCCGCCGGCGCCGATAGCGCGGGGCTGCGACGATCCGCGCCACGCCGAGCTTTGCCGCGCGGTAGGCGTTGTCCGGTTGATCGTTCGCGAACGGAACGGCGAGTGTCGGCACGCCCGCGCGTAAGGCCTGCATCAACGTGCCCACGCCGCACTGCTGGACGACGACGGCGCACCGCGGCATGAGCAGGGAATGTGGGGCCCGTTCGACCACGAGCACCTCGGGCGGATAGCTCGCGCGCAGCATCCCGGGGTTCTCAGGCCCGACGAGGCAGATGGCGCGCTGGCCGAGCGCACGGACGGCGACGAGACTCTCCTCCCAGAATCGTCCCGGTGTGAGCACGGCGGACGAGCCTAGCGTGAAGAGGATCGGGGCCGGACCAGCATCGAGGAACCGCTCGATCTCCGGCGAGAGTGCGGTGCCATGTGCGGCATCATGGAACATCTGTCCGGTCACCATGATGTTGGCGGGCCAATCGGGCTGCGGGGCGCCCAGCACCTTGGAGAAGAGAGCCAGCACGAGGTGGGGACTGTGTTGGCCCTCGAAGAGTGGGCTCGGCGCAGGCGGGAGCCCTTCGCGGCGCCTCAGCGCGGCGACGGGTCGCGTCCACTGTTTGGAGATCATCCGGGCCGACCGTGCGAGGAATCGTCCAGGCCATGTTCCCAACCGTTCGACATGCCGCACCCATGGGGCCGGGGGGAAGATCGGGAGGTCGGTCGCCGAAAAGAGGGAGATCGGGGAGAGCACCGTGCTCGCCCAGGGGATGCCATATCGCTGGGCGAGGATCGGGACGGCGAAGGCGAGGGGGTGACTGATGAAGAGATCGGTGTCGTGCACGCGTGGGAGGAGCGCGGCATGCATCGCCGCGACCTGTGGGGCGACGAGATCCTTCACGATGTACTCCGCTCCGCGCCATCGGCTCATCAGGCGCGACACGATCGCCGTGTCCGTTGGGCTGATGTCCGGTGGGATCGGATGGAAGTCGAGTCCCACGGCGGTGACGATCGGCCCGAAGTAGGGCATCGTCGCGATCGTGACATCGTGGCCGCGAGCATGGAGCCCGAGGCCGAGGCCGATCGAAGGGTCGACGTCGCCGTGCGACCCCCAGCAGGCGATCAGGATGCGCGCCATGGGTGAAGGATAGCGAAGGGGGTGAAGCCGACCGGTCTCACCCCCTCTGACACCTGTTACCTGATCCCTGCCGTCACACCGGGAACAACATCTCCCGATACCGCGGCAGCGGCCAGTAGGCATCACCGATCGTCACCTCGAGCTGGTCCGACACCGCGCGGCACGCCGCCATGCTGTCCGCACCGGTCGCGGTCAGGAAAGCCGCGCACTTGGCGATATCGTCGTGTAGCGCATGCGCTCGCGCGATCGCCGTGTGCAGCACCGCGGTCCTCGCCTGGAGCGCCATCACCAGCTTCCCGACCTTCTCCGCCGCCGCCTTCTGCGGGATGGTCTTGATCCCGCC
Source organism: Gemmatimonadota bacterium (assembly GCA_016871915.1). Lineage (GTDB taxonomy): Bacteria > Gemmatimonadota > Gemmatimonadetes > Gemmatimonadales > Gemmatimonadaceae > Pseudogemmatithrix. The sequence goes on from VHBP01000043.1 coordinate 9,137, forward strand.
CTGCTTTGCCTTCGCGGCGCCCTCGGCCAGCAGGCTGAGATAACCATACCCGGCCGGGAGGATCTGGGTGTCGAGCATCTCGGCCATCGTCTCCATCTCGATCAGCACGTCCTTCACGTAGCGCTCCACGCGGACATGGTAGCGGCTCTCGAGCTCGGCCTCGTTCAGCACGCCGGCGCTCGTGAAAAGCTGCTTCGCCCCCTTGGTCTGGAGTTGCGCCAACGCCTCTGGGGCGCGCCGGAGGTTGAGGAGCCCACGCTTCTTGGCCTCCTTCACCCAGGCCTCGCTATAGCCGTTCCCTTCGAAACGGATCGCGCTCGTCTCCTTGAATGCCTTCTGCACCACCTTGAGCGCAGCGTCATCCACCGAGCCCCCCTTCTTGAGCTCGGCGCGGAGCGCCCCGGTGAGCTCGACGATCGCCTCGGCGACGACGGTGTTGAGCACCATCACCGGGAAGGCGATGCTCTGCGACGATCCCACCGCGCGGAACTCGAACTTGGCACCGGTGAAGGCGAAGGGTGAGGTCCGGTTGCGATCGGTGTTGTCCTGCTCGATCTCGGGGAGCTTCGCGACGCCGAGGGTGAGCATCGCCTGCTCGGCCTTGGTGCCCGCACGGCCCGCGATGATGTCCTCGATCATCTTGGTGAGCGCGTTCCCCATGAAGACCGAGATGATCGCCGGCGGCGCCTCATTGGCGCCGAGCCGGTGCTCGTTCCCGCTCGTCCCGATGCCCGCGCGGAGGAGCCCCTGATGCTTGTGCACGCCTTTGAGGATGGCGGCCAAGAAGAGGAGGAAGCGCACATTCTGGTGCGGCGTCTTCCCCGGCTTGAGGAGGTTGATCCCGTCGAGCGCGTTGTCGCTCGCGATCGAGAGCGACCAGTTGCAGTGCTTCCCGGAGCCGTTGATCCCGGCGAAGGGCTTCTCGTGCAGGAGCGCCTGGAGCCCATGGCGCATCGCCACATCACGCAACACCGACATCACGAGCTGGTTGTGGTCGACCGCGATATCGGTCTCCTCGAACTGCGGCGCCATCTCGAACTGGCAGGGGGCGACCTCGTTGTGCCGCGTGACGATCGGCACGCCGAGCTTGTAGAGCTCATGCTCCACCTCGGCGAGGCAGGCCTGCACGCGCTCCGGGATCCCACCGAAGTAGTGGTCCTCGAGCTGTTGACCGCGTGGCGGGGGCGCACCGACGAGGGTGCGGCCCCCCATCACGAGGTCGGGGCGCATCGCGACGTGCGTGCGGTCGACCATGAAGAACTCCTGCTCGGCGCCCATCGTGGTGTAGACGCGGAGCGCGCCGACGTCGCCGACGGTGTCGAGGAGTTCACGCGCCGCAGTCGAGAGGACCTCGCTCGAGCGGAAGAGTGGGGCGAGCTCGTCGAGCGCCTCGCCGTTGTAGCCGATGAAGACGGACGGGATGCAGAGCGTCTTGGTGCCCGCCGCCTCGAGGAGGAAGAGCGGGGAGGCGGGGTTCCATGCGGTGTAGCCGCGCGCTTCCCAGGTGGCGCGGAGGCCACCCGACGGGAACGACGAGGCATCGGGCTCCGACTGGATCAGCTGTTCGGCGGTGAAGCGCTCGATCGCGCGTCCCTGACCGTCGAGCGCGAGGAAGGCGTCGTGCTTCTCGGCGGTGAGCCCCGTCTGCGGCTGGAACCAGTGACAGAAGTGCGTCGCACCATGCGCGATCGCCCACTCCTTCACCGCCTTCGCGACGGCGGGTGCGATGGCGGGGTCGAGCTTCTGCCCGAGGCGGATCGCCTGCGTCAGCTTCTCATAGACCTCTGCAGGGAGCTTGTCGCGCATCTGCCGCGCGCCGAAGGTGTGGCTCCCGAAGTAGGCGGAGGTCGGTGCTGGTGTGGTGCCGTTGGACGGCAGGTCAGGAACGATTGGTGCGCGGGTGGCGATGGCGCGCATGGCGTCGGAGCGGGCAGACATCAGAGGTCAGGGGTCAGGGGTCAGGTGGTAGGAACACCGAAATAAACCCACCTAAGGAGCCCAATTCAAGTAGAATTTGCAAAAACTGCACACAAAACACGGCAGGTAGCATAAATGTCCGAAAAATCGGACATAATCAGGATGTTCATTGCCAAAAACGCAAAAAAGCCGAACCGTTCACTCCCGGGCCGGCCTCAATCCATCCCCTTCCAGTTGTGTTTCCTGTCCCCTGACCCCTGAAATCTGACCCCTCTGATCCCTGACCCCTGAACCCTGGCCCCTAGAACTCCCATCTCTCCCGGAGCCAGACTACCTTCCCCTCCACGGCGCCGTGGCCAAGTGGTAAGGCGGCAGACTGCAAATCTGCTATTCGTCGGTTCGATTCCGACCGGCGCCTCTCGTCATCTCTCGCAGCGCATCAACGCCTGCAGGACCTCGCCCAACACCGCATCATCGTGGGCGATCGAGGTGAACCCCGCCTCGAACTGGCTCGGCGCCAGATAGACCCCATGCGCCAGCATCTGATGAAAGAACCGACCGTACCGCGCGGTATCGGCGGTCTTCGCCGTTGCGTAGTCGGTCACCGGGGTCGCGGTGAAGAACGACCCCCACATCGACCCCACATGCGCCGCCTGGAAGGGGATCCCACGCCCCTCAGCCCAACGCGTCAGCATCGTCACCAACTGCGACGCTGCCCGCTCGGCCTTCGCGAACACGCCGTCACGTGAGAGGATCTCGAGCGTCGTGAGCCCCGCGACCATCGCGACCGGGTTCCCGCTCAACGTCCCCGCCTGATACATCGTGCCGGCGGGCGCGACCTGCGCCATCAGATCGGCACGCCCACCGTACGCGCCCACCGGCATCCCGCCGCCGATCACCTTGCCGAGGGTGGTGAGATCGGGCATCACGCCGAAGCGCGCCTGCGCGCCTCCCATCGCGACGCGGAACCCCGTCATCACCTCGTCGAAGATCAGGACGGCACCTTGCTTGGTGCAGAGCGCGCGGAGCCCTTCGAGGAAGCCCGGATTCGGACGGATGAACCCCGCATTCCCCACCACCGGCTCGACGATCACCGCGGCGATCCCCTCGCGATGCGCATCGAACATCCGTTCCACCGCACCGAGGTCGTTGTACGGCGCGGTGAGCGTATCGGCGGCGGTCCCCGGCGTGACGCCCGGTGAATCCGGGAGCCCGAGCGTCGCGACGCCGGAACCCGCTGCGACCAAGAAGGCATCGCCATGGCCGTGATAGCACCCCTCGAACTTGAGGATCTTCGCGCGACCGGTCGCCGCGCGCGCGAGGCGCACCGCGCTCATCGTCGCCTCGGTCCCGCTTGAGACGAAGCGCACCATCTCGATCGACGGCACCAGCGCGATGATCTTCTCCGCGAGGTCGGCCTCGAGCGCGCAGGGTGCGCCGAAGCTCATCCCGGTGCTTACTTGACGCTGCACCGCCTCCACGACCTCGGGATGCGCATGGCCGAGGATCATCGGGCCCCACGAGAGGACGAAGTCCACGTAGCGTTGGCCGTCCGCGTCCCACATGTACGGCCCCTGCGCCTGCGCGATGAAGCGCGGCGTGCCACCGACCGAACGGAAGGCGCGGACCGGACTGCTCACCCCACCGGGCATCACCATGCGGGCGCGCGCGAAGAGCGCCTCCGACTGTGACGTGCTCGGCGTTCCTGCGTTCGGCGCCGATGCGCTGGGCGAGGTCATTCCGCCGTGGACAGCCATCGCGCGACCTCCTTCGCATAGTAGGTGATCACCTGATCGGCGCCGGCGCGACGGATCGCGACGAGCGACTCGAGCGCGGCCCGCGGCTCGTCGAGCCACCCGCGCTCTGAGGCCGCCTTGAGCATCGCGTACTCCCCGCTCACCTGGTAGGCCACGAGGGGATGCGGGAAGGCATCGCGTACCTGCCGGATGATGTCGAGCGCACTGCCTGCGGGCTTCACCATCAACAGATCCGCACCCTCGTCCACATCGAGCTGTACCTCGACCAGCGCCTCGCGGGCATTCGCGGGATCCATCTGATAGGCGCGACGATCACCGAAGGCGGGGGTACTCTCCGCCGCGCCACGGAACGGACCGTAGAACGCCGACGCGTGCTTCGCGGCGTAGCTCAAGATCGGGGTGTCGATGAACCCCGCGACATCGAGCGCGCTGCGGATTGCGGCAACCTGGCCATCCATCATCGCACTCGGCGCCACGATATCCGCCCCGGCAGCGGCATAGGCGACGGCGGTGCGGCCGAGGATCGGGAGGGTCGCGTCGTTGTCGACGACCCCTGATTGGTCGTGCACGACCCCACAGTGGCCGTGCGCGGTGTACTCGCAGATACAGACATCGGCGATCACGAGGAGTCCTGGCGCGAGCCGCTTCAACTCACGAATCGCCTTCGGCACCGGTCCCTGTGGATCCCATGCGCCCGCGCCGGTGGCGTCCTTCCGAGCGGGGATCCCGAAGAGCAGCACACTGCGGATCCCGAGCGGGAGGATCTCGCGTATCTCCCCCTCGAGTTGATCGACGGAGAGCTGCGCATGCCCCGGCATCGTCTCGATCGGCTTCTGGATGCCGCTGCCCTCGACGATGAAGAGCGGATGGATCAACTGCGACACATCCAGCATGGTCTCGCGCACGAAGGCACGGAGCGCTGGGGTGCGTCGTGTGCGGCGCGGCCGCAAGCCATGGAGCGGTGCGTCAGTCGAGGGGTGATCGGTCATGCGGATGGGAAGCAGAGGGGGGAGGCGAACATCATCGGGTCAGACCGCCATCGATCGAGGCGTGAGGGAGCGCATGAGCGCATCAACGAGCCCCGCATCATCATGCGTGGCCGCCACGGCATCGACTGGGAGACCAGCCGAGCGAGCAGCCTCTGCCGTCACTGGGCCGATGCAGACGATCAACGGACGTGTCCCTGCATCGAGGGAATCGAGGCCGATGCCGGCGGCGGAGAGCCCCTCGGCCACATGCCGCACCGTGGAGCCGCTCGTGAAGGTGATCGCATCGATGTGTCCATCGCGCAGGATCTCGACGACGCCGAGTGAGCCGGCATCGGAGACGGTACGATAGGCGATCGGTGCGGTGACCATCGCCTTTCGCGCGAGCAATCCATCATGCATCGCGGGGCCGGCGAGATCCCCATGCGGCCAGAGCACAGATTCCCCAGGGGCGATCGGGAGTTCGCGTCCGAGCACCTCGCCGAGCGCCCGTGTCGGGACGAAGGCCACCTGCGCCCCCGCATCCTCGAGCGCCCGCGCCGTGCCGGCGCCGACGGCGGCGATGCGGAGACGTGCAGGCCAGGCGAGGCCAAGGGCGAGACGTGCCTCATTCAGCGCACTGACGGCGTTCCCACTCGTGCAGACCAGCCAATCGAAGGAGTCGAGGTGACGCACCGCCTCGAAGAGCGGGGTGAGATCCTCTGGCGGCAGCAGACGGATGGCCGGTGCGGCGACGGGGATCGCACCGAGCGCGCGTAACGTCTCCAACAGCCCCGCACTCTGCTGTGCGGAGCGGGTGACGACGATACGTCGTCCGAGGAGGGGGCGATCACCCATGCGTCGGGGATGGCGGTGCGCCGCTCGACTGCGCGAGCGCCTCGGCGAGCAAGGTCGCGCCGCCGTCGCGCTCCAAC
>VHBP01000044.1 GCA_016871915.1 Gemmatimonadota bacterium
ATACGCGAATCGCTGAAGGCTGGAAGGGGAGCAAAAGGCTGGATGCCGAAGGCTTAAAGCTTTCAGCCTCCAGCCTCCAGCCTCCAGCCTTAAGCTTTTCGCCCCATTCGGTACACGTCAGTCCAGGGCCTTGTGTCAAGGGTCTCCCCCGACTATCCTCAGGGTCTGCCCAAAACGGGGCAAATCAAGCATTTGCGGGCCTTTGGGCCCTCAGACCTTCGGGAGTCCTTCAGTGAAAGTGCGCAGCAGCGTGAAGCCGATTTGCGAGCATTGCAAGGTGGTCAAGCGGGCGGGTGTGACGCGGATCATCTGCAAGCGCAATCCCAAGCACAAGCAGCGGCAGGGGTAATCCACACATGGCACGTATTTCCGGCGTGGACCTCCCGCGCGACAAGAAGGTCGAGATCGGCCTCACCTACATCTACGGCATCGGCCGCGTCCTCGCGCGTCGCATCCTCGCCGCCACCGGGGTGAACCCGGAGCAGCGGATCCGCGACCTCTCGGACGCCGACGTCAACAAGCTCCGCCAGGAGATCGAGAAGCAGTATCGCGTCGAGGGTGCGTTGCGCACCGAGGTCGCGATGAACGTGAAGCGCCTGATGGACATCGGGTCGTACCGTGGGACGCGGCATCGCCGTGGCCTCCCGGTCCGTGGGCAGCGCACGCACACCAACGCCCGCACCAAGAAGGGGCCGCGCCGCGCGATCGCGGGTAAGAAGAAGGTGACCAAGTAATGGCTCTCGGGAAGAAGACGAAGCGCGTGGTGGACGCCGAAGGGGTGGCGCACGTCAACGCGACCTTCAACAACACGCTGATCACCATCACCGACGCGCACGGCAATGCCGTGTCGTGGGGGACGGCGGGGAAGGCGGGGTTCAAGGGCTCGAAGAAGTCCACGCCGTTCGCGGCCACTGTCGCCGCCGAGCAGTGCGCGCGCGAGGCGATGTCGTCGGGCGTGCGTCGCGTGCATGTGCGGGTGCAGGGGCCGGGGTCGGGTCGCGAGTCCGCCATTCAGGCGCTCGCTGCCGCTGGTCTCCAGGTCAAGTCCATCAAGGACGTGACCCCCATCCCGCACAATGGTTGCCGGCCGCCCAAGCGCCGGAGGGTCTGATCCATGCGTTACACTGGTCCGAGTTGCCGGCAGTGCCGGCGTGAAGGGACGAAGCTCTTCCTGAAGGGCACCAAGTGCTTCACCGAGAAGTGCCCGGTGGAACGTCGCCCGTATGCCCCTGGCCAGCACGGCCAGAGCACGGCGCGCCGGAAGAAGATGAGCGAGTACGCCAAGCAGCTCCGTGAGAAGCAGAAGATCAAGCGTATCTACGGGCTGAGCGAGCGGCAGTTCCGCAACACGTTCGAGCGCGTCTCGACCCTCCCGGGCGTGACGGGCCACAACCTGCTCGCGGCGCTCGAGAGCCGGCTCGACAACATCGTCTACCGCATGGGCTTCGCGGCCAGCCGCAAGGCGGCGCGTCAGCTGATCCGTCACCGCCACGTCGAGGTGAACGGGAAGTCGGTGGACATCCCGAGCTTCGTGGTGGAGCCGGGGCAGGAGGTCCGCGTGCGGCAGAAGTCGCGTGAGCTCGTCCTAGTGAAGGAGGCCCTCGAGGTCGCCGCTCGTGGCGCCTCGCCGGCCTGGATCGCCGTCGACAAGGACACCTTCTCGGGCCGCATGCTCGAGCGTCCCCAGCGGCAGAGCATCCCGATCGCGGCGCAGGAGCAGCTGGTCGTCGAGCTCTACTCGAAGTAAGGCAGGTTGACGGTCCCGGTCCCCTGACGACCGAACGAGCGTGCCGCGCGTCAGGGGCGGGGCACGGCGTCGGTGGCGCGTCACCGCCATCGTGACATTCTCTCTCTAAGGAACCTCTCCATGGCACACACGATCGATCTCCGCGGGCTGGTCCGCCCGCAGCTCGTCGAGATGACGAAGCGCGAGGACCACGCCAACGCGGCCGAGTTCCGGCTCCAGCCGCTCGAGCGCGGCTTCGGCCACACGCTCGGCAACAGCATGCGTCGGATGCTGCTCTCCTCGCTCCGCGGCGCCGCCGTCTGGGGCTTCCGGATCGACGGCGTCCTCCATGAGCATCAGACCATCCCCGGCGTCGTCGAGGACGTCCACCAGATCATCGGCAACCTCAAGACCCTCGTGCTGGCGCTCGACGCCGACGTCGAGGAGGCGGTCCTTCGCCTCAAGGTCAAGAAGGCGGGCGCGGTGACGGCGGGGCAGCTCGAACTCCCGGCCGGCGTCACGGTGATCCACCCGACGCACCACCTGCTCACCCTGCAGGATCCGCGGGAGCTCTCGATCGAGCTCCATGTCAACAAGGGGCGGGGCTACGTGGAGGCCGAGCAGCACCCGGTCGACCGCTCCCTCCCGGTGGACCTGGTGCGCATCGACTCGATCTACTCGCCGGTCAAGCGCGTGAACTTCGCCGTCGCGGAGACCCGCGTCGGGCAGCGCACCGACTACGATCGGCTCACGCTCACGGTCGAGACCGATGGCACCGTGTCGCCCGAGGAGGCGGTGAGCTACGCCGCGGCCCTCGCTCAGACGCACTTCCAGTACTTCGCGAGCTATGGCTCCTCGGCCGCCGCGGCGGTCGCGGTCCCGGGCGCGGAGGGGAGCTCGGACGCCGCCCGCTTGGCGGAGCTGCTCCGGACCCCGATCGATGACCTCGCGCTCTCCGTGCGCTCGGTCAACTCGCTCAAGAACTCCAGCATCCGCTCGCTGGGCGATCTCGTCCGTCAGACCGAGACGCAGATCCTGCAGGTCAAGAATTTCGGCAAGAAGTCCCTCCAGGAGATCGCCGACCTCCTCGAGAAGGAAGGACTCAATTTCGGGATGCGGTTCGAGGAGTCGACGGCAGGCGTCCGGGTGGTCGATTGGGGCACCCCGCCGAGCCGTGCGGCCGCGAACGCGCCCGACGACGAAGAGGAGTAGGACCGATGCGTCATCGTAAGGCTGGCCGGAGCCTCCGGCGTACGTCGGAGCAGCGCCTGGCGCTCCTCCGCAATCTCGCGACCTCGCTCATCGAGCAGGGCGCCATCGAGACCACCGAGGCCAAGGCGAAGGAGCTGCGGCCGTTCGTGGAGAAGCTGATCACCAAGGCGAAGTCGGGGACGCTCCACGACCGGCGTCTCGCGGGCCGGCACGTGCAGAAGCGCGCCGCCGCGGACAAGCTCTTTCAGGACGTCGGTCCCAAGCAGGCCGGACGAGCCGGCGGCTACACGCGCATCCTCAAGACCGGCTTCCGTAAGGGTGACGGGGCGGAGATGGCGCGTATCGAAATCATCCAGGAGGGCTGACCCATGGCCATCCAGCGCAATCGCTGCTACGTCTGCGACAAGGGCGTCGCCCACGGCAACTCCCGCTCGCATGCCAACAACTCGGTGCGTCGCACCTGGAAGCCGAACCTCCAGGTCGCCCGGATCGTCGAGGGTGGCAAGGTCATCAAGATCAAGGTCTGCACCCGCTGCCTGAATGCGGGGAAGATCCAGCGGGCCCCGCGCGGGGCCGCGGCCGCGGTCTGATCACCGGCGCAGCGCCATCGGTCGTCGACGGGGGGAGCGTGGTGCGCTCCCCCCGTTTTGACGCATGGGTGTCGGGGAGCGTGTCGCGATGAGCGGGACGAAGACCGCGCTCATCACCGGGATCACCGGTCAGGACGGCTCCTACCTCGCGGAACTCCTCCTCGCGAAGGGCTATCGTGTGGTCGGGTTGGTGCGACGCTCGTCGACCACGCCGTACGACCGCATCGCGCATCTCATCGACCGGATCGAGCTCGTCTCGGCCGACCTCCTCGACCAGACCTCGCTCGTCGATGCGATGGCCGATGTCGCCCCCGATGAGATCTACAACCTCGCGGCCCAGAGCTTCGTCGCGACCTCGTGGAATCAGCCCGTCCTCACCGGGGAGTTCACCGGCTTGGGGGTGACGCGGATGCTCGAGGCGATGAAGCGCACGGTCCCCAAGGCGCGCTTCTATCAAGCGTCGAGCTCCGAGCAGTTCGGGATGGTGCAGGAGACCCCGCAGCGGGAGAGCACGCCCTTCTATCCGCGCTCGCCCTATGGCGTGGCGAAGGTCTATGGGCATTGGATCACGGTCAACTACCGCGAGTCGTTCGGACTCTACGCGGTGAGTGGGATCCTATTCAATCATGAGTCGCCGCGTCGCGGGCTCGAGTTCGTCACGCGCAAGGTGACGGACGCGGTCGCGCGGATCTCCCTCGGCCAAACGAACGAATTGCGACTGGGGAATCTCGACGCGCGGCGCGATTGGGGCTTCGCTGGTGATTACGTCGACGCGATGTGGCGCATGCTGCAGAACGAGCGCCCCGCCGACTACGTGATCGGGACGGGGGAGACCTGGACGGTGCGGCAGCTCTGCGAGGAAGCCTTCTCGCACGTCGGGCTCGACTGGCAGCAGTATGTGGTCACCGACCCACGCTTCGAGCGGCCCGCCGAGGTGGAGCTCCTGGTCGCCGATGCCGCCAAGGCGGAGCGCGAGATCGGATGGACGCCGACGGTCCGCTTCCGCGAGCTGGTGCGGATGATGGTCGATGCGGATCTCGCGCGGCATCGCTCGCGCGCCGATGGAGGGGTCGCGGTCCCAGCGCCGCCGCCGGCGAAGGGCTAAGGTGCGGCGCGCCCTCATCACCGGCGCTGACGGCTTCGTGGGCCAATGGCTCGCGAAGACGTTGGTGGCTCAGGGCTGGCAGGTCACCGGGACGGCGTGGCACGGGATCCCGGCCGTCGGGACGCTGACCGCCGACGAGCAGGGGAAGATCACGTGGGAGGTCGGGAATCTGACCGCCGCCCGGGATCTCGGCCCGATGCGGTCGCTGCTCCGGCGCGCCACCCCAGACGCGATCTTCCACCTCGCTGGGATGTCGTTCGTCCCGACCGTCGGAGACGACCCGGTCACGGCCCTCGAGACCAACGTGGGCGTGGGGATCCGCCTCCTCGAGGCGATGCGCGCCGAGCGGGCGACCTCCGGGCTCGACCCCACGACCCTCGTCGTCGGGAGCGCGGAGCAGTACGGGCGCCACGCGGCGTCCGCGATGCCCCTTCCCGAGACCACCCCCTGCGCGCCACGCTCGTTCTACGGCGCGACCAAGCAGGCGCAGGAGGACTTCGCCCTCGCCGCCGCCCGAGCCCATGGGCTCCGGATCATCGCGACGCGCTCCTTCAATCACTGCGGACCGGGGCACGCCCCGATCTTCCTCCTCCCCGCGCTCGTCCAGCGGGTGCACGAGGCGCGTCTCACCGGGGCCACCACCCTCTCGATCGGGAATACGGAGACGGTGCGGGATTATCTTCATGTGCAGGACGTGGTCGAGGCCTATCTCGCCCTGATCGAACGGGGGCAGGTAGGGGAGGCCTACAACGTCTGCAGCGGGACGGGCGTCACCGTCGGGGAGGTCGCCGCACTGGTCATCGCCCGGGCCCAGGTGCCCGTTCGGTTCGTGCAGGACCCGACCTTGCTCCGGCCCGCGGATGTGCCGGTGCTCGTCGGCCAGAACACCAAGCTGTGCACTCACACCGGGTGGACGCCCACCCGGACCCTGACCGACATCATCGACGATCACCTGCATGCCGCGTCGTGACGACCTGAAGCGCATCCTCCTCATCGGTTCCGGCCCCATCGTCATCGGGCAGGGCGCCGAGTTCGATTACTCGGGCACGCAGGCGGCGAAGGCGCTCCGCGAGGAGGGGTACGAGGTGATCCTCGTGAACTCCAATCCCGCGACGATCATGACCGATCCCGAGCTCGCGGATCGGACCTATATCGAGCCGGTCACCCCGGAGTTCGTGGAGCTGATCATCGCGCGCGAACGCCCCGACGCGCTCCTCCCCACCATGGGGGGACAGACCGCGCTTAACGTGGCGATGACGCTCCATGAGCGCGGCGTGCTCGAGAAGTACGGCGTCGAGCTCATCGGGGCCAATGCGCGCGCGATCGCGGTCGCTGAGGATCGCAAACTCTTCGGCGAGGCGATGGAGCGCACCGGCCTGCGCTGCCCGCAGGGCCGCATCGCCACCACCTGGGACGAGGCGCTTGAGATCGCGGAGTGGACGGGGTTCCCCGCGATCATCCGCCCCGCCTTCACCCTCGGCGGCTCCGGCGGCGGGATCGCCTACAACCGCGAGGAGTACGAGCGGATCGTGAAGCGCGGGCTCGCCGAGTCTCCGATCTCGCAGGTCCTCATCGAGCGCTCGCTGCTCGGGTGGAAGGAGTACGAGCTCGAGGTCATGCGCGACTCCGCCGACAACGTGGTGATCATCTGTTCGATCGAGAACATCGATCCGATGGGGGTCCACACCGGCGATTCGATCACCTGTGCGCCGGCGATGACGCTCTCCGATCGCGAGTATCAGGTGATGCGCGACGCCGCGCTCAAGGTGATACGCGAGATCGGGGTCGCCGCCGGTGGGTGCAATATCCAGTTCGCGGTGAATCCAGCGAACGGGGAGATGGTCGTCATCGAGATGAACCCGCGTGTCTCGCGCTCATCGGCGCTCGCCTCCAAGGCGACCGGATTCGCGATCGCGCGTATCGGGACCAAGCTCGCGGTGGGATATCGCCTCGACGAGATCCCGAACGACATCACCAAGACCACGCCGGCGAGCTTCGAGCCAGTGCTCGACTACGTGGTGGTGAAGGTTCCGCGCTTCGCCTTCGAGAAGTTCCCGGGCGCGGATCCGGTGCTCACGACGCAGATGAAGTCGGTCGGCGAGTCGATGGCGATCGGGCGCACCTTCAAGGAGGCGTTCCAGAAGGGGCTTCGTGCCCTCGAGACGGGGCGGTCCGGTTGGGTGGGCGGGGAGCGTCCGGTGGACGATCGCGTCGCGGATGATTCGCTCGCCGCCGTGGAACAGGCGCTCGCGAAGCCGGTCCCGGAGCGCGTCTTCCAGATCAAGCGTGCCCTCCTGCACGGTATGTCCGTCGAGGAGCTGCATCGGCGGACCGGGGTCGATCCCTGGTTCCTCCGGCAGTTCGAGGAGCTCGTCGAGGCGGAGCGCGCGTATGCGGCGCTCGCCGAGATCGACGCGGCGAGCCTGCGTCGGATGAAGCGGATGGGGTTCTCCGACCGGCAGCTGGCGGCCTTGCGGAATGAGACCGAGGGCGCGGCACGCGCTCGTCGGTGGGCACTCGGCGTGCGGCCGAGCTACAAGATGGTCGACACCTGCGCGGGTGAGTTCCCCTCGAACACGCCGTATCTCTACTCCAGCTACGACGAAGAATCGGAGGCGCCGCGCACCGGGAAGCCCTCGGTGATCATCCTCGGGTCGGGGCCGAACCGGATCGGGCAGGGGGTCGAGTTCGACTACTGCTGTGTTCGTGCCGCGCTCGCGCTTCGTGAGGCCGGCTATGAGACGATCATGGTCAACTCGAACCCCGAGACCGTCTCGACCGACTACGACACCTCTGACAAGCTCTACTTCGAGCCGCTCACCTTCGAGGATGTCCTTGAGATCGTCGAGCGGGAACAGCCCCTCGGCGTGATCGTGCAACTCGGCGGGCAGACCCCGCTCAAGCTGGTGAAGCCGCTGGAGGCCGCGGGGGTCAAGATCCTTGGTACCTCGCCCGACGCGATCGATATCGCGGAGGATCGGAAGCGCTTCGAGGCGCTCGCGCGCGAGCTCGGGGTGACACAGCCCCCCAACGGCACGGCGACGAGCGTCCCCGAGGCGGTGGCGATCGCTGAGCGGATCGGGTACCCGGTGTTGGTCCGGCCGAGCTATGTGCTCGGGGGGCGTGCGATGGAGATCGTCTACGACGAGCCGTCGCTGCGGGATTACTTCGAGCGTGCGGTGCGGGTCTCCGAGGAGCGGCCGGTGCTGGTCGATGCCTTCCTCGAGGATGCCTACGAGGCGGACGTCGACGCACTCTCCGATGGGAAGACGGTCGTGATCGGTGGGGTGATGCAGCATATCGAGGACGCGGGGATCCACTCCGGCGACTCGGCCTGCGTGCTTCCGCCGCACCGGATCGCGAAGGAGCACCAGGACATCATGCGCGCCCACACCATCGCCTTCGCCAAGGCGCTCGGGGTGGTGGGGCTTATCAACGTGCAGTATGCGGTGAAGGACGGCGTGGTCTATGTGATCGAGGTGAATCCGCGCGCCTCGCGCACGGTGCCGTTCGTGTCGAAGACGATCGGGCGTCCGCTGGCCTCGCTCGCGGCGCGGGTGATGCTCGGGGAGACGCTCGAGCAGCTCGGATACACGCAGGAGATCGTCGCGCCGTACGTTGCCGTGAAGGAGGCGGTCTTCCCCTTTCCTAAGTTCCGCGAGTTCGATCCGATCCTCGGTCCCGAGATGCGGTCGACGGGGGAGGTGATGGGGATCAGCCAGCACTTCGGTGAGGCGTTCGGGAAGTCGCAGCTCGCAGCGGGGAATGGCCTCCCGCGTGAGGGGCATGTGATGCTCACGGTGAACAAGGGCGACAAGGCGGGTGCGGTCCCGATCGCGCGGCGCTTCCGTGACATGGGGTTCGGGCTCGTCGCCACCCATGGGACGGCGGATCACCTCGAGTCGGTGGGGATCGCGTCGCGTCGGGTCTTCAAGGTGAGCGAGGGACGCCCGCACGGAATCGATCTCATGGTGAATGGCGAAGTGCAGCTCCTGATCAACACCCCACTCGGCAAGAGCGCGCAGCGTGATGACTATTCGATGCGGCAGGCGGCCGTCGCCAATCGCGTGCCGTATACCACGACCCTCTCCGGGGCCGATGCCGCCTGTGCGGCGATCGAGTCAGCGCGCGAACATCCCGCCAGCGTGAAGTCGCTGCAGGAATGGCAGGAGGAACTGCGATGAGTACCGCACCGACCATCCACGAATCGGCGTACGTCGACGAGGGGGCGATCGTCGGCGAGGGGACGCGGATCTGGCACTTCTGTCATGTGAATCCGGGCGCGGTGATCGGGGCGCGGTGTTCTCTCGGGCAGAATGTGGTGGTGATGAGCGGGACGCGGATCGGGAACAATGTGAAGATCCAGAACAACGTCTCGATCTACGAGGGGGTGGAGCTCGAGGACGATGTATTCTGTGGCCCGTCGATGGTGTTCACGAATGTCGTGAATCCGCGGAGCCATGTGAGTCGCAAGCATGAGTACAAGCGCACGCTGGTGAAGCGCGGCGCGAGCATCGGGGCCAATGTGACGGTGGTCTGCGGCGCGACGCTTGGCGAGTACTGCTTCATCGGGGCGGGCGCGGTCGTGACGAAGGATGTGCTGCCCTATGCGCTGATGGCCGGGGTACCGGCGCGGCGGATCGGGTGGATGTGTCAGTGTGGGGAGAAGCTGGAGAAGAGCGCCGAGGGGGGCGCGGCGTGGCAGTGCCCGGTCTGCCGGGCGCGCTATGCGGCGGCGGGGGAGGGCATCGCCCCCGTAGCACCCGAGGCAGGCGCCTGATGTCGGCCGCGCGCGCGAGCTTCCGAGTCGCCCTCATCGGGTGTGGGCGGATCAGCGCGAATCACATCGAGGCGATCGCCAAGATCGACGGCCTCACCCTCACGGCAGTCTGCGACACCGATTCGGCGCGCGCACGAGCCGCGGGCGAGCGGTCGGGGGTTCCTTGGTATACCGACTACGCCAAGATGCTCGCCGAGGCGCCGATCGACGTGGTGACCGTCGCGACGCCGTCGGGGCTGCATCCTGAGCATGGGATCCTCGCGGCGCGCGCCGGGAAGCATGTGATCAGCGAGAAGCCGATAGCGATCTCGCTCGACGGCGCGGATGCCCTGATGCGCGCCTGTGATGAGGCGGGGGTCCGGCTCTTCGTGGTGAAGCAGAATCGGCTGAACGCCACCATTCAGCTCCTGCGGCGGGCGGTGGAGAAGGGGCGGTTCGGCAAGCTCTTCATGGGGAATGCCACCGTGCGGTGGGCCCGGCCGCAAGAGTACTACGACCAGGCGCCCTGGCGCGGGACGTGGGCGCTCGACGGCGGCGCCTTCATGAACCAGGCGTCGCACTACGTGGATCTCATGCAGTGGATGATGGGACCGGTGCGCAGCGTGATGGCGAAGACGGCGACGATGGCGCGGAAGATCGAGGCGGAGGATACGGGGGCGGCGATCGTGACCTTCGAGAGCGGGGCGATCGGGGTCATGGAGGTCACCATGCTGACCTATCCCAAGAACCTCGAGGGGTCGTTCACCCTGCTCGGGGAGAAGGGGACGGTCCGGATCGGCGGGACGGCGGTGAACCGGATCGAGCATTGGGAGTTCGCCGACTACGACGATGACGACCGGTTGGTCGAGGCAGCCAATACCGCTCCGCCCTCGGTCTACGGATTCGGGCATGAGCCCTACTACCGGAACGTCCTTCGGGCCCTCCGCGGGGAGACGACTCCGGACACCGACGGACCCGCTGGCCGGAAGTCGTTGGAGCTCATCCTGGGGATCTATGAATCGGCCCGGACGGGGCGTGAGGTCACCCTCCCGATTCGTTGACGGCGGGGTGGCAGGGCGGCGATATTTAACTGCTTGGCATCATTGCACTTCCGTCGCCTTTTCCCTCTGCTGAGATCCTGCCGCACATGGCCGTCCCTCTTCTTGATCTGAAGGCGCAGCACGCGACGATCCGGGACGAGGTCCTCCCGGGCCTCATCAGTCTCATCGACGATCAGGCCTTCATCCTCGGCGCCCCGGTGGGCGCGCTCGAGTGCGAGGTCGCGGGGCTCTCGCAGACGCGGTATGCGGTGGGGTGCGCGAATGGGACCGACGCGATCCTGATCGCGCTCCGTGCCCTCGATATCGGGCGCGGGGACGAGGTCGTCACATCGCCCTTCACCTTCTTCGCGACCGCGGGCACGATCCACAACGTCGGGGCGACCCCGGTCTTCGTGGATATCGATCCCAAGACCTATAACATCCGCCCCGACCTCGCGGCCGCGGCGGTGACCTCGAAGACCAAAGCGGTGGTTCCCGTCGACCTCTTCGGGCAGATGGCGGCGATCGAGGAGATCCGGCGCTTGCTTCCGACGATGCCGATCATCGAGGATGCGGCGCAGAGCATCGGCGCGCGCCGGAAGATCGATGGCGAGTGGGTGATGGCGGGGCAGGCCGCGACCATCGGCACCTTCTCCTTCTTCCCCTCCAAGAACCTGGGTGGCTACGGGGACGGCGGGATGATCGTCACGCAGGACGAGGCGATCTTCAAGCGGCTGCAGCGTCTCCGCACGCATGGCTCGGTGCAGACCTACTTCCACGAGGAGGTGGGGTACAACTCGCGCCTCGATGCGTTGCAGGCGCTGGTGTTGAGCGCCAAGCTCCCGCATCTCGCGGCCTGGAGCGCCAAGCGTCGGGAGAACGCCGCGTTCTACACGCAGGCCTTCGCCGATATCGCGGAGATCGTCCCGCCGTACATCGATCCCGCCAACGAGTCGATCTTCAACCAGTACACGATCCGCGTCGCGCGACGCGACGAGCTTAAGGCGCATCTCGCCGCGAAGGGGATCGGCCACTCGGTCTACTATCCGCTCCCGCTCCATCTGCAGCCCTGCTTCGCCTACCTCGGGTATCGCGAAGGGAGCTGCCCCGAGTCGGAGCGGGCGGCCAAGGAAGTCGTGTCGCTCCCGGTGTTCCCGGAGCTCACGGGGGCGCAGCGCGACGAGGTGGTCGTGGCGGTCCGCGGGTTCTTCGGGAAGTAAGGCGAGTCGCCCGACCGCATGTCCGCTCAGCAGACCCTCCTCTCACGCATCGGCGATCGCTCGGCGGTCTCCGCCGTGATCGGGTTGGGGTATGTGGGGCTCCCGCTGGCCATGGAGCTCTGCGAGACCGGGTTCACGGTCGTTGGCTTCGATGTGAGCGAGCGCGTCTGCGCGCTCCTCATGCGGGGCGAATCACATATCCAGGATGTACTGGCGGCGCAGGTGGCGAAGCATGTGGCGTCGGGGAAGTTCGTCGCGACCACCGACGCCTCCCGGCTCGCGGCCGCAGACACCATCTCGATCGCCGTCCCGACCCCGCTCGCCAAGACCCGCGACCCCGACATGTCGTATGTGGTCGCTGCGGCGGAGACGGTGAGTGCGCAGGCGCGGGCCGGGATGCTGATCGTCCTCGAGAGCACCACCTACCCGGGAACGACGCGCGAGCTGTTGCAGCCGCGGCTCGAGGCGCGCGGGCTCGTGATCGGGCGCGATGTCTTCCTGGCCTTCAGCCCCGAGCGGGTCGATCCGGGGAACCCGGTCTACCACACCAAGAACACGCCGAAGGTCGTCGGGGGGATCACGCCGGCCTGTACCGAGGTTGCGACCGCCTTCTACGCCTCGACGATCGATACCGTCGTCCCGGTCTCCTCGCCAGAGGCGGCCGAGTTGGTGAAGCTCCTCGAGAACACCTTCCGCTCGGTGAACATCGGGCTCGTCAACGAGATGGCGATCGTCTGTGATCGACTCGGCGTCGACATCTGGGAGGTCATCGAGGCGGCGGCGACCAAGCCCTTCGGTTTCATGAAGTTCACGCCCGGCCCGGGGATCGGGGGGCACTGCATCCCCCTTGATCCGCACTATCTGGCGTGGAAGATGCGGTCGCTCAACTACAAGACGCGCTTCATCGACCTCGCGAGTGAGGTCAACTCGTCGATGCCTGACTTCGTCGTGGAGAAGATCGCCTGGGCGTTGAACGATGAGGGGAAGGCGGTGAAGGGGAGTGCCATCCTCGTCCTCGGGGTGGCGTACAAGCGGGACATCGATGACATGCGCGAGAGTCCGGCGCTCGATGTGACGCGTCGGTTGGAGGAGCGCGGGGCTCGGGTCCAATACCATGACCCGCATGTCGTGCGCTTCGAGGAGGATGGGCATGCGATGGCGAGCGTCCCGCTCACGCCAGAGCTGTTGGCTGCCGTGGATGCGGTGGTGATCATCACCGATCACACATCTGTGGATTACAGGACGGTCGGCGCGCACGCCGCGCTCATCATCGACACGCGACATGTCATGGCGTCGCTCGGGGCCACCCGCGCGCGCGTCGTGACGCTGACCTCATCGCGCCCGATCACGGGCGCCGCAACAGAGTGAAGGCATGAAGGTGATGGTGGTGGGGACCGGCTATGTGGGACTGGTCGTCGGCGCCTGTCTGGCTGAGACGGGCAACGACGTGATTTGCGGTGATGTCGATGCGAAGAAGATCGAAGGACTCAATCAGGACATCCTGCCGATCTACGAGCCGGGGCTCGAGGAGTACGTCCATCGCAATCGCGTCGCCGGGCGCCTGACCTTCACGACCGACCTCCCGGCCGCGATCGCCGGCGCCGATGTGATCTTCATCGCGGTGGGGACCCCGCCCGACGAGGATGGATCCGCCGACCTCAAGCATGTGCTCGCCGTCGCCGATCAGATCGGGAAGCACGCGGCCCGTGAGGTGGTGGTCGTCACCAAGTCGACGGTGCCGGTCGGGACGGCGGAGAAGGTCGCTGAGGCGATTCGCCCGCACGCGAAGGTCCCGTTCCACATATGCTCGAACCCCGAGTTCCTCAAGGAAGGGGCCGCGGTCGACGACTTCATGAAGCCAGACCGCGTCGTCATCGGCGTGGCGAGCGACTTCGCACGGGAGCGGATGGGGGAGCTCTATGCGCCCTTTGTGCGCACGGGCAAGCCGATCATCTTCATGGACATCCCCTCGGCGGAGATGACCAAATACGCCGCGAACGCGATGCTCGCGACGCGCATCTCCTTCATGAACGAGATCGCGAATCTCTGTGAGCGGGTCGGAGCGAATGTCGATCTCGTGCGCAAGGGGATCGGGAGCGATGCGCGCATCGGGCCGGCCTTCCTCTTCCCCGGCCCGGGTTACGGCGGCTCCTGTTTCCCGAAGGATGTGAAGGCGCTGATGCGCACCTCGGAGGAACGGGGCGCCCCGATGGGGGTGCTCAAGGCGGTCGAGGAGGCCAATGAGCGGCAGAAGCATCGGCTCTTCGAGAAGGTGAATGCGGCCTTCGGCGGCGCCCTCCGTGGCAAGCGGATCGCGCTCTGGGGGCTCGCCTTCAAGGCGAACACCGACGACATGCGGGAGTCGCCGGCCCTCGTGCTGATCGACGAGCTCCTCGCGGCGGGCGCGACCGTCGTCGCGCATGATCCGGCCGCGATGCATGAGACCCAGCGGCGGATCGGGGACCGGATCACCTACGCAGAGTCGAATTACGCCGCCGCTGAGGGGGCGGATGCGCTGGTGATTGTCACCGACTGGAACGAGTACCGCTTCCCCGACTTCGCTCGGGTGAAGGCGGCGCTCAAGACCCCGGTGCTGATCGACGGGCGCAATCTCTATAACCCGTCGAAGATGCAGGCCCTGGGCTTCACCTACCGCTCCATCGGGCGGGGGGGCGAGTGAGGGTCCTCATCACGGGGGCCGCGGGCTTCCTCGGGAGCCATCTCGCCGACCGCTTCCTCGCGGATGGGCACAAGGTCGTCGGGCTCGACAACT
>VHBP01000045.1 GCA_016871915.1 Gemmatimonadota bacterium
CCCCACCACCCACTCCGCCACCGTCGGGCGAACGGTCCGCCCCGCGAAGGCATGCTCCATCGAGGCGGTGAGGAGTTCGATCGAATCGACGATCGTCCCGTCCAGATCGAACAGGACGGTCAGTGGGCGCGTCACCCTCACGTCGACGGGGTCGCGGACGCGGCATCGGCGCCGCGCTCACCCCGCGCGAGGATCACCGCCGCCGTCATATGCCCGGTCACATTCGTCGTCGTGCGGAACATGTCGGGAATCGTGTCGGCACCGAGCAGGATCCCGATCCCCTCGACGGGGATCCCCGCCGCCATCAGCACCGGGACCATCACGAGGATCGACCCCCCGGGGATCCCCGGCACCGAGAACGACGTCACCACCGAGGTCAGCGCGATCGTGAGCAGCTGCGCCGCACCGAGATCCACGCCGTACAGCCGCGCGATGAAGAGCACGCCGACCGTCTGCCCGATCCCCGCGCCAGCGCGGAACATCGTCGCCGCGAGTGGGATCAGGAAGTTCCCGATCGTCGGCGGGAGCCGGAGCGTATCGCGCACCGCCTCGAGCATCGCCGGCAACGCCGCCAGCGACGAGCGCGAGCTGAAGGCGATCGTCTGCGCGGGAAGCGCCGCGCGCGCGAAGTCGCGGAGCGAGGTCCGCCCGAGCACCACCGCCGCCGGATACAACACCCCACCCATGAAGACCACGCAGATCGCGGAGACCACCCCGATATAGCCCGCGAGGGCGGCGAGCGCGCTCACCCCCAACTTCGCCGCAAGCCCCACCGTCAGCGCGAAGACCCCGATCGGCGCCAGCCGCAGGATCGCGCGCACCAAGGTCAGCGACGCCTCCATCACCCCATCCAGCACCTGGATCACCGGGGTCCGCTTCGCGAGCGGCACCTGTAGCAACGCGATCGCGAACGCCACCGAGGCGAGGATCAGCGGGAGCATCGCCCCATCCGCCGCCGCCTTGATCGGATTCGGCGGCACCAGCGCCACCACCCACTCCGCGAACGTCGGCACCGCCTTCGCCCCCTCCGCCGCACTCGCCCCCGCAGTCGCGGCACTCGCCTGCATCGCCGCCACCGCCGCGGGGTCGAGCGGGAACTGCCCGAGCAACGGATACCCGACGAGCACCCCGACCCCCGAGGCCGCGGCCAACACCACGATGAACAGCAGGATCGCCCGCGCCCCGATCCGCCCGACCGTCCTGGGGTCCGGGGCCGAGGTCACCCCGACGATCAGGCTCGAGACGACGAGCGGGATCACCGTCATCCGGATCGCATTGATGAACAGCGTCCCCACCGGCTCGAGCCCGCGGAGCACCACGACGCCGGGCCCGGCCTCCGCCCCGGCGAGGGGGAGGCCAAGGCCGAAGCCGGCGGCGAGGGCGATGAGGACCTGGAGGGTGAGCGACATCCCGAGAAAGATGGCGCCTCGGGCGCGGCTCGGATACATATCGGGGATGCCGTTCCGACCCTCTTTCGACCCACACCCGTCCATGCGCGCACTCGTCGCCCTCTCCGCCCTCCTCCTCACCGCCGCCCCCCTCGCTGCGCAGCAGGCCCCCGCGCAGCCCACGGGCCTCCGCGCCAGCACCACCGATCCCCGCGCCTCGCTCAAGGCGGGCTACCTCGACGCCGGGGTCGCGATCCGGAACATGGAGCTCGTCTCCACCACGCCGCGCTCTGCCGCCTTCACCAACCCGGCGAACCTCGGCGACTTCGGATTCGTGAACGCCGATCTCGCCTTCCAGAAGGACTACGTCTTCCAGGGCGGCTACTACGGCGTCCAGATCTGGGACGTCGCCAACCCCAAGGCGCCGACGCTCGTGACCGCGATGGCCTGCCCCGGTGGACAGGGCGACGTCTCGGTGCATGGCAACCTGATGTTCATGTCGGTCGAGGAGACCCGTGGCCGCATCGACTGCGGCACGCAGGGCGCACGTGACTCCGTCAGCGCCGAGCGCTTCCGTGGCGTGCGCATCTTCGACATCAGCAACATCACCAAGCCGGTGCAAGTCGCCGCGGTGCAGACCTGCCGCGGCTCGCACACGCACACCCTCTTGGTGAGCCCGCGCGACAAGCAGAACGTCTACGTATACGTCTCCGGGACGAGCCCCTCGCGTTCTCCCTCGGAACTCGCGGGATGCGATCCCCGCCCCGACGCACCGGGGTCGGCCTACTTCCGCATCGATGTCATCAAGATCCCGCTGGCGAAGCCGTCGGACGCGAAGATCGTGAACTCGCCGCGCGTCTTCGCGGATGCGGCGGGGAACATCGCGGGGCTCTGGAAGGGGGGGAAGCTGAACGCGACGGCGCAGGAGACGGCCGAGACCGATCAGTGCCACGACATCACCATCTACGCCGAGCTCGATCTCGCCGCCGGCGCCTGCTCGGGGAACGGCATCCTCCTCGACATCAAGGATCCCGCCAACCCGAAGCGCATCGGCGAGGTGAGCGATCCGAACTTCGCCTACTGGCACTCGGCGACCTTCAACAATGATGGCTCGACCGTGCTCTTCACCGACGAGTGGGGCGGCGGCGTCTCGCCGCGTTGCCGCGCGACCGACAACCTCCTCTGGGGCGGCAACGCCTACTACCGGCTCGACCTCAAGACCAAGCAGCTGACCCCCGCTGGCTACTTCAAGCTCCCGGCGGCGCAGGGCGGGCAGGAGAACTGCGTCGCGCACAACGGTTCGCTCGTCCCCGTCCCGGGGCGCGACCTCTTCGTCCAGAGCTGGTATCAGGGTGGGATCTCGGTGACCGACTTCACCGATCCCGACAACGTCCGTGAGATCGCCTACTTCGATCGCGGACCGCTCAATGGCGAGCGCCTCGTCCTCTCGGGCCAGTGGTCGACCTACTGGTACAACGGCCGCATCTACGGCTCCGAGATCGCGCGCGGGCTCGATATCCTCGAGCTCACGCCGAGCGGGGAGCTCACGCAGAACGAGATCGACGCGGCGAAGCTCGCACGCGTCGAGACCTTCAACCCGCAGGATCAGCGCAAGGTGACCTGGCCCGCCGCCTTCCCGGTGGCGAAGGCCTACGTCGATCAGCTCACGCGGTGGGGTGGGATGTCGGCGGCGCGTCTCGAGGCCGTGACCAAGCAGCTTGCCGAGGCGGAGGCCGCGTCGGGCGCCGCGCGTCGCACGCAGCTCACCACCCTCGCCAAGGCGCTCGAGCAGGATGCCCGCACCGCCACCGATGCGAAGCGCGTGAAGGCGCTCGCCGAGGTGGTGGGCAAGTTGGCCGCGCGCTGATCCCTCCCAGACGACCAACACGAGAAAGCGACGATGACGATCAAGTCC
Organism: Gemmatimonadota bacterium; assembly: GCA_016871915.1. Taxonomy (GTDB): domain Bacteria; phylum Gemmatimonadota; class Gemmatimonadetes; order Gemmatimonadales; family Gemmatimonadaceae; genus Pseudogemmatithrix. The sequence continues at coordinate 3,304 of VHBP01000045.1, forward strand.
GGTGCCCAGATGATCGCGGAGGCGAAGACCCGCATCCGCGAGGTGAGCGTGCCGCAGGTGCAGCAGCTGATCGCCGGGGCCGATGCCCCGGTGGTCCTCGACTGCCGTGAGCCGAACGAGACGAACCTCGGGCGGATCCCCGGCGCGGTGGTGATCCCGCGCGGCACGCTCGAGACGAAGATCGAGGCGGTGGTGCCGCGCGATCGGGCGCTCGTCATCTACTGCGCCGGTGGCAACCGCTCGGCGCTCGCCGCCGACACCCTCCAGCAGATGGGGTACACCAACGTTGCCTCGATGGCGGGCGGGTGGGGCGCCTGGGTGGCTGCGGGCGGCGCGGTCGAGGGGTGAGGTGACCGGGGCGACGATGCATCCCTTCGTCGCCCGTGTGTCGCGTGCACTCGAGGCGCGCGAGGCCCGGCGCGCCGAACGAGACGAACCCTATGGGGAGGCGGCGGTCGCGGTGATCCTGCGACCGTCTGTCACAACGGGCGCCGAGCTCCTCCTCATCCGGCGCGCCGAACGCGAAGGGGATCCCTGGAGTGGACAGATCGGATTGCCCGGCGGGCGGATCGATCGCACTGATCCCTCGCTCGAGGCGACGGCGATCCGCGAGACGCGCGAGGAGGTCGGGATCGATCTCGCGCGGGCTGGGGAGATCCTCGGCGCGCTCGACGAACTCCGTCCACGTACCCCGCATCTCCCGCCGATCATCGTACGCCCCTATGTCGCGGTGGTGCACGAGGCGGTCGATCTCCGACCGAATCGCGAGGTGGCCGAGGCGCGGTGGGTCTCGCTCGACACCTTGCTTGCGCCGTCGGCTCGCGTTCGCACCGAGGTGTCCGTCCGCGGGATGACCTTTCACGTCGAGGCCTTTCAGCATGAGGCGTTCGTCGTGTGGGGGATGACCGAACGCATCCTCACCGGCTTTGCGGATCTGATCGCACCATGACTGCTCCCACATCGATGTCCACGGCGCTCACGGATTGCGTCGCCCCACGTGACCTCTGGCGTGCCCTTGGGATCACCCTCGCACTCTTCGCCCTCGCCTGGGTCGTCGATCGCGAGGTCTATCAGCGGGTCTCCCTGCCCACGGTGTACGACAAGGATTGGGGCCGCCTCCTCCGCATCGTCGGCTTCCTCCCCACCTGGATCGCACTGGCGGTGGGGATCGCGCTCGCCGAAGGTACCGAGCGCGAGGCTCGTCCTCGTGCGCGCCGACGCGGCTGGCTCCTCTTCTGGGGCGCCGCCGGTTCGGGGATCGCCGCCGAGCTCCTCAAGCTCACGCTCCGCCGCGAGCGCCCAGGCCCGCACGATGGGGTCCACGTCTTCCGTGACGTCGCCGAGCGCACCTTCAGCTCAGCCGGGCTCGCGCTGCCGAGCTCGCACACCATGGTCGCCTTCGGTGGCGCCGCGATGCTCGCCCGACTCTATCCGCGCGCCCACTGGGTGGGATACATCCTCGCCGCCGGATGCGGGATCAGTCGTGTCCTCCACCGCGCACACTTCCTGAGCGATGTGGTGCTCGCGGCCGGCGCCGGATGGCTCGTCGCGGCACTCATCGCCAAGCGGTGGGGCAGCGCGGCGTGACCGCCAAGGCGAAGTCCACGGGCAAGCGGCGTCCGCTCACGCGCCAAGCCGAGGACTACCTCAAGGCGATCTACGCGCTGGAACTCGGCGGGATGCCCGCTGGGACCAACGACATCGCGAGTCGGCTCGGGATCGCGGCGCCCAGCGTGAGTGGGATGCTCCGTCGGATGTCGCGTCTCGGTCTGGTGAGTGTCCAGCGCTACAAGGGGGCGCGACTCACCGCGGCAGGGCGCCGCGCCGCCCTCGCCCTCGTGCGCCGGCACCGGATCATCGAGACCTATCTGGTGGAACGGCTCGACTTCGAGGGGGAGGCCGTCCATGCGGAGGCCGAGCGGCTCGAGCACGCGGCGAGTGAGGCCCTGATCGCCAAGATGGCGAAGGCGCTCGGCGACCCCGCGCACGACCCACATGGGGCGCCGATCCCGAGGGCACGTCTCGGGAACCGCTGACCCCCACTTCGGCATTCATGACGGGTGGCCGAATAGGCACATACCGTCACCTCTTTGCTGGAGTCTGTCCGTCATGAAGCGTTGGATGCTCGCCCTCGTCGCGATCCCGGTCCTCACCGCCGCCGTCATCGCCCCCAAGCAGTACGTGCGCGATCAGGCGCACTCGCAGCTCAACTTCGTCGCCGAGTCGCGCATGCTCGACGCGCACGGGACCTTCGACAAGTGGGACGCGGAGATCTCCCTCGATCCGGCCAACTGGGGCGCTTCCTCGGTCGTCATCACGATCGACACGCGCACGATCAACACCCGCATCGAGCGGCGTGATGCGCACCTCAAGAGCAACGACTTCTTCGCCGCGGATTCCTTTCCGACGGCGACCTTCAAGTCGACGATCGTGAACAAGACCGGCGAGGATCGCCTCAACATCACCGGCGACCTCACGATCCGTGGCAAGACCAAGCGCGTCACCCTGCCGACCCGCCTCGTCTTCTTCGACGCCGCCCGCAGCGTCGGCCGCGTGAAGGGCGAGACGACGATCAACCGCAAGGACTTCGGGATCGCCTTCGACTCGAACCTGAATCCGATCAGCGACGAGGTGAAGATCCAGTTCGACGTCGCCTTCACCGAGAAGAAGTAAGGCGGGCGCCGGGCACGACGCAGCGCATCCCCCCATGCGCGCGTGGATCCGTAGGTGGTGCGCCCTGACCGGGGCCGTGATCCTCACGGCCCCGGTTCTGCACGTCCAGGGGCAGGGGCTGCGCACCATCGCGATCGACGAACGGCTCGGCATGGCAGCTGGGCTCGCGGTCGGTGACTCGGTCCGGTTCGCCGCGATGGCGAGCGCGCCGTCGGGGCAGTGGGTGCGGATCGGCGCGATCACCCGCCGCAGCGCCGACCCGAGTGAGATCGCGCGCAGCGAGTATCGCGTGCGCCTGCATCTCGATCAGCTACAGAGTCTCACCGGGGTCGGGGACCGCATCGGGCGCTTCGCGGTGCGTACGCAGGAGAACGCAGGCGCACCGGGCAGCGCATCGGGCACAGTGGCTGGTCCTGATTCCGTCAGCGCTGCCATCAACGCGATGGCCTTCGGCTTCCGCGCCTACCCCGCCGCCGAGGTGGCCATCGAGACCTCGGCGACCTTTCGCGTGGTCAATCGCTTCCATCGCGCGATCGGGATCATCACGATCGTCGCGAGCGCGATCTTCCTCCTCTGCATCACCCTGCTCAAGGTGGACGAGCGCCGACGCGAGGTCGGGGCACTCCGACTCCTTGGCCTCTCCCGGGCGACCGTCGTCCGCTCGGTGATGCTCGAGGCCTCGCTCATCGCGCTCTTGGGGAGCGCGCTCGGCGCCGGTTTCGGCGCCGCCGCCTCCGCGATCGTGAACTGGTACTACCAGGGGGTCTACGCGACCCCACTCAGGTTCGCGCTCGTGACCCCGGAGATCGTCGCGATCGCGGTGACCCTCTCCCTCCTGCTCGGGATCGTGAGCGGCTATCTCGCCGCGCAGCGTCTCGTGCGCACCGCGCCGCTGGAGTTGGTCGGCCGATGATCGCCCGGCTGGCTCTCGCCTCCCTCACCCGCCGACGCGGTCGCACCGCCCTCACCATCGCCGGCGTCGCCGTCGCCACCGCGATGCTCCTCGATATGGTGATGCTCGGTTCTGGGATGCGCGAGAGCTTCCGCGGCTTCATCGAGCAACAGGGGTTCCAACTCCGCCTCACCCCGCGCGGGACGATGCCCTTCGACTCCGAGGCCACCGTCGGTGGGGCGCAGGCCCTTGTCGCACGGATCGCGGAGGATCCTGAGGTCGTCGCCGTCGCACCGGTGCTCGGAGCCAAGCTCTTCACCCCACGCGCCGACTCGGTCGTCCCTGCCTTCCTGCTCGGGATCGATCCCGCGGTGCAGGGGGACTACGTGCTCGCCGAGGGGCGCGACATCGCTGCTCCCGATGAGATGGTGGTGAACGGCGCTTGGCTCGAGGCGACCGGGGTGAGGCTCGGCGACACGATCCGCGTCGCCTCGGGCTACGACGCCCAACTCCGCCGTTTCTCCGGTGAAGGTTCGGTACGCGTCGTCGGGCGTGGGCGATTCATGATGCTCGCGGGCGGGGAGAAGGTCGCCGCGCTCCCGATCGCGACGGTGCAGGGGATGGGGGGCGAGGATCTTCGCGATCGACTTTCCGTGGTCCTCGTCGCGACGCGCGCTGGGGCCGATGTGGAGACGGTGGGTCGCCGCATCGAGGCGAGCGATGCCCGGGTGAGCGCGCTCTCCACGGAGGCGGCGCTCCGCTTCGTCGACGAACGCCTCAGCTACTTCCGACAGCTCGCCTTCATCCTCGCCTCCGTCTCGCTGATCACCGGCTTCTTGCTCGTCACCACGTTGGTGACCGTCTCGGTCAACGAGCGGATCGGGGAGATCGCGGTGATGCGCGCCATCGGCGTCGCGCGCGAGCGCATCGTCGTCCAGGTGATGCTCGAGGGGCTCGTCCTCTCCGTCATCGGCGCCGTCCTTGGGTTGGGGCTTGGCATCGTCACGGCGAAGTGGCTCAACGAGATCCTCTCCGCCTTCCCCGGACTCCCAGCCGCCTTCGACTTCTTCCTCTTCGAGCCCTCGGCGGCGGTCCGCTCCCTCGGCTTGATCATCTCCTGTGGGATCGGTGCGGGGCTCTGGCCCGCTTGGCGCGCCACCACCCTCTCCATCGCTCAGACCCTCCGTGAGGAGGCGGTCGCATGAATCTGACGCAGCCGGTGCTCTCCGCTCGTGATCTTCGTCGCGCCTACCTCGTGGCCGGCGCGCCGGTCGAGGCGGTGCGCGGCCTCTCGCTCGATGTGCACCCGGGTGAATGGGTCGCCGTGGTCGGCCCGTCTGGCTGCGGCAAGTCCACCCTCCTCAATCTGCTCGGCGCGATCGATCGGCCGACGAGCGGGCAACTCCTGATCCGCGGGCGCGATGTCGCCGTAATGGATGACGCCGAGGCGACGCGCTTCCGACTCACCGGGATCGGCTTCGTCTTCCAGCGCTTCTATCTGATGCCCACCCTTTCGGCGGCGGAGAATGTCGAGCTCCCGATGGCGGAGGCCAAGAGGCCTCGCGCCGAGCGTGAGGCGCGGGCGAAGGAGCTGCTCACCTATGTGGGGCTGGGCGCACGCACCGATCATCGCCCCTTCCAACTCTCTGGGGGCGAACAGCAGCGTGTCGCCGTCGCTCGCGCCCTCGCGAATCGTCCAGCGCTCCTCCTCGCCGACGAGCCGACCGGCGAGCTCGATGCCCGCACTGGGGAGGAGATGATCGCGCTCTTCGATCGGCTCAATCGCGACGGGACCACGATCGTCACCGTCACGCACGATGAGGAGCTCGCGCAGGCCGCGCGGCGCGTGATCCACATGCGCGACGGGGTGATCGTCGACGATCAGGTGCGGCGTCCGCTCGAGTCCGTGGCGCGCCCAGCCTAACCCACGATGCTCCTCCGGCTCGCCTTCCGCGGACTCCTCGATCGTCCCTGGCGCTCGGCCTTCCTCCTAGCCGGGTTCGCGCTGGGCGTCGGGGTGATGATCACGCTGCTGGCGATCGGCGAGGCGATGGTCGTGCAATCCAAGGACGAGAAGCTCATCGGGGGCGGGGATGTCACGGTGCTTCCCGAGGGGATCGATCTCGAGGTGATGAAGACCGGTGGGGTGGGGGGGATGTTCGCCTCGATCGCCAACGCGCGCTTCGTCCATCGGCAGCTGCTCGCTGCTCCGCGCTTCGCCGATCGCATCGCGACGGTCGCGCCGCAGACCGATGGCGCCTTGATCTATCTGCGCACGGCCGATGGCACCGAGTATCCGGTCCGCGCGCTGGGGGAGATCCCCTCCGCCTCGCGAGATGTAGGCGCGGCGCCGACCATCATCGCCGGTGCATGGGAGGATGACGACGGCGACCGGAAATGGCAGCGCCCGACCCTCGCCGAGCTCCGACACGAGATCGACCGCTTCCATCACACCCCCGCCGTGATCGTCGCTGAAGAGCGCCCGACTTGGGGGGAGTGGCACTACTTCAACGTCCTCTCCGACGACACCAAGCGGTGGGCCTTCCTCACCCTCGCGGTCGGTGGCGACATCCCGAATGGCGAATGGGGCGGGCAGGTATTGCTCACCATGCACGAGCAGGGACGCGCGTCGCGCCGGTTCACGCAGTTCGTCTCATCGCGCGCGATCACCCTCGACACCACCCGCGCCGATCTCTCCCTCGGCGGGAACACCGTCACCGTGCTCGCCGACGGGCGCTACGAGGTCAAGGCGCGAGCACGCGAGGAGGGCACGGGCGCCGAGGCGACGGTCACCCTCACCCTCACGCCGGCGCCGGGGGCCTACTTCCCCGGCACCTCGATTGGCGATGCCACCCTCGTGAGCGGTTACGCCGTTCCCGCGCTCCGCGGCAGCATCGATGGCACCATCTGTGTGAGCGGCCGCTGCGAGCGCTTCAGCGGCGCGCAGGGCTACCACGACCATAACTGGGGGGTCTGGCGCGACGTCGAGTGGGAGTGGGGCTCGGCGCGCCTCGGGGAGTACGCGGTGCTCTACGGGCGCGTCCGTCGCAGTGGCGCAGAGGATGTCCGGGAGCCCCTCTTCGTCTATCTCGTCGACTCGCTCGGCTTCCGTTCGCTCTTCCGTCCCAAGACCATCCGCTACGAGGATGGTCGCACCGTGATGGCCGAGGGGCGTCTGGTGAAGGTGCCGAGCCGAGCCGTGATGGAGGATGTGCGCGGGAGCGATACGCTCCGGATCACACTCGAGATCGAGGACGCGATGGCCTCCGACGTCCTACTCGATCGCATGAAGCAAGAGGGGCAGCGAACGGCGCGCACGCCGCGTGAGGTCAAGACCTTCCTCGTCCAGATGAAGGGGATCGCCACGCTGAGCGGGCGACTCGGTGGGCAAGCGCTCATCGGGCGCGGGACCGGGTTCTTCGAGACCTATCGCTGAGGCGCGCGGAACCTCACGCGCTTCAGGCTGCGCCGCTCATCCGCGCGCCTCGTCTTCCTTCCACCGCCGCTCCGCCTCCACCACCGCCGCATCGATCTTCGACGTCACAACCAGGATCATCGGCAGCGTCCCCACGGAGAGCAGCAAGATCACGACGTGCATCGCGGCGGGGGCCTCCCCGTCCCCCGCGAGCCAGAGCATCACGTGGACGAGCACGAAGATCACCGCGACGATCACCCCGGTCAGGTCGAGCGTCGCGCGCATCAGCGCGAGCACCGGCCCATGATAGGCGCGCGGGATCCGTAGGAACCGCTCCTTCTCCGGGAAGTTGAAGAGCTGCGGATGTTTCGGGAGGAGCGCGCCGATCCCTTGCAGGAGGACGAGCGTCGCGACGCTGACCATCGGGAGCCCGAACCACTCCACCCATGAGGTGGGCCGCGTCCGCGTCACCTGCCCTGCGAAGTCCAGATGCGTCGGCACGGTCGGCCCGAGACTCGGGTAGATCGCGATCGCGAAAAGCAGATGCACCGCCACGATCGCCCACGGGAGGATGCGTAGGAGCCGGAGCCCTCCGCTCGACGTCCCCCCGACGCTCATGGCTGTCGCGCGAGGGCGCGAAGCCCCTGATGCAGATAGGTCACCTTCCCGCCACGATCGCGCACGAGCAGGAGGTCGATCGGGTCCCCCATCGGCGGCATCACGCGGATCTTGTCGGCACCGAGGAGGAGGAGCGGGAGGGTGACCGGACCCTGCGTGAAGCGCAGGGTGTCGGCCCCAGCGGCGATCGAGACGCGCGTGGCCCCCATCGCGTAGGTCCCGACAAGCGTACGCTGCTCCTCGGCGGTCCCGAGGCGTGGGGTCGCTGGCGTCGGCGTGGGACGCGCCGGGAGCCCGAAGACCTGCTCCCGCACGAAGCGATCGATCTCGGGGAGCGGACTCCCGCTCCGATTATCGATGACGATGAGCGCCGCACGCCGCTCAGGCCACATCGTCACGATCGCATCGAAGCCGTTGATGGCGCCGCCATGCTCCCAGACCAGCTGCCCATCCTTGCGACCGATCATCAATCCGTAACCGTATCGCGCGACGGAATCCCCGGGGATCGGCTGATACCCCGTCGTGAGTCGCTGCACGGTGGAGGCGGCGAGCACCCGCTTCCCGTCGAGTTCTCCCTGCTGCATCAGCGCGGTCGCGAAGCGCGCGAGCTCTCCTGCGGTGGAGAAGAGGAAGCCGGCGGCCCACTGCGCCGTGTTCTCGGTGTAGGGACGCACCACCGTCGCCGCGCCTCCCGGCGGGCCCATGTGCCCCTGTGAGAAGTCGGTGGTCATCACCTCGAGTGGGCGGAAGGTCGATCGCGTCATCCCCACCGGCCGCAATACCAAGCGCTCCGCCACCGTCGCGAAGCGCGCCTCCCCCGCGCGCTCCGCCACATACCCCGCCATCGAGAATCCGGGATTGGAATAGGAGATCACCTGCCCGGGGTCGGTGAAGAAGAGCGTGTCGCCCACCTCGCGGAAGACCTCTCCCAGCGCGCCCTCGCCCATTCGCCCGTAGGCGACCGCATTGTCGATCCACCCCGCCGTATGCGTAAGGAGTTGATGCGTCGTCACCGTCCCCACGCGGCGCGACGCGACCTCAGTCACATACCGCCCGATCGGCGCCTGCGGGTCGAGCTTCCCTGAGGCCGCGAGCTCCATGAGGGTCGCCGCCGTGAGCATCTTCGTCACCGAGCCGATCCGGAAGAGCGTCCGCGTCGTCGCGGGGCGCTGCGACTCGGCATCGGCGAGCCCGGTCGCGCGCTCATACACGAGGCGCCCATCGAGCACGACCGCCACCTGCACCCCGGGAGTCCCGGTGCGCGTGAGCGCCGCGCGGGTGATCGAGTCGAGTGCCGGTGCCCAACTCGGGGCGGCGGGGGTTTGCGCGCCCAGCAGGGCAGCGGAGGCGGCGAGCAGGAGGAGCGGGCGTAGCAGGGTCATGGGGTCTTCTTCGATGAAGGGGATGGCTTGGCCTTCGGCGCGCGCCCCGCCTTCGCGAGCGCCGCACGCAGCACGAAGTCGATCTGCGCGTTCAGCGACCGCAGATCGTCATCCGCCCACCGCTGCAGCGCCTCGAGCAGCGCGGGATCGGTGCGAAGGAGGAAGGCCTTCTTCTCGCTCACGGGTGGCTCAGGTGTAGAGCGACCCCGAGTTCACCACGGGCTGCGCGGAGCGTTCCGAGCAGAGCACCACGAGGAGGTTGCTCACCATCGCCGCCTTCCGCTCCTCGTCGAGCTGCACCACCTGCTTGGCGCTGAGCATCTCGAGCGCCGTCTCGACCATCCCGACTGCGCCCTCGACGATCTTCTGCCGCGCCGCGATGATCGCGCTCGCCTGTTGCCGCTGCAGCATCGCCGCCGCGATCTCCTGCGCGTAGGCCAGGTGCGAGATCCGCGCCTCCACCACCTCGACCCCCGCCTTCTTCAGACGGTCGGCGAGGGCGGCCTCGAGGGCCTGCGAGACCTCATCCATATGCGTGGAGAGGGAGATCTCCCCGGCCACGTGCGCATCGTACGGATAGTGCGACGCTACCGCGCGGAGCGCCGACTCCGACTGCACCGCCACATAGCGCTGATAGTCATCGACCTCGAAGAGCGCCTCCGCCGTCTCCACCACCTTCCAGACCACGATCGCCCCGATCTCGATCGGGTTCGCATGGTTGTCGTTCACCTTGAGCTTCGCCGTCTCGAAGTTCCGCACGCGGAGCGAGATCGCCTGCTTGGTCATGAAGGGGTTGGCCCACCAGAACCCGTCCTGCTTCACCGTCCCCTTGTAGGTGCCGAAGAGCACCAAGGCCTTCGCCTCGTTGGGGTGGATGATGAAGAAGCCGCTCAGCCCGATCAGCGTGAGCACGAAGAGCAGGGAGGCCACCCCGCCGCGGACGAACTCCGCCGAGGCGAAGGAGCGCTGCACCAGCGCGCCGAGCCCGAGGGTGACGACGACGAGGATGACGGCCATCAGGATGCCGTTCAGGGCAGGGTAGGGACGTTCGCGATACATGAGGCGCTCCAGGGGTGCAGGAAAAGTAATATCACTATGATATCATAGCCCCACGCCCGGCGCCAGCGTCACGCTTTCAGCTTTGAGCTTTCAGCCTCTCGCCTTCTGCCTTCAGCCTTCAGCCCGCAGCCCCTGATCCGCCGCCCTCGCCGCACGCTCCCCCTCCGCGACATCCACGCGCGTGAGCACCAGTCCGCCCACGATGAAGAAGACGATCACGCTCAGGATCGCCGTCCGCGAACTCTCCCCTGCACCGATCGCCAGCGTGAAGAGCACCGGCCCCAGGATCCCGCCGAACTTCTCGAACACGCTGAAGAAGCCGAAGAACTCCCCGCTCTTGTGCTTGGGGATCATCGAGGCGAAGAGGGAGCGACTCAGCGCCTGCGTCCCCCCCTGCACCATGCTCACGAGGATCGCCAGCGTATAGAACTCACGCGTGGTGTCCATCCCATACGCATAAAGGCAGATCCCCGCATACAAGGCGATCCCGAAGAGGACCGAGCGCTTCGCGCCCAACCACTTGGCGACGAAGCCGAAGGCGAAGGCGAAGGGAATCCCGACGAACTGCACGAGGAGGATCGCCGCGATCAGATCCTTGTCTGCGATCCCGACCGTCTTCCCGTACGCCGCCGCCATCCCGATGATCGTCTGGATCCCATCGTTGTAGATCGTGAAGGCGACCATCATCAGGAAGGCCTGCTTGAAGCCGCGCAGTTCGCGCAGCGTC
>VHBP01000046.1 GCA_016871915.1 Gemmatimonadota bacterium
CCCCGTCACCTCCTCGCTCGTCGCCAGGATCGTCGCCGTCCCGTTCCCCGTCGGTGTCACGAGCCCCGAGACGCTCACCGTCGCCACCAGCCCATTGCTCGAGCTCCAGAGGATCTCACGACTGAGGGGGGTCCCCACGCTGTCCTTCGCCACCGCACTCAGCTGCACCGTCTGCCCCGGGAGGAGCGAGGTCCGATTGTCCGCCGCCGTCACCGTCACCGTCTTCACCGGGATCAGGAGGGTCAGCTCCGCCGTCCCGCTCTTCCCCTCGCTCGTCGCCGTCACCGTCACCGCACCCGTCGATTTCGCCGTCACGAGCCCCGCCGCACTCACCGTCGCCCGCGTCTCATCGCTCGACGCCCAGGTGATCGTCCGGTTCCCCAGGGCATTCCCCTCCGCATCCTTGGGCACCGCCGAGAGCTGCAGCGTCTTCCCCATCACCAGCCTCGCCGTCGCCGGCGTCACCGTCATCGTCGCCACCGGCGCCGGGATCACGCGGAGCACCGCCGACTTGCTCTTCCCCTCGCTCGTCGCCGTGATCGTCGTCGACCCGAGCGCCCGCGCCGTCACCAGCGCATTCGTCGAGACCACCCCGTCGGTCGCCACCGAGCCGATCAGCGTATCCAAGACGCTCCAGCTCACCGCGCGGTCGAGCGCCGTCCCGTCCGCCGCCTTCGGCGTCGCCACGAGCGTCCCCGTCTTCCCCAAGATGACTGTCAGCGTATCCACCGAGAGCGTCACCTGGCTCACCGGCGGGAGCACGGTGAGCGCCGTCCCCGCACTCTTCCCCTCGCTCGCCGCCGTGATCGTCACCGCCCCCGCCGCCTTCGTCGTCACGAGCCCGCCGCTCCCCACCACCGCCTTCGCCGTGTCGCTCGACGTCCAGGTGATCACCCGCCCCGTGAGGAGCCCGCCCACCGAGTCCTTCGTCGTCGCCAAGAGCTGCACCGTCTGTCCCGCCACCAGCGTCCACGCCGCCGGCGTCACCGCCACGCTCGCCACCGGCACCGGGATCACCCGTACCTTCACACTGTCGCGCTGGTCCTCCGCCGTCGCCACCACCCACGTCACCCCGAGCGCGCTCTTCGCCGTCACCCGCCCCGCAGCCGTCACCGTCGCCAGCGTCGTATCCCGCGAGCTCCACGTCGGGGTCACCGTCACCCCGGGGTCCGCCGTCACCGACGCCGCCAGCTGCGCCGCCTGCGTGATGATCACCGCTACCGAGTCCGGCGTCGCATCCACCCGCTGCACCCCGATCACCGGCACCGCCGCGGTCCCCGTCACCCCGCCCGCGCTCGCCGAGATCGTCGCCGTCCCCCGCTTGACCGCCGTCACCTGCCCCGAGGCGCTCACCGTCGCCACGCTCGCATCACTCGAGGTCCACGACACCCCCACCGATGGGAGCGCCACCCCCCCCTCCCCGCGGAGCGCCACCCCGAGCTGCGCCGACTGTGCCAAGCGCAACGGAGTCCCGCCCCCCGACACCGCCACCTCCTTCACCACCGCCGGCGCCACCACCGCCTCCCCGCAGGAGCCCAAGACGAGCGCGAGCAGCGACGCCCCGCCCCACCGGAGGAGCGAGGAAGGGACGATGCGACGGAACACAGATCGGAGAGAGAGGGTCATGGCAGTGATTCCATCCTAAAGAGGGCTGCGTGGCGTCACGCGAAGGTCAGGGCGAGGGGGTCAGCACCCGCCGGTCATTTCTTCTCGCGAACGATCTCGTACGCGACATCCCCGAGTGCGCGCTCACTCGCTGGGATGTCTAACAACCAATCCAGGAGCGCATCCAACGTCGCGCGGATCAGCGGGACCTCTCCCGCATCCTCGGACGCGCGACGCTCCGCGATCCCCTCATACGGGACGTACCGCTTAGTCGCGACCACCACCAACCGCTCCGCGCGACGCTGAACCCCGTCCGGGAGGATCGTCCGCAGATGGATCCCCCCCTGCTGACGCTGCGCGAGCGACGGGAGCTCCGACTTCTGCCCCGCCCGCACCCGCACGCGCGGCATGAACATGTTCGGGAAGAGGACCTCCACCGAATCCGAGGTCACGAGGAAGACGGTGAGATAGACCTCCTCATCGGCGTCGACGGTGAGGATCAGCTCGTCCGAGCTCTCCGGCGTCCCGCGATCATAGAAGCGCCCCTGATTCGCCTTGACAGCGAACCGGAAGCCCGGCGGGGCCGAGGCGGGATCGCGCCGCACCGTCGCGCGCACGACCACCCGGTAGGTGGCGCCGGGGGTGAAGGGGTCCCCCTTCTCCCATGTCTCTTCAAGGATCGCATGGCTCGTCACGATCCCCTGCGCCGCCTCGCGCACGATTTCGGCGAAGGTCTCGGAGACCCCCGCGCTATCCTCATAGGTGGTGACCTGCGTCATCGCCGTCAGCCGACGGCCGAGCGCCTCCCCGACCGCGGTCTGCAGCGCCTGGGTGAGCGCCTTCGTACGGACGTCCTTCAGCGACATCTCCTCCGTGAAGGTCGCGCGCCCCTCGGCGCGCGGCACCTCGATCCCGGGGCCCGGGGTCTGCGCCTGCGCGGCCCGACCCCCGACGAGGGGGGTCGTGGCGACGAGCGCCGTGCCCACGAGCACGGCGCGTGAGAGCATGCGTCGAAGAATCAAGGCTTCTTAATGAAGGGGAGCGGCGTGTCGACCCCGGCCCCAAAGAGCTGGGGGGTCTGCTCACGCTGCCGGATGCGCCGCGACATCCGCACCACCTCCGGCGTCACCTGATCGGCGAGCGCCTTCGCCGTCGGCACCGAATCCGGGACCCCGTTGGCGAAGGTCTTCTTGATCTGGTCGAGGAAGGTGTAGGTGAAGAGCCCGTGCTTCTCCTGATCGTACCACCCGCTCACCTCGGTGGAGCGCGAGGCGGTGAGGACGACCGAGTTGGTCGCCGCCAACACCGGGTTCTCCACGCGGAGGGTGAGCGGGCTGATCCCGCGCAGGAGCGAGCCGCGATCGGTGAGCCCGCTGAAGCAGGCGTCCATCACCACGGTGATCGAGCTCGCCGGGAGCTGCGCGAGGTTGTTGTAGATCTGCTTCACCGGGAAGCCGGTGAGTCCGATCGACTGCGGGTCGGCGTCGGAGGGCACGAGATAGGCGGTACCGCTCCCGGGGTCGGGGGCACCATGGCCCGAGTAGAAGACGAAGACATCCGAGGGCTTCGCCGGGTCCATGTAGTTGTAGAGCTGGCCCTTAAAGTCGCGCTCGGAACCGAAGATACGCTGCATCGTCGAGTAGGCGGCGTTGCGCTCGAAGATGATGTTCTCCTCACGGAACCCGAAAGTCTGGGTGAGGAACTGCCGCACCGCCTCGGCGTCACGCACCGCGTAGTCGACCGACGGGACCTCCGAGCGCGCGTAGCTCCGATTGCCGATCACGACGGCGACGGCGTCGGGATTCACGAGCCCCGTCTTCGGGGGGACGATCGAGGGGACGTAGGGCGGCTCCGGGGCGGGGCCACCACGGGGGGCCGCCGCCGCGATCCGCGTCAGCTCCGCCTCGCGGTACTCGGCCAACTTCCGATCGGCCTCGGCGATCACCACCGTCGCGGCGGAGTCGATCGACAGCTGGCGCTGCGCGACCGCGCGGTCGAAGGCCGCCTTCTGCACCGGGTACGACTGGACGTCCTTCTCGTACTGGGCGACGTCCTTCTTGTAGCCGCTCAGTCGCACCGTGCGGACGAGGAAGGTCGTGGCGAGCGCCGCACCTGCCGCGCTCCCCGCCGTGCACCCACCATTCGCGGCGATTGGGAGCACCGCCCCCGGCGCCACATACTTCCCGTTGACGAAGGTCCCGTAGGGCCCCTCCCCGGTCACCTCCTGCTTGCCGCAGAGCGCCGCAGTCCCGACGAAGGCCCCGGCCCCGACGAGCACGCCCAGCACCGAGGGAACCCCCATCCCCGGACGGGCGGGCGGGATCGGCGTGTAGGGCTGCTCCGGCATCGGGAACTGCGACTCGAGTGACTTCACGACATCGAGTCGGCTAGGGACGATCGGGGCCCCCACTGAGGAGGCGGCCGGCGCGACCGGCGCCTGGGCCGCGACCTGGACCGTACCCATCACGAAAAGGAGCGTCGTCGCGACGACGCGGACTGGGGCGAACGGCATCATGGTTTCCTCTCCGGCGTCTCCGCCATTTTCTGGATCTCCGATTCCAACTCCGCGAACAACTGCGTCTTCCGAACCGCCGCGAAGAGCTCCGTCTTCGCCGCGACCTTATCCACCACCGCCTTCGCCACGACCCCCTGTGGCAACTCCATCAACACGTAGACGCGCGCGCCCTCGCCGCGCGGCTGCACCACCTGCTCGCGCACCTTCGTCCCCACGAGCGTCTCGTCGACGAAGCTCTTGGTGATCTCGGTGAATTCCTCCACGATGTCGTTGCACTCGGGACCG
This sequence comes from Gemmatimonadota bacterium, assembly GCA_016871915.1. Classification (GTDB taxonomy): domain Bacteria; phylum Gemmatimonadota; class Gemmatimonadetes; order Gemmatimonadales; family Gemmatimonadaceae; genus Pseudogemmatithrix. Next base: position 4,406 of record VHBP01000046.1, read on the forward strand.
CTGACCTCTTGGCGGATCCGCTCCTGCATCGACTCCACGCGCACCTTAATCTGCTGTGCGATCTGCAGGCGCGCACCGATCTGCGCGCGGCTGATCGCGGTTGGGAGCGAGGACGAGGTCGCCACGCCGACGCCGAGGAGGACACTCGGTTCCGGCGCGGGCGGCTGTAGCGCCCACGCGGGCGTGGCCGGCGACGCCTCCTGCGCTCGGAGCACGACGGGCGCCACGGCGACACAGGCGCTCAACAAGAGGGTGGGGAGGCGCATCGGTCGAAAATGTACATTAAAAGGGCGGTCGGAGGCTATGTGATAAATATCACATAGGCGGAGTGGCGGTGACGAGCTGGGTCCACACACGCCGAAAGGGAGCACCGAGCATCGTCGGCACCCCCTCTCAGTTATCGATCGGGACGGCGGGATTCGAACCCGCGACCCCCTGAACCCCATTCAGGTGCGCTACCGGGCTGCGCTACGTCCCGTCCGCCGTGTTGCACGGACAGATCGGCAAAGGTAGTCGAACGCCTGAGCCAAGGCCACCCGAGCGATCGACAGCCCCTGCCTGTTTCCCCGACCCCCGCTGCGGTGTAACTTTTCCAGCCGATGATCGTCTGTCGCCCCCTCCTTGCCCTCGGGCTCGCCCTCCTCGCCGCCAGCGCCTCCCTCAAGGCCCAGACGGCGACCCGGGGCGCGCGTACGGGGCAGCCGAATCGGCCTGCGGCCTCCGCGCGGGGCCCGGTGGCGGCGATCGGGGCCCGCGGCACCAACCCCTCGGGGCCCTTCGCCACGATGAGCCTGGTGCGGCCGATCGATCCCACCGGCCGCGACTCGATCCTCGCCCTCTCCCGCTCCCTCCTCGGGGTGCGCTACCGCTGGGCGGGGTCCAATGAGACCGGGGTCGACTGCTCCGGCCTCGTGCGCTACGTCTTCGGCGCCCTAGGCATCGACCTCCCGCACAACGCCGCCCAGCTCTCGGAGCGCGGCACCTCGGTCCCGGCCGACACCGCACAGATGCTGCCTGGCGACCTGATCGTCTTCAGCCCCACGAGGAGCAACCGGATCTCGCACGTGGGGATCTACATGGGAAGTGGGACCATGCTCCACGCCTCGAGCCACAACAAGCGCGTGGTTGAGGTCCCGCTCGCGACCTTCCGGGGCCTCCGGCTCCGGGATGTCCGTCGCGTCGTCGCGGTCATGGATCCCGCTGAAGGCGAGATCGACGGCTAGGCGAGCCGAGGGGGACGCGCAGCGCCCCCTCACTGCACCCACGACCTCCGGTCGTCCGGGGGGACGAAGTTCGAGAGGAAGAGCCGCTCCTCCGCGGTGAGGCTCCCCGCCCCCTGCGCGGAGATCTTGTCGAGGATCCGGTTCACCTCGTCCCGCGTGAGCGCATGCACCCCGTCGAGCCGCAGCCCGCTCGTCGGCAGCTGCCTCACCCGCTCCGAGACCCGCGGCGCCTGCTGCATCCGCCGCTGGAAGCGCCGCTTGGCGGAGAAGCGCTCCCGAAGCTGCAGGTAGGCCCACGCCCCGAGATAGCCACCCAGATGCGCGAAGTCGGCGACCCCACCGCGCGACCCCCCGAACCCGGAGTAGAGCGCGAGCGCAGTGGTGATCAGCACGAGGAGCCACGCCTCCACCGGGATAATCCCCCAGATGTAGATCCGCTCCTTGGGCCAGATGAGGGCGAAGGCGAGCATCACGCCGAAGACCCCCGCCGAGGCGCCGATCACGGCATGCGACGGGGCGAGCACGAAGGTCAGCAGGGCCCCGGTGATCCCGCTCGCGAAATAGAGCTGCGCGAAGTCGCGCGCCCCGATCCGCTGCTCCACCCGCGCCCCGAAGAAGAAGAGGCCAAGCATGTTGAAGAAGAGATGCCCGAGCCCGCCATGGAGGAACATGTAGGTCACGATCGTCCACGGCCGCGCGAGGATCGCCTGCGGAACGAAGACGAGGGGTTCGACGAGCGCGGGGGCGAGGACCTGCACGCCAAAGACCACGACATTCGCGATCAGGAGACGCTGAACCCAGGGTGTCATGCTGAAGGAATCTAATCGAGTGACCCCTGGCCTTCCGCTATTTTCCTAACGTGCCGCCCGCCCCGCTCCGCGAGCTCGCCGCGCTCGGCCTGCGCCTCGGCGCCACCGCCTTCGGTGGCCCCGCCGCACATGTCGCGATGATGGAGGACGAGGTAGTGCGGCGGCGCGGGTGGATCTCGCGCGAACGCTTCCTCGATCTCGTCAGCGCCGCGGGGATGATCCCCGGCCCCAACTCCACCGAGCTCGCGATGCATATCGGCTATCTGCGCGCGGGGTGGCGCGGGCTCGTCATCGCGGGGGTGAGCTTCATCCTCCCGGCGATGGCGATCACCTGGGTACTCGCCTGGGGGTACCAGCGCTCTGGCACCCTCCCCACGCTCGGCGGCGTCCTCGCGGGGATTAAACCGGTGGTCTTCGCCGTGGTGCTTCACGCCCTCTGGGGGCTCCGCGCCACCGCGATCCGCTCGGCGATGACCCTCGCCGTCGCCGCCGCGGCGCTGATCGCGGCCTGGCTCGGGGTGCACGAGCTAGTGATCCTCGCGGTCGCCGCGCTCGTGACCTGGACCGATCGCCGCGTGATCGCCGGGGGCGACCCGCTGGCGCATCTCTCGGGGGCGCTGGTGCCGTTCGCGATCGGCGGGGCTAGCGACCCCCTCCCCACGCTGAGTGGGATCCTCGCGGTCTTCGCGAAGGCAGGCGCCTTCCTCTTCGGAAGCGGGTACGTGCTCCTCGCCTTCCTCCGCAACGATCTCGTCGCGCGCCTCGGCTGGTTCACCGAGTCGCAGCTCCTCGATGCAATCGCGGCAGGGCAGATGACCCCGGGCCCTGTCTTCACGACGGCGACCTTCATCGGCTATCTCCTTGCGGGGCACGCCGGCGCGGTCGTCGCGACGGTGGGGATCTTCCTGCCGGCCTTCGTCTTCGTGGCGCTCACCGCGCCGATGCTGGAGCGCTACGTGGCGCACCCCGATGTGCGCGCCGCGCTCCGCGGGTTGAACGCGGCCTCCCTCGCCTTGATACTCACGGTGACCCTCCCCCTCGGGCGCGCCGCGCTTGGCACCCCCTTACTAGGTGTGCCGCTCACCCTGCTCTCGTTGGTGGCGATCGCCCGGTGGCGCGTCAACGCGGGCTGGCTCGTGCTCGGTGGGGGCGCGATCGGCTGGGTAGCTTCCACCCTATGACCACCCCCATCGCCTTCCTCGGCACCGGACTCCTCGGCGCTGGCTTCGTTGAGGCCGCGCTCGGGCGTGGCGACTCCGTCCGCGTCTGGAATCGCACGCGTACCAAGGCGGAGCCTCTCGCCGCCTTCGGCGCCATGGTCTGCGAGACCCCAGCGGACGCCGTGCGCGGCGCGAGCCGTGTGCATCTCGTGCTGCAGGACGATACCTCCGTCGAGGCGGTGATCGAGGCGCTCCGCCCCGGGCTCGGCGCCGACGCGACGATCGTCGATCACACCACCACGCGGCCCGATCTCACCGCCGCTCGCGCCGGGCGTCTCACCGCTGCCAGCGTGCGTTATCTCCACTGCCCCGTCTTCATCGGACCGCCGGGGGCGCGGAAGGGCGAAGGGGTGATGCTCGCCTGCGGTCCGCGCGACTGGTTTGACGCAGTGCACCCCGCGCTCGCACGGCAGGCGACGCGGATCGAGTACCTCGGGGAGCGGCCGGAGATCGCGGCGGCGTTCAAGCTCGCGGGGAATGCGCTCCTGCTCGGGATCACCGGGCTTGTCTCTGACACGGTCACGGTGCTCGATCGCAACGGCGTGCCCGGCGCCGAGATCGCGAAGCTCCTCGAGTATCTCAACCCGAGCCAGGTGGTCGCCGCGCGCGCCAAACGAATGACGAACAAGGATTTCGCGCCGAGCTTCGAGCTCGCGATGGCGCGCAAGGATCTCCGATTGATGCAGGAGTCGGTGGGTGACGCGCCGCTGATGGTGATCCCCGGGATGGCGGCGCGGATGGACGCGCTCCTCGCCGAGGGGCTGGGGGATCAGGACTTCGGGGTGATCGGGCGGGACGCGGTGCGCTGACCGCGGGTCAGCGGAGCGCGCCGACCAGGTAGAGCCGGGTGCGGCGGGTGTTCTCCGCCTCGACGCGCACCGTATCGAGGAAGACGCGGGCCCGGACCACGTAAGTGGTGGTGTCCGTGGCCTCCCCGGCGCAGCCGGCGGGGCGGGTCCCTGCGACCCAGACCGCAGTCGCCGACTCCTGCAGGTCCTGGAGCTGCCAGTCACCGGCGTTCCGCGGGGGGGCGCCCAGCGCGGTGGTCGCCGAGGCCGGCAGACAGCGCCCCTGCACCTCGACGCGGGAATAGGGGGCGTCGGCCTGGATGGAGAGAGACCGCACATCGCGGACCGCCGCCGTCGCGATCGCGCCGGCGAAGAGGAGAAGGGGGCGAATGGCCATGCACGATTTTGCGGGCGATCCCGCTTCGCCGCAAGAGCGAGGGGGGGCGGGTCGAGGCAGGGATGACCGGGGTGCGCTGCCCGGTAACGACGAAGGTCCCGCGGCCACAGACCGTGGGACCTTCGAAACGAGAGCGGGCGATGGGGTTCGAACCCACGACATCCAGCTTGGGAAGCTGGCGCTCTACCAACTGAGCTACGCCCGCAGACGAGCACTGAAAAGGTCGCGAGGGGGGGCCACGGGGGCAAGCCCCGCCCGGGAACCGCCGGGTGGTGGGGAGGCGTTGACCATCGGTGAATCCGGTCGACACGCTCTTCGTCCTCGTCGCCACGGCACTGGTCCTCCTGATGACTCCCGCCCTCGCCCTCTTCTATGGGGGGCTGGTCCGGGCTAAAAGCATCCTCAACACGATGATGATGTCGCTCGTCGCCGCGGGGCTCGTCGGGCTCGTCTGGGCGGCGGTCGGCTACTCCCTTGCCTTCGCCCCGGGGAGCGAGTTCGTCGGGGGGCTTGGTCACGCCCTCCTCGCGGGGGTCGACCTCGAGCTGCGGAGCGGGAAGACGATCCCGCATCTCCTCTTCTTCGCCTATCAGGGGACCTTCGCGATCCTCACTGCGGCGCTGATCTCGGGCGCGATCGTCGAGCGGATGCGCTTCCCCGCCTACCTCGCCTTCCTCGCGAGCTGGAGCCTCGTGGTCTACGCCCCCGTTGCGCATTGGGTCTGGGGGGGCGGGTGGATGGAGCGCCTCGGGATCCTCGACTTCGCCGGAGGGACTGTCGTGCACATTACGGCGGGGACGGCGGCCTATGTGGCGGCGACAATGGTCGGTCCGCGCCACGATCATGGCCGCCAGGCCTATCTTCCCCACAACGTGCCGATGATGCTGACCGGGGCAGCGCTGCTCTGGTTCGGCTGGATCGGCTTCAACGGGGGGAGCGCTCTCGCGGTGAACGGGACCGCGGTGCAGGCGACGGTGAACACGATCCTCGCCCCAATCGCGGCGGTGGTCACCTGGATGGCGCTTGAGTTCCGGCGACTCGGACGGGCCACGGCGGTCGGCGCGGGGACGGCGATCGTCGTTGGCCTCGTGGGGATCACCCCGGCCTGTGGGTTCGTGAGCCCCCTCGGCGCCTTCGCGATCGGCGCCCTCGCGGCGATCCCCTGCCAGCTCGCGATCCAGTGGCGCGCGCGCACCGCGCTCGACGACTCGCTCGATGTGGTCGGCGCCCACGGCACCGGCGGGATCGTCGGCGCCCTCCTCACCGGGGTCTTCACCACGGCCGCGTGGGGGGGACCACCAGGACTCCTCGAGGGGGCGGTGCGCCCGCTCCTCCTCCAGCTGCTCGGGGTCGCGGCCACCATCGCCTGGACCGCGGTCGCCACCTGGGCGATCCTCCTCGTGCTCCGCGCGCTGACCTCGTTACGGATCGACCCACGGGACGAGGCGGCGGGGATCGATGTGCATCAGCACGGCGAGGAGGGGTACTCCGACGGCGAGGGGGCGATCCTCGTCCTTGCGCCCCTCACCTCGCGGGGGAGCCCACGGGGCACCACGCCACGTTCGACTCGGAGGCGCGCATGAAGTTGGTCGTCGCGATCATCCGCCCGGAGCGCCTCACCGCGGTGCTCGAGGCGCTCTACCGCGCCGAGGTGCGCGGAATGACGGTGAGCAAGGTCCAGGGACATGGGGGGGAGACCGACCACGTCGAGACCTACCGCGGCACCACGGTCAAGATGGAACTGCAGGGGAAGGTGCGGCTCGAGATCGGGGTCTCGGAGTCCTTCGTGCAGCCGACGATCGACGCGATCGTCTCGGGGGCCCGCACCGGCGAGGTGGGGGACGGGAAAATCTTCGTCCTCCCCGTCCAGCGGATCGTGCGGATCCGTACGGGCGAGGAGGACGGCGCCGCGGTGACCCCGGTGAGTGAGTAGGGCGGCCTGCGATCCGACGGGCGCCGCTCGTCGGACGCACGGCGCCCCCTCAACACTCCTCCCACAACCATCGACCGGCCACTCCTCAGTCCCGGGTACACCACACGCTCGGGAGCCCTATCCCCAGAGCGCAGGGGCGGGGGGGAAGACCTCGCTCCCCTCGAACCGCAGCCCTGGGTCCCGATCCTTCGCCAACAACAGGGGACCGTCGAGGTCCACAAAGGGGGCCTCACCCGCCAACAGGAGCGCGGGGGCCATCGCAAGGGAGGTGCCGAGCATGCACCCGACCATGCAGGTGAGCCCCAGCGCGCGCGCGGCGGAGGCGAGGGCGAGGGCCTCGGTGAGCCCCCCGGTCTTATCAAGCTTGATATTGATCGCCTGATACCGATCCACCAACCCCGCGAGCCCCGCCCGGTCGTGCACGCTCTCGTCGGCACAGATCGCGATCGGGCTCCGAAGCCCTACGAGCGCCCCATCCTCCCCCGCCGGCAGGGGCTGCTCGATCAGCTCGACCCCCGCCCCCTCACACGCCGCGAGATGCTCTGCGAGGAGCTCCGGCCGCCACGACTCGTTGGCATCGACGATCACCCGCGCCGCCGGGGCGGCGGCGCGCACGGCAGCGATCCGCGCGGGGTCCCCCGCTCCGCCGAGCTTCACCTTGAGCAGGGGACGATCGCGCGCGGCCGCGGCCGCCGCCCCCATATCCTCCGGCGTGCCGAGACTCAGGGTAAAGGCGGTGGTGACCGGCGCCGGCGCCGCGAGCCCCGCCCGCTCGTACACCGGGGCCCCGCTCCACTTGGCCTCGAGATCCCAACAGGCGCAGTCGAGGGCATTCCGCGCGGCTCCGGCAGGGAGCGCAGCTTGCAGGGCGAGACGCACCGCACCCACCTCGGCCACGGACGCGACAGCGAGGATCCCGCGCTGCGACTCGATCGCCGCCACCACCCCCTCGATCGACTCCCCATAGCGCGCGTACGGAACACACTCCCCGCGCCCCACCGCCCCATCCACCCGCAACATCACGACGACGACGACCGCCTCGGTCCGACTCTCCCGCGCGATGGTGAAGCGCCCCGCGATCGGCCATTGCTCGACCGCGACCTCGAGGGCGATCCCGCGCGCGCTCACGGGAACTCGGCGCGCACGCGCTCCACGATCGCGCGCACCCCGAACCGCACGGGATCGGTCGCGGGGAGTCCATGCGCCGCCTCGACCTCGGCGCAGTAGGCACGCGCCGCCTCCTCGGTGAGCGCCTGCGTGTTGATCGCGATCCCCACTGGTCGGATCGCGGGATTGGTGAGGCGCCCGCACGCGACGGTGAGATCGATCACCGCCTGGATCGACGGTAGGGGATGCTTCACCCCGCGCATCGTGGTGCGCGTCGGCTCATGACAGACCACGAAGGCATCGGGCTGCGCCCCATGGAGGAGCCCGAGTGTGACGCCGGCGAACGAGGGATGGAAGAGCGACCCCTGCCCCTCGATCACGTCCCAGTGCGCCGGCGCCGCCTCGGGGGAAAGCCACTCCACCGCGCCCGAGATGAAATCCGCGACGACCGCA
>VHBP01000047.1 GCA_016871915.1 Gemmatimonadota bacterium
CAGGCCCTGGGCTTTACCTACCGCTCCATCGGGCGGGGGGGCGAGTGAGGGTCCTCATCACGGGGGCCGCGGGCTTCCTCGGGAGCCATCTCGCCGACCGCTTCCTCGCGGATGGGCACAAGGTCGTCGGGCTCGACAACTTCCTGACCGGCCGGCCGGAGAACATCGCGCACCTCATGGGGCACGAGCGCTTCTCCTTCATCCGGCACAACATCTCCGAGTACACCTACGTCCCCGGGCACCTCGACGGGGTGCTGCACTTCGCCTCCCCCGCGAGTCCGGTCGATTACCTCGAGCTCCCGATCCAGACGCTGAAGGTCGGTTCGCTCGGGACGCACAACGCCTTAGGGCTCGCGCTGGCGAAACAGGCCCGCTTCCTCCTGGCATCGACCTCCGAGGTCTACGGCGATCCTCTCGTCCATCCGCAGCCGGAATCGTACTGGGGGAATGTGAACCCGATCGGGCCGCGCGGGTGCTACGATGAGGCGAAGCGCTTCGCCGAGGCGATGACCATGGCGTATCACCGCGCTCAGGGCGTCGACACGCGGATCGTCCGCATCTTCAACACGTACGGTCCGCGCATGCGCCCGGGTGACGGGCGCGTCGTCTCGAACTTCATCGTGCAGGCGCTCCGTGGGGAGCCGCTCTCCATGTACGGCGATGGCTCGCAGACCCGCTCCTTCTGCTACGCCGCGGACGAGGTGGAGGGGATCTATCGCCTCTTCCTGAGCGAGGAGCGGATGCCGGTCAACATCGGGAATCCGAACGAGTTCACCGTCCGTGAGCTCGCCGAGCTGGTCATCGAGCTGACGGGCTCGTCGTCCGCGATCGAATCCCTACCGCTCCCGGCCGACGACCCGAAGGTCCGGCAGCCGGACATCACCCGGGCCAAGGCCATCCTCAGCTGGGAGCCCACCGTGCGACTCCGCGAGGGGTTGCTGCGTACCATCGAGTACTTCCGCGCCCTCCCTGGGACGGCGCGGCTCCAACCCCCGACCTGATGCGTCGCTCTCTCCTGTTGGTCGTCGGTCTCGCGCTGGTCTCGGTGGGATGCTTTCGCGCCTTCAACGTGCGGAACTATCCCACCTCCGTCTCGCTCTTCGAGGCGGGACTCGAGCGCTACAACGCGAAGAAGTACACCGATGCGGCCAACGCCTTCGAGCGGCTGACCCTCGATCTTCCGAGTCGCGACTCGCTCCTCCCTCGGGCGCACTGGTATCTCGGGCAGTCGCGACTCAAGCGCGACGAGCGCCTCTTGGCGGCACAGGCCTTCATCCGACTCGCGGAGAGCTTCCCCAACGACTCGTTGGCGGACGATGCGCTCTACATGTCGGGCCAGGCGTACCTCGGCCTCTGGCTGAACGCGGCGCTCGATCCACAGTACGGCCTCCTCGCGCAGACGCAGTTCCGGCTCCTCGTCGGCGTCTATCCGGATTCGCCGATGGCGGACTCCGCGACGGTCGCGCTCGAAGCCCTCGACGAGCGCTTCGCGACCAAGGATTACGAGACGGGGATGCACTACCTGCGCCGCAAGGCGTATGACTCGGCGATCCTCTACTTCAAGGACGTGGTGAAGGGGTGGCCGGAGTCCGATCGCGCCCGTCAGGCGATGGTGCGGATGGTCGAGATCTACCGCCTCCCGGTCCTCAATTACACGGATGACGCCGAAGAGGTCTGTGTGACGCTCCGCGCCGCCTATCCGAAGGATGCGGAGGTGCTTCGCACCTGCAAGTTGCCGACCGCGACGGATAGCACGCCAGCGCGCGGCGCTCGGCCACCGCGCCCGTAACTCTGGTGGGGGAGCGCCTCGGCATCCTCGGCGGGACCTTTGATCCCCCGCACACCGGCCATCTCCTGCTGGCGTACAGCGCGCTCGAGCAGCTTGCGCTCGACCGGCTCGTCCTGATCCCGGCACGCCGGCAGCCGCTGAAGTCCGAGGTGGAGATCACGACGCCGGTGCACCGCCTGGCGATGGTCCAGTCGCTCGCGGCGTCGGACGCCCGGCTTCACGTCGATGCCATCGAGCTCGATCGGCCCGGGTTATCTTTCACCGTCGAGACGTTGCGCGCGTACCGGGCGCAGTGGCCCGACGCGGACCTCCATCTGCTCCTCGGAGCGGATGCCGCGCGGACCTTCGCACAGTGGCGCGCGCCGAAGGAGGTCGCCGGCCTGGCGAAGATCGTCGTCTGCACGCGAGGGGAGGAAGCGATGCCTGCCGCTCCGGCGGGAATCGCGTGGGACCGACTCGCGACCCGACGGGTCGATGTGTCGGCGACGGAGATCCGGGCGCGGGTGCGCGCGGGGCTTCCGATCCGTGGCTTCGTCACGGAGGCCGTGGCCGCCTACATCGCGGCGCACGGGCTGTACCGTACCACCACCGAGTGAGACCGGATGTTCAAGACCCTGTTGGCGAAAGTGATCGGGACGCGGCACCAGCGCGAACAGAAGCGGGTGCAGCCGATCGTCGACGAGATCAATGCGATCGGCGAGCGCCTGCGCACACTTGCTGACGCCGAGCTGCAGGCACAGACGGCCGCGTTCCGTGCGACCATCGCCGAGGCGACCGAGGCGCTCCGCGGACGGATCGAGGCGCTGAAGGCGGAGAAGCATGCGGCGGTCGATGCCGCCGCCCGGGAGGCAATCGATCTGCAGTTGTCCGGCCCCGATGGGCAGGGGGGGGTCGAGCGCGAGTATCGAGAGACGATCAAAGGGGTGCTGGACGAGATCCTCCCCGAGGCCTTCGCCACCGTGCGCGAGGCGGCACGTCGCCTCGTGGGGTCCACCGTGGTGGTGACCGGGCGTGATCTGCCCTGGGACATGGTGCACTACGACGTGCAGATGGTGGGCGGCATCCAGCTGCATCTCGGGCGCATCGCCGAGATGGCCACCGGTGAGGGGAAGACCCTCGTCGCCACGCTCCCGCTCTATCTCAATGCTCTCCCGGGCCGCGGGGCGCATCTCGTCACGGTCAACTCGTATCTCGCTCGGCGTGACTCGCAGTGGATGGGGCATCTCTTCCGGTGGCTCGGGCTCACCGTCGGCTGTCTTGATGACACTGAGCCAGGGACCCCGGAGCGCCGCGCCGCCTACGCCTGTGACATCACGTACGGGACCAATAACGAGTTCGGCTTCGACTATCTGCGCGACAACATGGTCGTCTCACTCGACCAGCGCGTGCAGCGGCCGCACATCTTCGCCATCGTCGACGAAGTCGACTCGGTCCTGATCGATGAGGCGCGGACCCCGCTCATCATCTCGGGACCGGTGGGGAACGAGGGGGATCGGGCCTACGCCGAGCAGAACCACGCGATCACCCGCCTCGTTCGGAAGCAGACCGAGCTGGTGAACGATCTCGTCGCCAAGGGGGAGCGTGCCCTCGCTGATGCGGAGGGTGTCGTCGCCTCCAAGGGCGCCGCGCAGCGCACGGAGGCGGGACTCCTCTTCTATCAGGCGCGTCTCGGCGGGCCGAAGAACAAGCGGCTCCTCAAGGCGATGCAGGAGACGGGGGTCAAGCAGCTCATCCAGGAAGCGGAGCTCGCGCATCTCGCCGATCGTAAGCTCCCGCCCGCCAAGCAGGAGTACCGCCATATCGAGGAAGACCTCCTCTTCGTCCTCGATGAGAAGGGGCACTCGGTCCATCTCACCGACCGTGGGGTCGACTTCCTCTCGCCCGACCATCACGACGAGTTCGTCCTTCCGGACATCGCGACGGCGATCGGTCGCCTCGAGAAGGATCTCGCGCTGGATGCGGCCGCCCGCCTCGAGGCGCGGCGTCAGATCGAGACCGAGTATGCGCTGAAGTCCGAGAAGCTGAACATCGTCCACCAGCTCCTCCGTGCGCACGCCCTGTATGAGAAGGACGTGAACTACGTGGTGCAGGACGGCCAGGTGTTGATCGTCGACGAGTTCACCGGCCGCACCATGCCGGGCCGGCGCTGGAGCGAAGGGCTGCATCAGGCCGTCGAGGCCAAGGAAGGGGTGCAGGTGAAGGGGGAGACGCAGACCCTCGCCACCATCACCATCCAGAACTACTTCCGGCTCTACGAGAAGCTCGCCGGCATGACCGGCACCGCCGAGACCGAGGAGACGGAGTTCTTCCAGATCTACGGGCTCGAGGTCGCCGTGATCCCGACCAACCGACCGATCGTGCGCGACGACCGGCACGACCTCGTCTACAAGACGCGGCGCGAGAAGTACAACGGGATCGTCGAGGAGACGCGCCGTCTCCATGGGCTCGGTTTCCCGGTGCTCGTCGGCACGACGAGCGTCGAGGCCTCGGAGACCCTCTCGCGGCTCTTTCAGCGCGCCGGCCTCCCGCACAATGTGCTCAACGCCAAGTACCACCAGCGCGAGGCGGAGATCGTCGCCCTCGCGGGGCAGCCGGGCGCGATCACGATCGCGACCAACATGGCCGGCCGCGGCACCGACATCAAACTCGGCGCCGGCGTCCGCGAGGCGAAGGCCTCGACCGTGAAGGATCCGGACGGCAAGGAACAGAGTGTCACCGAGCCGGGCGGGTTGCACATCATCGGCTCTGAGCGGCACGAGTCGCGCCGGATCGATCGGCAGCTGCGCGGTCGCGCCGGGCGTCAGGGGGATCCGGGTAGCTCACAGTTCTTCCTCTCCCTCGAGGACGACCTCATGCGCCTCTTCGGGTCGGACCGCATCGCGCGGCTCATGGATTCGCTCGGCGCGCAGGAGGGGGAGGTGCTCACGCATCCTCTCATCACGCGCTCGATCGAACAGGCGCAGAAGCGCGTCGAACTGCAGAACTTCCAGTCGCGCAAGCGCCTGCTCGATTATGACGACGTGATGAACCAGCAGCGCGAGGTGATCTACTCGCTCCGCTCGTTCGCCCTCGATGCCGGCGAGGAGCTCCGCGGAGAGGCCGAGCGCATGGTCGGTGCAGCGGTCGCGCGGCGGGTGGAGATGGAGCTTGCCGAAGCGGAGACGCCGGAGGATTGGGATCTCGCCCTCGTTCGGCAGGAGCTGCTGATGCAGTACCTGCTGCAGGTGCCGGCCTTCGAGTCGGAGGATCGCCTGCCCGCCACGCTGGCCGCCGCCCAGGAGGCGGCGACCGAGGCCGCCACGACGGCGTTCCATGCGAAGATCGAATCGCTCGGTGAGTTTGCCTCACGGCTCCTCTCGCTGGTGATGCTCAACGTCTTGGACGAGAAGTGGAAGGATCATCTCTACGATCTCGATCAGCTGCGCGCGGCGATCGGCTATCGGTCGTGGGGGCAGAAGGATCCGCTCGTGGAGTACAAGCAGGAGGCCTTCGCGATGTTCGAAGACCTCATGCGCGACATCCAGCACACCTTCGCGGAACGGTTCCTCAAGGTGCAGCTCGTCTTCGAGCAGCCGCCGAGCGCCCCGCCACCGGTGGCAGAGGCCCCGCGCGCCTTCGACCCGTTCGGGGTCGCGACCCCGAACGCTGCGCCAATCGAGCCGCCGGCGCCGCGCGTCGTCGGGGCAGGGCGGGGGGTGCAGAACCTCGATGGCCCTGGAACCGCGTCGATGGGGGATCTCGCCGGCGTCGGCCGCAACGATCCCTGCCCCTGCGGGAGCGGGAAGAAGTTCAAGAAGTGCCACGGGGCGTGAGAGCTCGCGCCCCCGTTCGCATCGGAACGGTGTCGGTTCAGGTGATCGACGGCGCGAGACTGGCGCCATGCCTTCCGTCCTCGAACTCCCACCGGCCGACCGCCCGCGCGAACGCCTCCGCGCGCTCGGTGCCCAGTCCCTGACCACGAGCGAGTTACTCGGACTGCTCCTCGGCTCCGCTCCGAGTGGGTCGAGTGCGACCGAGGTCGCCGGTGCACTCATCTCGAGAGCCGGTGGCTCCCTCCGCCGGCTCGGACAGTTGCCGTTGGCGACGTTGGCCGAGATCCCCGGACTCGGGGAGACCCGTGCCCTCACGGTGCAGGCGGCGCTGGAGGTGGGGCGCCGGCTCGCGGGGGAGGGAGTGGTCGAGGGAGAGCCGATGCGGGGTCGTCGCGATGTCTGGCGCTACTTCGCCCCGCGTCTCGAGGGGCTCCCCGAGGAGGAGTTCCATGTCGCGATCCTCGATAGCCAGCACCGACTCGAGCGGGATGTGCTGATCAGTCGGGGGATCCTGAACGGGTCGCTGGTGCACCCGAGGGAGGTCCTCCGGGAGGCGATCGCCGAGCGGGCGGCGGCACTGGTCCTGGTGCATAACCACCCCTCGGGGGATCCCTCCCCCAGTCCCGATGATCGGGAGGTCACCGCCCAACTCGTCGCGGCGGGTCGGCTGCTCGACATCCCGGTCCAGGATCACATAGTGATCGGGCGGGGGCGCTACCTCTCGTTCGCGGAGGCAGGGCTGCTGTAGACGGGGGCCTCCGAGAGGACCGAGGGCGCGCTTGCACCTTTTCCCTCGGTCGGCGATATAACGAGGTATGACCGCCGCGCCGCCCCTGATCGACATCATCCCGGGCTGGGATCTCCGGGACCCGGAGGTCGCCGGTCGGCTCGATGCCGACCTGCTCGGGCGCGCCTATCGCTTCAGTGAGAAGGCGCATGTCGGGCAGACGCGCCTCAACGGCGACCCCTATGTGACCCACTGCGTGCAGGTCGCGCGGATCCTGGCGGAGCTCCACCTCGACTCGGTGACCGTCGCGAGCGGGTTGATCCACGACGTCGTCGAGGACACCGGACGCACCGTCGAGGATGTGGAACGCGAGTTCGGGCGGGAGATCGCCCAGATCGTCGATGGCCTGACCAAGATCGGGCACCTCCCGATGGCCTCGCGTGAGGAGCGGCAGGTGGAGAGCTATCGCAAGCTCCTCCTCTCGGTCGCGAAGGATGCGCGGGTCATCCTGGTGAAGCTCGCCGACCGCTTGCACAACATGCGGACGCTCGAGTGGATGCCGGAGGAGAAGCGGCGGCGCATCGCGCTCGAGACGCGCGACCTCTACGCGCCGATGGCGCACCGTTTCGGGCTCGCGGCGATGAAGGCCGAGCTCGAGGATCTCGCCTTCAAGTGGCTCGAGCCCGATGAGTACAAGACCCTCGCCCGTCTGATCGCCGAGAAGCGCGCGGCGCGCGATTCGCGCATCGCCGAGATGATCGAGCCCCTTGAGACGACGCTCCGCGAGAATGGGGTGCGCGTCCAGGAGGTCAACGGCCGGCCCAAGCATCTCTGGTCGATCCACAAGAAGATGCAGAAGCGGGACGTGCCCTACGATGAGATCTACGATCTCTACGCCATCCGCGTCCTCGTCGACAGCGTCCCGGAGTGCTATCACGCGCTGGGCGTGGTCCATGGGGCGTGGACCCCGCTGCAGGAACGAATCAAGGATTACATCGCGCAGCCGAAGTCGAACGGCTATCAGTCGTTGCACACGACGATCTTCGGGCCGCGCGGGACCCTCTTCGAGATCCAGATCCGCACGCGGGACATGCATCGCACGGCGGAGTACGGTATCGCCGCCCATTGGCTGTACAAGGAGGGGGAGAAGGGGAGTCGTGATCTCGATCGACACCTCTCTTGGTTCCGGCAGGTGCTCGAGCTCCAGCTTGACGCCGAGACGCCCGACCAATTCCTCGAGTTCCTGAAGCTCGACCTTTATCAGGACGAGATCTTCGTCTTCACCCCGAGCGGGGACGTGATCCAGTTGCCCAAGGGGGCGACGCCGATCGACTTCGCCTTCGCAGTGCATACGCAGGTGGGGCTCCATACGCAGGGCGCGCGCGTCAACGGTCGCATCGTCCCGCTCTCACGCGAGCTCCGCAACTCCGAGACCGTGGAGATCATCCGCTCGCCGTCGGCGCGACCGAATCGCGATTGGTTGGCCCACGTCCGCACGGGGCGCGCGCGGCACAAGATCCGGCAGTGGCTTCGCAACGAGGAGCAGAAGACCTTCGTCGCCGTGGGGCAGGAGATCTTGGATCGTGAGCTGCGCCGTCGGCGGCACTCGAAGCTTGGCGAGGCCGAGCTCCGCACGATCGCAGAGGCCCTCAAGCTCCCGACCATCGAACATGTGCTGGCAGCGATCGGGTCGGGGGATGTCGGGGTGACGGCGGTGCTCAAGGCGCTCCATCCGGAGTTGGACGAGACGCAAGAGGTCGCGCTACGTCCCAGCCCGATCGAGCGCTTGATGGACCGCATGCGCCGCCCCGGCACCTCGCGTGGGCTGCGCATCCAGGGCGCCGATGGCCTCATGGTGCGCTATGCCCAATGTTGCCAGCCGGTCCCCGGCGATACCGTGGTCGGCTATGTGACGCGCGGGCGCGGCGTGAGCATCCATCGCAGCGATTGCCCGAACCTCCTCTTCTTGGTGCATGAGCCAGAGCGGCGCTTGGAGATCGATTGGCAGGAGAGTGCCGGGGAGCGCTTCGTGATCCGGCTCGCCATCGAGGGGCAGGATCGCCGTGGGCTCTACGCCGATCTCGCGACGGCGGTCAGCGCCGCGGGCACCGATATCCGGTCGCTCGAACTCGAGACGATCGATGGCCGGGTGGCCGGTGCGGCGCTCGTCGAGGTGGAGAATCTCGCGCATCTCGAGCGGATCATCAGTGCGGCCCGCCGTGTGAAGGGCGTGACGACGGTCGCGCGGCGGGAACGACTCACCGACGGCGACGGTTAAGCGTCGCAGGACCCGCGGTCCACCTCGCGGTCGCCCCGGCGGCCTTCGCCCTCGTCTCGTTCCCTCCGTTCCGGCACCCTCACCTCCGCCCCATCCGTCATGTACGCTGCGATCCTGCATACGCACAACGCCCTGCGGTGGCTCGTCCTCGTCGCGGGGATCCTCGCCGTCCTCCGCACGCTGCAGGGGCTCAATGGGAAGACGCCGTTCGCGGCGGCCCGTCGGCTGGGGCTCACCTTCACCGCCGCCCTGCATCTGCAGGTCATCACCGGGCTCACGCTCTTCGTGGTCAGCCCACTCATCAAGGCGGCGATGGGGGATATGCCGGGGACGATGAAGAATGCGCCGCTCCGCTTCTTCATCGCCGAGCATCCGACGTTGATGGTGGTCGCCGCGATCGTCGCGACCATCGGGGGGATCGTCGCGAAGAACGCCCCGGATGATGCCAAGCGCCACCGGAAGGCCTTGGCCTTCACGGTGGCGACGTTGGCGTTGATCTTCGCCGGCATCCCCTGGGATCGCCCCTGGATGCCGGGGCAGTGAGCTCCGGCGTCCTCGAGCGGACGCCGGCACGCTGACTCAGATCAGGAATTCGGCAGGGGACCGGCCCTCGGCGACGAGGGCCGCGAGCCAGCGCGGCTGCTTCCCGCGGCCCGACCAGACCTCGCTTTTCGGCCCACGGTACTTGGCCGGGACCTTGCCGCCCTTCGCCGCGCCGCGCGTGCCGGCCTTTTTGGCCTTGGCGCCGGCGCCCTTCTTCGCTTTCGCCGGCCGTCCGCGCTTCCCGGCCTTCTTCGCCGCATTTCTCGCCCCCTTCTTCTTCTTCCCGCGCGTCGACGGCCGCCGGACCTTGCCCTTCCGCCCGCGGCGCGATCCGACCCCCGCCGTGAGATCCTGGAGCGTCAGCCCGAGGCGCTGGAGGGCCTCGGAGATGAACCCGAGCGCGGCGGCACGCGTCTCGCGCTGCTGGGTCTCGATGCGCTCCAGCTTGGACTGGAGTTCATGTATCTTCTCACGAATGACGTCTGGGACGGCCGAGCGAGCCATGAGGGGATCCGGTGGAGGGGTATCGGTGGCGCCGTATCGGGCGCGAGATAATCGAGAGATAATCGATAACGCATTATCTCCGATGATGCCATCCGTGGCGTGGACCGCTCGATGACCCGCTTCGTCGTCGAGGCCCCGTTCCAGCCCGCGGGGGATCAGCCGCGCGCCATCGCCGAGCTCTCGTCCGGGCTCGTGCGTGGGGATCGGTTCCAGACCCTGCTCGGCGTCACCGGCTCCGGGAAGACGATGACGATGGCGCACGTCATCGCCGCGCACGGGCGCCCGGCGCTGGTTCTCTCGCACAACAAGACGCTCGCCGCGCAGCTGTACGGCGAGCTCAAGGGGTTCTTCCCGCAGCACGCCGTCGAGTACTTCATCTCATACTACGATTACTACCAGCCCGAGGCGTACGTCCCCGCCTCGGATACCTACATCGAGAAGGACGCCTCGATCAACGAGGACATCGACCGTCTGCGGCTGCGTGCGACCTCGTCGCTGATGGAGCGGGAGGATGTGATCATCGTCGCGACGGTCTCCGCGATCTACGGGCTCGGTGATCCCGAGACCTATCGCCAGGCGATGGTCACCTTGCAGGTGGGGCAGACGATCGCGCGCGATGAGATCCTGCGTGCGCTCGTACGGATCCAGTACGGCCGGAACGACGTGAACTTCGAGCGCGGGACCTTCCGCGTCCGCGGGGACACGGTGGAGATCTTCCCGGCGTACGAGGAGCAGGCGGTCCGGATCGAGATGTTCGGGGATCTGATCGAACGGATCACCAAGATCGACCCGCTCACCGGATCGACGATCGCGACCTTGCCGCGCACCGCGGTGTATCCCGCGAAGCACTTCGTCACCACGCGCCCCACGCTCGAGCGCGCGGTGAAGGAGATCCGGGCCGAGCTAGCCGAGCGGCTGGTGGCGTTGAAGGGGGCAGGGAAGCTCCTCGAGGCGCAGCGGCTCGAATCACGCACCAACTTCGACATCGAGATGATGCTCGAGATCGGGACCTGCCCGGGCATCGAGAACTATTCGCGGATCCTCGCGGGGCGGCAGCCCGGGGCACGTCCCGCCTGTCTGCTCGATTACTTCCCCGATGATTTCCTTGTCGTCGTGGACGAGTCGCACGTGACCCTTCCGCAGATCGGGGCGATGTACAACGGGGATCGCGCGCGGAAGACCACCCTCGTGGAGTATGGATTCCGCCTCCCGAGCGCGCTCGACAATCGGCCGCTCAAGTTCGATGAGTTCCTCGCGCTCACCCCGCGGGCGGTCAATGTCTCCGCGACCCCGGGCGAGCTCGAGCTCTCGCTCTCGGAAGGGGTCGTCGTCGAGCAGGTGATCCGCCCAACGGGGCTCCTCGACCCGATCATCGAGATCCGCTCGGTGCAGGGCCAGGTCGACGATCTGCTGCATGAGATCCGGCTCCGCGAGCGGCGTGGGGAGCGTGTCCTCGTCACGACGCTCACCAAGCGGATGGCGGAGGACCTCTCCGACTATCTCGCGCAGGTCGGCGTGCGCGTGCGCTACATGCACGCCGACATCGACGCCATCGAACGGATGGAGATCATCCGTGGCCTCCGACTCGGCGAGTTCGATGTGCTGATCGGGATCAATCTCCTCCGCGAGGGGCTCGATCTCCCCGAGGTGTCCCTCGTCGCGATCCTCGATGCGGACCAAGAAGGGTTTCTGCGCTCCGATCGCTCATTGATCCAGACCGTCGGGCGCGCGGCGCGCCATGTCGACGGGCGCGCCATCTTCTACGCCGATCGCATCACGGGCTCGATGCAGCGTTGCCTGGACGAGACCTCGCGGCGCCGCGCGAAGCAGGAGGCGCACAACGCCGAGCATGGGATCACGCCGAAGGGGGTGACCAAGAGCACCGATCAGGTGCGGATCGTCACTCGCGTCGCCGATGCGCGCGAGGGGACGGCGGCACGTGAGGGGGAGCGCGCGTCGCGCCAGACACGGAAGAAGGTCGCCGAGGCGGAACGGACCTATGGGACCGATGATCTGCCAGGGTTGATCGCCCGACTCGAGGATGAGATGCGGACCGCCGCCAAGAACCTCGACTTCGAGACGGCCGCGCGGCTCCGCGACGAGCTGTTCGATGTGAAGGCGGCGATGGGGGAGGGGCGTGCACGGCCGGGCCCCGGAGCGCGCCCGGGTGGAGGTCGCCGTGCCCGTCGCTGAGCTGACGGAGGAAGCGTTGCGCACCTGGGGCGAAGCGCTCGGGGTGTCGGTCACCCCGGGGACCATCCTGGCACTTGAGGGCGACCTCGGCGCCGGGAAGACGACGCTCGCGCAGGCGATCGCCCGCGGGTGGGGCGTGTCGACCGAGGTGACGAGCCCGACCTATGCGATCGTACACGAATACACGTCGCCGCGAGGTCCACTCCATCACCTCGACCTCTATCGGCTCGAGCGCCCCGAGCAGCTCGCGCAGAT
>VHBP01000048.1 GCA_016871915.1 Gemmatimonadota bacterium
CGATCCCGGTGCCGGCCGCCACGAGCAGCTGGTGGGGCCGCTCGAGATAGAGCGCCGCCGTAGCCGCGCCCGCCAGACGCTGCTCCGCCCAATGCCGGAGCCAGATCCGACTCACCGAGCGCAGCGCGGTCGCCGCCCCGGTCAGCAGGCCGACGACGATCAGGAGACCGATGGTGAGGACCCAGAGACTCATCGCATCGCCACCACGGCCGCTGGGGTGAGGGGCTCGAGATAGACGCGCTCCACCCGCCGACGCACCACGCGCTCGATGACGACCCGATGGCCTGCCACGGTGAGCGATTCGCCGGCGGCCGGCACGCGCCCCAGCACCTCCATCACGAGCCCGCCGATCGTCGTGACATCCGCTCGCGTGAGATCCTGGCCAAGCAGTTCGGACAACGCGTCGAGCGTGACACCTGCCGAGAGCCAGAGGCGTCCGCCCTCGCCGCGCTCGATGTCGGGGCGCTCGACATCACCCTCGTCTTGGATATCCCCGATGATCAACTCGAGGATGTCCTCGAGGGTGAGGAGCCCTGCCGTCCCACCGAACTCATCCAGGACGATGGCGATATGGCGACGCGTCGCGCGGAACTCGCGCAACTGGGCCTCGACCGCCTTGGTCGGCGGGATGTAGAGCGCAGGCCGCACCAAGGCCCGCCAGCCGGAGGCGGGTTCGACGTCATCGACGAGTGCGGCCAACAGATCCTTGGCATAGAGCACCCCGACCGGCTCATCGAGCGAGCCATCAAAGACCAGGAGGCGCGCATGTCGCGCGCTCCGCACTCGGTCCGCGACCTCCGACCACGGGGTGTCGAGCTCGATCCCGACGATGTCGACCCGCGGGATCATGATCGCGTCGACACGCGTGTCGCGAAGGGAGAAGACACCGTGCACCAGCACCCGATCGCCGCCCCCCGCCTCCGCCTCGGCCGCGACGACCTCACGAAAACGCTCCACGGCGTCCTCGCGCTCCTCGATCGCATCATCGCGTGACGGCGGAATCACCGAGTGCAAGAGCTGGTCGACCCACCTGCCGAATGTGACCACCGGCGCACAGACGGACTCGATCATCGCGATGACGCTTCGGACCCGGTCGAGTCCCGCCGCCCCCGCCGCATCGCCGGCCTCACGGGCCGCGACCTCGGTCACCATGACGAGGAGGACCCCAGCCACGACCACCACCGGGATCAGGTACCGCGCGGGGACCCAACCGCTCGCCAGCACCGCCAGTGTGGTCGCAGTGCCCGCGAGGAGCTGGGCGAGGATGCGTCCGAAGGCGAGGGCCCGATGCACGGACTCCCGACGCGCGAGGAAATCACGCACCGCCGATGACGACGGAGGCTCCTCCTCGTCGAGACTGAGGAGCGCGCTGTCCGCATAGACGCTCACGGCTGCGACGGCCGCGGCGAGCCCCGCGAGGAGGACGAGCACCCCCGTCATGCCGCGAGCCACCGACGCACGTAGCGCTCTTGCCGACGCCACATCGGGCAGGTCAGACGAGCCTCCCCCGCCGGATGATCGTAGCCCAGCACATGCAGGGTGCCATGGACCACCAACCGAACGAGCTCCTCGCACACCGGACGACCGAAGGCGCGCGCATGCGTGCGCGCCACCGCGGGACAGATGTAGATGTCACCGATGGTGGTCCCCGCCGTATCACGAAAGCCGAACGAGATCACATCGGTCGGCCCCTGGTGCGCGAGATGCTTCGCGTGGAGCGCGGCCATCCGCCGGGTCGTGACGAAGGTGACCGAGACGAGGGCGGAGCGCACCGTCTCGGCGCGGAGCACGCCCTGCACGATCGTGGCGACACGCGCCCGCGCGAGGGCCACGCGCACCCCCTCGGATTGCACCGCGACCGTCGGTTCGACCGTCGGCGTGCTCACGTCCCCGCGTCCTTCGCATACGCCGAGACGATCTCGCGCACCAACCGATGCCGCACCACATCGACCTCGGTGAAGTAATGGAAGGCGATCCCCTCGATCCCCTGCAGGATCCGTTCCACCTGCAGCAGGCCGCTCTCCTCGCGCTTCGGGAGGTCCACCTGCGTCTTGTCACCGGTGATCACCGCGCGTGAGTTCACGCCAAGTCGCGTCAGGAACATCTTCATCTGCGCGTTGGTGGCATTCTGCGCCTCGTCGAGGATCACGAAGGCATCGGCGAGCGTACGCCCGCGCATGTACGCCAACGGCGCGATCTCGATCACCCGCGTCTCCAGCGCTCGCGCCACCCGCTCCGGCGGCATGAGATCGTCGAGCGCATCGTATAACGGCCGGAGATAGGGATCGACCTTGGCCTGCATGTCGCCGGGGAGGAAGCCGAGCGACTCCCCGGCCTCGACCGCCGGTCGCGCGAGCACGATGCGGCGCACCCGCTTTCGCGCGAGCGCATCGACCGCCGCCGCCACCGCGAGATAGGTCTTCCCCGTCCCCGCAGGCCCGATCCCGATCACGATCTCGTGCTCGAGCAGCTTCTCCATGTACTCACCCTGCCCCTGCGTCTTGGGCTGGATGATCTTGCGCACCCCGGGGAGCACGATGCGCCCTGGCGTGCCGCCCTCTCGCGGGGCCCCCTCGAGCGAGTATCTGAGGACATCGTCGGGATCGAGCGACTGGCCCTGTCGCGCCTGCTCGATCATCCGCGTCGCCACCCCGCTCGCCTTCTCCACCACCTCGGGGGGCCCGATCAGGGTCATCGCATCGCCACGTAGGGTGACACGGACCGGATAGAGCTTCTGCAATTCGGAGAGATTGGCGTCCCCCGCTCCGGCGAGGAGGAGGAGATCCGCGCCCTCGGTCGAGAGTCGGATCGTCTGTGTGTCGCCTGTCGAGATCCCGTCGGTCATGCGTCCACCGTGCGGATGTGGAGCTCGGTGAGATCGTCCGCCGGCACCGTGCTCGGCGCTCCCTCGAACAGGGCACGCGCCGCCGTCGTCTTGGGGAAGGCGATCACATCGCGGAGCGAAGACGCACCGGCCAACAACATCGCGATCCGGTCGAACCCGAAGGCGATCCCACCATGCGGCGGCGCGCCGGCGCGGAGCCCCTCCAGCAGGAAGCCGAAGCGACGCTCCTGCTCCGCTTCGTCCCCGATCCCCAGGAGGGCGAACATCCGTGCCTGCACCGTGGGATCACTCGTACGGATGCTCCCGCCACCGAGCTCGGTCCCATTGAGCACGCAGTCGTAGGCCAACGCGCGCCACGTCGTCGGGGCATCGGGCCGCGCCTGCATGTCCTCGGCGTTGGGCGCGGTGAACGGGTGATGCACCGCCGCCAACGCCCCCGACTCGGGATGCTGGTCGAACATCGGGAAATCGAGCACCCAGAGGAAACGCCGCGTGTTCGGATCGGCGAGACCGAGGCGCGCCGCGCACTCTTGTCGCACGCGGTCGAGCGCCGGACTCGCGACGCGATCATACGCTGCGACCGCCAACAACAGCTCCCCCTCGCGCAATGCCAGCGCGACCTGTGCGTCCGGCGAAAGGAACTTCGCGAGCGGCCCTTCGAGCGCGCTCCCCGTCCCCTTGAGCCGGATCAGCCCGCCGACGCCGGCGCCCTTCGCGATCGCCTCGAGTTCATCGACCTGCTTGCGACTCCACGCCGCGCCCCCTGACACGCGGATCCCACGCACGCGGCCCCCGGCCTGCAGCGCCGACTGGATGATTCCCGACTCGCTCTGCACAAAGTGCGTGGTGAGGTCCTCGATCTCGAGTCCGTACCGCAGGTCAGGGCGATCACAGCCGTAGCGCTCCATGGCGTCGGCATAGCTCATGCGTGGGAAGGGGGTCTCCACCGCGATCCCCGCCTCCGCCCAGAGCGACTGGATCAACCCTTCGGCGAGCAGGATGATGTCCTCGCGCCCGATGAACGACGCCTCGATGTCGATCTGCGTGAACTCGAGCTGGCGGTCGGCGCGCAGATCCTCGTCGCGGAAGCACCGCGCGATCTGGAAGTAGCGGTCGAACCCCGCGCACATGAAGAGCTGCTTGTAGATCTGCGGCGACTGCGGGAGCGCGTAGAACTCCCCCGCGTGCATCCGGCTCGGGACGAGGAAGTCGCGCGCCCCCTCCGGTGTGGGCTTGGTGAGGATCGGCGTCTCGAGCTCGAGATAGCCCTGCCCACTCAGGTACTGCCGCGTGGTCTGCATCAGCCGGTGCCGAAGCACGAGGGCGTGCTGCAGCTCCTCGCGCCGCAGGTCGAGGATGCGATGCCGGAGTCGGAGCTCCTCGGCGGGGAGCTTCCCGTCCTTGATCGGCGCCACGGGGAGGGCCGGCGTCACCGCCGGACCGACTACGCGAATGGCCGTCGCGCGCACCTCGATCGCCCCTGTCGTCATATCGGGATTGAGCATCTCTGCCGGACGCGGTGCCACCGTCCCTTCGATCATCACCACACTCTCGGTCCCGATCGCCGCCGCCGCAGCGATCGTCTCCGGCGCGGTCCAGTTCGGATTGAACGAACACTGTACCACCCCGCCCCGATCTCGCAGATCGAGGAAGACCTGCCCACCGAGGTCACGCGAGCGATGGACCCAGCCGCCAAGGACGACAGCGGTCCCGACATCAGAGGCGCGCAAGGTGCCGGCGAGGTGGGTGCGAAGGGTGGTGGCGAGCGCCGCAGCGGTGGGAGTGGTCACGACGGGAGTGGCGGGGTGAAAGGAGTGGGAC
The DNA here is from genome assembly GCA_016871915.1 of Gemmatimonadota bacterium. Lineage (GTDB taxonomy): Bacteria > Gemmatimonadota > Gemmatimonadetes > Gemmatimonadales > Gemmatimonadaceae > Pseudogemmatithrix. Next base: position 4,667 of record VHBP01000048.1, read on the forward strand.
GGGCGCGGTGGTGCGAGAGGAGCGCCCCAGCGGTGCCACCGAGAAGATCGGCGACCCAGTCGGCGAGGCTCGCCGAGCGGCCGGGGATGTACGCCTGATGGACCTCGTCGACCAGACCGAAGACAGCGACGCAGGCGAGGACGATCGTGACCCGCCCCCACGAGGCCCGGTACCGGCTCGCCCGCAGGAGCAGGTAGGCAAACCCACCGTACATGGAGAAATGCACGACCTTGTCGAGCCCGCCGATGTCAGGGCCGACAGAGATGTTCGGCCACGACGTCCCTACGAGGATGAGCGCGGCCCAGAGGAGCGCCGGCCAGAATCTCGATGGCCGTTCACGAAGGGCAACAGGAGGTCCGACCAGTGGCATGACGAGAGATAAATCTATTCGCTGCATGGACTTGGTGGTAGGCGAACCACATTGACCAGCCCTCTCGCAGCCGGTAGGCTTCGGAATGAGGAATCTGCTGGATCTCGCCCCCGTGGAGGCCGACCGCCTGCTCCGGGAATTCGCGGTGTCCCATGGGGAGGCCGCCTATCGTGGGAGTCAGGTGGTCCCCCACCTCTGGCAGAAGCCGGTGGCGAGCTTCGCGGCCATGACCGACCTCCCCAAGGCCTTCCGAGAGCGGCTCGCCGAACACTTCGTCCTCCCTCGGCTGACCCTGGAGACGGGACAGCGCTCCACCGACGGGACGCGCAAGTTCCTCTTCCGGTTGGCCGATGGGCAGGCGATCGAGACGGTGGCGATCCCAGATGACGACCGGATGACCTTCTGCATCTCCTCGCAGGCGGGGTGCCCCCTGCAGTGCGCCTTCTGTGCGACCGGCGCGATGGGGTTCGCGCGCAACCTCGCCGTGCACGAGATCGCCGGTCAGGTGCGTGAGCTCGCCCTGTTGGATCCCCCCGTCCGTGCGACCAACATCGTCTTCATGGGGATGGGCGAACCCCTGATGAACTGGTCGGCGGTCGATGTCGTCCTCTCCGTGCTGAATGATCCCAAGGGATTCGGGATCGGTGCCCGCCATATCACCGTCTCGACGGTCGGGATCCTCCCGGGGATCGAGGCCTTGGGTCGTCGCAAGGAGCAGTTCCGCCTCGCCCTCTCGATCCATGCGCCGAGCGATGCGCTGCGGCAGACGCTGATGCCGGTGAACACCAAGTATCCACTCGCGGCGGTGATCCGTGCGGCCGCGGCGTTCGAGCGACGCGTGACCTTCGAATACGTCATGCTTGGTGGGGTGAACGATCACCCGGAGCACGCGGATCAGCTGGCGACGTTGGCGCGCGAGTGCGGAGCTTTCGTGAACCTGATCCCGTTGCACCCCGGTGGGGCGATGGGATTCACCCCGACGTCCCCCGAAATGATCGCTCGATTCGCGCGCCGCATCCGCGGACATGGGGTGGAGGTCGCGATCCGGAAGAGCCGCGGGAAGGACATCGCGGCCGCGTGCGGCCAGCTACGGGTCGAACGCCTCCGGCGGCGGCCGCCAGCGGGCCCCGACGATGATCGTGAGGTCCAGGTAGCGTGAGGTATCGGGGCGGAGCTCGACGCGCGCGCCCCTGAGCGCCTGCGCCGCGAGCTCGCCCCACGCCACTTGGCCGCTCCGCACCAAAACGATCGAGCTGTCAGTGCGCTCGGGGGCATTCCCCGACGCGACCACATCGAATCCCGCATCCCGCATCGCGCGCGTCGCGCGCCGGGCGAGCCCGCCGGTGCCGGCCCCGTTCAAGACCTCCACGCGGATCCGGAGTGAATCGGGGACCACGCGCGGGACCGTCGCATCGGCGTCAGCCGTCACCGCGATCCCCCCCATCGGGTCCGACTCCCACCGCCAGACATAGACACCGATTCCGGTCAGCAGCAGTGCGAGGACGAGCCACCCGCGCAGGCGACGCGGGATCATCGGACCGCGTTCCATAGCGCCACCGCCTCGGGAAAGAGCCCCTTCCCTTCGCGCAGGGTCCATTCCAGGCGCATCCGGACCACCTGACGGAAGACCCCGTCGAAGTCATGGGCGAGATGCTCGGCGAGAAAGGCGCGGTCGGCCTGCAGGAAGGGACGTCCGGGCTCGAGGAAGTCCGCCATATAGAGCGCGCGCCCCGCGCGACCCCAACCGGCGTACCCGACCGTATGCCACCGCACCGCGTCCACCACCTCTTGCCGCGTCTCACCCTGCGACAGGAGGCGATTCGCCGCCGCAGGACCATGCAGGACCTCGAGGGGGAGCTCGACGGGACCGGCGAGTCGCCGCAGCTCCGCCTCCGGCGCATCGCGCAACGCATCGTGGAGGACGCCGACATCATGCCAGGCCGCCGCGTCGGTCGGATTGAGCTGCAGCTCGTGCGCCCACCGGTCCAACAGCGCGACGACGCGCGTGATGTGGGCACGCCGCTTCTCCCCGACCTGTGCCCACGAGGGCAATCGGACCGCGGTCATCTCAGACGAAGTAATCGCCGACGCGGATGCCGAGGCGCTCCGCCTCGACGACTTTGATGACCGAACGAGCGTAGCGACCATCGAGGGTGCGGTCCGCGAGATCGACGCTCTTCCCCGGGAATTGCACCTGTCCGGTGCGATCGCTGATGCTGCGCACGATCGGGCGTGCCCCCATATCGGGGACGGGGTTCACCCGCTCGACGATCCCGAGTTCCATCGTGTCGAGCACCACGCAGGTCCCCACGGGGTATACCCCGAGGAGCGAGACGAACGCCTTCACGACCACGGGATCCATCCCGCGGCTCGGAACAGATCGACGACCACCGCTGGATCGAACGGTGGGGCGGCACCTGGTTGGATCGGAGGCGTCGATGGGGCTGTCATGATGGGGGGGCCGTTGAACGCTAACTCCCACGCGAAAAGTGGCGCCACCTGCCCTCCCGATGGTGGGAGCAGGGGTTCACAACGGAGATGGCCGGTTGCGCTTCGTCGTTTCTTCGGATACCGTTACTTCGGGACATCTTCGGGCGTCTTTGACGCAGCAGTCAGACGACCGACCACCCTTCCGACGGACCGGACCTATGCCGCTGACCAAGAAGCAACGCGAGATCCTTGATTTCCTCACGCAGTATGGGGATACGAATGGCTATGCCCCCAGCTTCGAGGAGATCGCCGAGCGCTTTGGCTACACGTCGCTCGCCACGGTGCACGAGCACCTCAGCAACCTCGAGCGGAAGGGCTACATCAAGCGGAGTTACAACGAGAGCCGCGCGATCGAGATCCTCCCCTCCGAGGCCTTCCCTCGGTCGGTGGAGCTCCCGGTCCTCGGCGCCGTCGCCGCCGGCCTCCCCATCGAGGCGTTCGAAGCGTCGGAGACGATCGCGGTCCCCGAGGATTTCGTCCGTCGCCCGGGCGGGCACTATGTCTTGAAGGTCCGCGGGAACTCGATGATCGAGGATCAGATCGCCGACGGGGACATGGTGGTCGTGCACGACCGCCCCGCCGCCGACAATGGGGAGATGGTCATCGCGATGGTCGAGGAGTCGGGCGCGACGGTCAAGCGCTATTACCGGGAGCGCGACGGCCGGGTCCGCCTGCAGCCGGCCAACGCTTCGATGGCCCCGATCTACGTGCAACAGGATCAGGTGCGCGTGCAGGGGATCGTCGTCGGGGTGCTCCGGCGCTACTGAGCGGGCAAGCCGAGGCGGCTGCTCGCGGCCGCTTCACATCGGTCAGAAGATCCCTCGGCGCGAACGCCTCGCCCCGAGGGATTTTGCTTGAAGTGCCCCCCCCGCCCCGGGTATCTTTCCCCGGATGGCGGAGCGATGCGTGCAACTGGTCCTGCACTATGACGGGACCGCATTCGCCGGGTGGCAACTCCAACCCGGCCTCCGCACGGTGCAAGGCGTCCTCGAAGAGACGCTCGGACGTCTGCACGGCGCCCCGATTCGCGTGACCGGCGCCGGTCGCACCGATGCGGGCGTCCATGCCCGCGGTCAGGCCGCCTCCATCACGGTCGCGCCGCACTGGGAGCCCCCGCGCCTCCGACGTGTGATGAATCAGCAGTTGCCGGCCGACCTCTGGGTCGCCTCCGCCCACGAGATGCGTCCTGACTTCCATGCCCGCTTCAGTGCCGTGGCGCGACGCTATCGCTACCGCCTTGGCACGCGGCCGAATGCCGGCTCCCCCTTTCGTCGGCGCTGGGCGACGCCCTACGAGGGCGCCCCCCTCGACCGATCGACTCTCGATTGGTGCGCCGCGCAGCTCCTCGGCACGCACGTCTTCCGCGGCTTCGCCGTGCGAGGGAGCGCGCCCGCCGAGGACGATCATCGCTGCTCGGTGACCCTCGCCCGCTGGGTCGACGCGGCGCCCGATGAGCCCGGCGACCTCGTCTTCGAGATCCAGGCGAATCGCTTCCTGCACCACATGGTGCGCTTCCTCGTGGCGACGATGCTCGAGACGGCGAGTGGCAAGCGGACGCGCGACGCCTTCCTCGCCTTGCTCGTCGCCGAGACCAACGACGAGGTCGCCCCGCCCGCCGCGCCCACCGGACTCTCGCTTGAAGAAGTCTCGTACCCCGCCGACCTGTACCTCCCCACCTGATGCGCCTCTACCTCGCCACCGTCGATCCCGACCAGATCCGCTGGGCGCTGCAGAGCGGCCTGATTGACGGCATCGTCGCGACGCCACGCGTGCTCGCCGAGGAGGTCCCGCAGGCCGATCCGCTGGAGATCCTCGGTGAGCTCGCGACCCTCGCTCCGGTCCCGATCTTCGCGAGCGTCGGTGCCCTGACCCCGACCGAGCTGATGCGCGGCTCGCGTGCACTCCGTCGCGTGGCAGAGCAGGTCATCATCGCCATCCCCTTCGTCGAGGACGCACTCCCCGCCTTCCGACGACTGAACCGCGACGGGATCCGCTGTGCGGCGACCTTCGTGCACTCGGCCGCGCAGGGGCTCCTCGCGGCCAAGGCGGGTGCGGCGCACGTGGTCGTGCCCGTCGACGCCCTCGATGCGATCGACCACCCCGGCGAGTCGGTGCTCGTCCCGCTTCGCGCGATGCTCGACCGCGCCTCGGTGGAATGCGATCTCGTTGCCGCCGGCCCGAAGAATGCGCTCCGTCTGAGCGCGATGGGTGCCGCCGGAGCGGATGCCGCGGTGGTGACGCCCGACACGTTACATGCCGTGCTGAACCACCCGCTCACCGATCGTGCTGTCGACCGCTTCCTCGTGGATATGGCGCGGCGAGCCAAACCCCGGCGCGCGCGATGAATCGACGGTCGCTCTGGCGCCGGGGGCATCCCCTGCTCTTCGTCCTCCTCGCCGCGTGCGATGGGGCGACCCCACAACCGTCGATCGCGCAGCTCCCCGCCTCACGGGTCGCGCCCGGCGCGGCTGACAGCCTCACCGCGAACGTCGCCGCCAGCCGACGCACCGCCATCACGACGGCCGTGGCAGGCGTCTCGCCGGCCGTCGTCACCGTGCAGACGGAACGCGTCGAGCGCACCGCCGCGACCCCGTACGACCTCTTCTTCGGCACCCGCTCCGGAGAACAGGTCGCTGCGGGAATCGGCTCTGGCTTCATCGTCCAGGCGACCGGCGTGATCGTGACCAACGCGCATGTCGTGTCCGGGGCATCGAAGATCAACGTCGCGCTCCGAGATGGGACCACCTATCCCGCGACCCTCGTCGGCGCCGATGAGCTGAACGACCTCGCGGTCCTTCGCATCGACGCCAAGAATCTCCCCGTCGCCCCGCTCGGCACCTCGCGCGACCTCCTCATCGGTGAGTGGGTCGTCGCCATCGGGAATCCCTACGGCTTCCTCCTCGGCAACTCCGAACCCTCCGTCACGGTCGGTGTCGTCAGCGGTGTCGGGCGCAATCTCACCGGGCGCGGCGATGGCCCCGGCGTGTACGTCGACATGATCCAGACCGACGCCTCGATCAATCCGGGGAACTCTGGAGGCCCCCTCGTCTCCGCCTCGGGTGAGGTGGTCGGGGTGAACAGTTCGATCTACAGCCCGTCCGGCGGCTCCATCGGGCTCGGCTTCGCGATCCCGATCGATCGCGCACGCCGCGTCGCGGAGGATCTCCTCGCGCATGGGAGCGTGCGACGGCCGTGGATCGGGGTGAAGGTCGAACAGACCCAGGCGACCGCCGCCCGCGGCACGCTCAATGCCGGGGCCACGATCGAACGGATCGTCCCGGGGAGTCCCGCGGAGGCCGCCGGTCTTCGTGCCGGCGACATCATCACGCGCAGCCGCGATCGCGTCGTGCGCAACGCCTACGACTGGGAGGCGGAACTCCTGGACCTCCGCGTCGGTGAGAACGCCACGCTGATGGTGCGCCGCGACAACCGCGAGCGACGCGTCACCGTCGCCGTGAAGGACCTCCCAGATGCCAGCGCCGAGCGCATCGCGGTGCTCCGTGAACTGCAGTTGATCTCCCTCACCCCGGCCATCCGTGTCGAGCGCGGGATCCGCTCCGCGCAGGGCGCGGTCGTGGTGCGGGTCTCCGATCGCGTCGAACAGGCGCTCGGTCTGCGCCCCGGCGACGTGATCGTCCAGATCAATCGCACGCCCGTCGCCGATGCGCCTCAGGCGGCGCGCCTCATAGAGGGCGCGGGCGGCAGCGGGCCGGTCCGGATGTTCGTCGAGCGCGCCGGCATGGTCTACTCCACCGACTTCCGCATCCGATGAGCCACGACACCTATCGCTCCCCGCTCGCCGAGCGCTATGCCTCGCAGGCGATGCTGACGCTCTTCAGCCCGCAGACGCGGCACGGGCTCTGGCGCCGACTTTGGCTTGCCCTCGCCGAATCGGAACGCGAACTCGGCATCGCGATCCCCGAGGAGGCGATCGTGCAGATGCGCGGGCACCTCGATGACATCGACTTCGCGGCCGTCGCGGAATATGAGCGCCGCTTCCGCCATGACGTCATGGCGCATGTGCACGCCTTCGGCGATGTCGCGCCAGCTGCGCGCGGGGTGATCCATCTGGGCGCGACGAGCTGCTTCGTCACCGACAACGGCGACCTCATCCAGATGCGCCGTGGCCTCGAGCTCCTCCGCGGCCGCGTGGTCGCGGTGATCCGCGCCCTAGAGGCCTTCGCGCGAACCTGGCGCGATCTCCCGACACTCGGGTATACGCACCTGCAGTCGGCG
>VHBP01000049.1 GCA_016871915.1 Gemmatimonadota bacterium
TGGACTCGCTGGGCTACATCTCCCTCGACGGGATGCTCGGCGCGGTCCCCGACGGCCCCTCGGGCTTCTGTCATGCCTGTTTCTCGGGCCAGTACCCCACCCAACCGCCGACCATCCCCGAGAAACTTCGTCTCGGCTAGGATCGGCCTCGCGTATACCCCTCGCGGAGATCCGCCGTGCAGCAATCCGTCTTCTTCTTCGGGAACGGCTCCGCCGAAGGCACCAAGGACGACAAGGACCTCCTTGGCGGGAAGGGAGCGAATCTCGCGGAGATGACGAACCTCGGGGTGCCCGTCCCCCCCGGGTTCACCATCGGCTGCCCGCTCTGCGATCACTATCTCACCCATAGGAGGGCACCGGGCGGGCTGCGCGATGAGGTGGAGCGCGCGCTCACCCGACTCGAGGGGGGGACCGGCCGACGCTTCGGCGACCGTCACAACCCCCTGCTCGTCTCGGTCCGCTCCGGTGCGCGTGTCTCGATGCCCGGGATGATGGAGACGATCCTCAATCTCGGCCTCAACGACGAGACCGTTCTCGGGCTCGAGACGCAGAGCGGGAACGCCCGCTTCGCATACGACTCCTATCGGCGGCTCCTGCAGATGTACGGGGATGTGGTGCTTGGGGTACCGCTGCACGACTTCGAGCATCTGCTGGCTGCCAAGCGCCTCGTGAATGGCGTGAAGACCGATGCGGAGCTCCCTGCGGAGGCGCTCAAGGCCCTCGTCATCGAGTATCAGCAGCTCATCCAATCCGTCACCGGCGCTCCCTTCCCCGCGGACCCACATATCCAGCTCTGGGGTGCGATCGAGGCGGTCTGGCGCTCATGGACCCTCAAGAAGGCGGTCGATTTTCGCCGTGTGAACGGGATCCCCGAGACCCCGGGCACGGCGGTGAACATCGTCGCGATGGTCTTCGGCAACCTCGGCGATGACTCTGGCACCGGCGTCGCCTTCACGCGGGACCCCTCGACAGGCGCCCGGCGGTTCTACGGCGAATTCCTCGTCAATGCGCAGGGCGAGGACGTCGTCGCGGGGATCCGCACCCCCCTCCCGATCGAGGAGATGGCGACGCGGCTCCCGCAGGCCTACCAAGACCTCCTCCGCACGCAGTCCCTCCTCGAGCGGCACTTCCGCGACATGCAGGACCTCGAGTTCACCGTCGAGCGCGGGAAGCTCTACCTGCTGCAGACGCGCACGGGAAAGCGGACGGCTGCCGCCGCGGTACGCATCGCCTGCGACCTCGTGAACGAGGGGCTCATCTCCGGCCCCGAGGCGCTCCAGCGCGTGCCAGCGCACCAGCTCGATCACCTCCTGCACCCGATCATCGATCGCGCCACCAAGCTGACCGCCCTCTGCGCCGGTCTCCCGGCCAGTCCGGGTGCCGCGAGCGGGATCGCGGTCTTCGATGCCGACACCGCCGAGTCGCGTGCCGCGCAGGGCGATGCGGTCATCCTCGTGCGCGATGAGACCACGCCAGAGGATTTCCACGGGATGGTGGCCGCGAAGGCGATCCTCACCGCGCGTGGCGGGATGACCAGTCACGCCGCCGTCGTCGCGCGCGGGATGGGCAAGTGCGCCATCGTCGGATGTTCGGCGATCAAACTCGACCTGAGCAACAAGCGCTTCCTCGTGGCCGAGACCGAGATCCACGAAGGCGACTGGATCACCCTCGATGGCGGGACCGGTGAGGTCTTCGTCGGCGATCTCCCGACGATGCCGAGCGAGGTGATGCAGGTGAATGCCGGGACGCGGAAGGCCGACGAGTCGCCGGTCTATCGTGGCTTCGCCGAGCTCTTAGGGTGGGCCGATGCCCGCCGCCGCCTCAAGGTGCGCGCCAACGCCGATACCCCGCACGATGCCCAGGTGGCCCGCGGGTTCGGTGCCGAGGGGATCGGGCTCTGCCGCACCGAGCACATGTTCTTCGACGGCGATCGCATCCACGCCATGCGCGAGATGATCGTCGCGCACGACGAGATGGGTCGTCGCCGCGCGTTGGCGAAGCTCCTGCCGATGCAGCGCGGGGACTTCGAGGGGATCTTCGCGGCGATGGACGGCTTCCCCGTCACCATCCGCCTGCTCGATCCCCCGCTCCATGAGTTCCTCCCACATGGCGGTGAGGAGGCTAAGCTCCTCGCACGGCGCGTCGGCCTCACCCGGCGCGACCTCAAGCGCGTCGTCGAGACCCTCCGGGAGACGAACCCGATGCTCGGCCATCGCGGGTGCCGCCTTGGCGTCACCTATCCCGAGATCACGGAGATGCAGGCCCGCGCGATCTTCGAGGCGGCGGTCGCCTGCGTCCGCCGCGGGATGATCGTCCTCCCTGAGGTCATGATCCCTCTCGTCTCGACGGTCAAGGAGTTCTCGCATCAGCGGGCGATCGTCGACCGGGTCGCCGCGGAGGTGTTCCAGGCGCATGGCCTGCACGTGAAGTACCTCGTCGGTACGATGATCGAGCTCCCGCGCGCCGCGCTGACCGCGGCGCAGATCGCCGGCGCGGCGGAGTTCTTCTCCTTCGGAACAAACGACCTCACGCAGACCACCCTCGGTCTCAGTCGCGATGATGCGGGCCGATTCCTCCCACACTATGTGGCGCAGGGGATCTATCAGGATGACCCCTTCCAGGTCCTCGATGTCGACGGGGTCGGCCAGCTGATCACCATGGCGACGACGGCAGGGCGCGGTGCGCGGGCGGGTCTCAAGGTGGGGATCTGCGGCGAGCATGGTGGCGAACCCCGCTCCGTGAAGTTCTGTCATCAGACCGGGCTCGATTACGTGAGCTGCTCCCCCTTCCGCGTCCCGATCGCTCGGCTCGCCGCCGCGCAGGCCGTCGGCGCGTAACCCTCCGTCGCACGCCCCCCGATGAGCGTCGTCCACGAACTCCTCTCGCTTCTCGAACTCGAGCCGCTCGAACACAATATCTATCGCGGACGTAATCGCGACCTCGGGACGGGCCGCGTCTTCGGCGGGCAGGTCTTCGCACAGGCGCTGGTGGCCGCGCGCAAGACGGTCCCCGAAGGGCGCGAGGCGCATTCGGTGCACGGCTACTTCCTCCGCGAGGGGGATCTCACCACCCCGATCGTCTACTTCGTCGATCGGCCGCGCGATGGCCGGAGCTTCACCAGCCGACGCGTCACCGCCATCCAGCATGGCGAGGCGATCTTCCACCTCTCCGCCTCGTTCCATCTCGAGGAGCCCGGGCTCTCGCATCAGGTCTCGATGCCTGAGGTCCCGCCGCCAGAGTCACTGACGTCGGAGCTCGAGTTGATCCGGGCGCAGGCCGACAAGCTGCCGGCCCACGTCCGGTCGATCTGGACGCAGGATCGCCCCATTGACGTCCGGTCGATCACCCCGCGCGATCCCTTCGAGCGGCCCACAGCCACGGAACCCGATGCGGCCTGTCGTCAGGTCTGGTTCCGCGTCGTCGAGCCGATCGGCGACGCCCCGATCCTCCATCAGGCGGTCCTCGCGTACGCGTCGGACTACGGCTTCCTCCCGACGGCCCTGCGCCCGCATGGGATCGGGACGCGTGACCCGCGACTCCTCATCGCCTCACTCGATCACACCATCTGGATGCATCGTCCCTTCCGTGCGGACGAGTGGCTCCTCTATGTCTGCGATGCGCCGTCGACGGCTGGGGCGCGAGGGTTCGTGCGCGGCGAGGTCTTCACCCGAGAGGGTGTCTTGGTGGCCTCAGTGGCGCAGGAAGGGTTGATACGGCTCAGGGAGCCATCGGCGCGGTAAGCGTGGCCAACACCTTTCGCATGCGCGTGATCTCCGCGCGCTGATCCGCATCGACGTCGCTCGCGAACCCGAAGATCTCCGGGCGCTGCGCCGCATCCTGCGACCCGAAGAGGGCCGCGACCATCTTCAGCGCGCCCTCGTGATGTGTGATCATCCCTACGAGGAAGCGTCGTTCGAACTCGCGTCCCGTGGCGCGCGCGAGGGCCGCCATCTCGTCTGGCGAGAGCATCCCCGGCATGCTCGCATGCCCCATCGCGGCATGATCGTGTGCGCCCTGGCCCTCGGCCGCCGGGATCCGATGGTCGGCGAGCCAGTCACGCATCCAGGCCATCTCATCACGCTGTGAGACGTCGATCCGCTCCGCGATCAAGAGAAGCTCGCGACGCGTGGTTCGCTGCGGGACGAGTGCCACCATCTCCACGGCCTGCGCGTGATGCGTGAGCATGCCCTGGATGAAGGCGATGTCGACCTCGCTCGGCCGCACCGATGGCACCCCGGTGGCCGTGGGCGCATGGCCCGCACGCCCCTGCGCCGACACCACCACCGGAGCGGTGATGCCGAGCAGGAGCACGAGGATGTGACGTGGGGTCCACATATCGAGTGGAGGCGGGGAGATTCGAACTCCCGTCTTACATGAGATCTTCCACAGCGTCTACGCGCGTATCCTGTCGATTGATGTCTCCGACCGCTGGCCGACAGGCCGCCCACGGTCGAATGAGTCCACTGAAGTCTCGTCCTTGGGTGGTGAACGCACCGTCGGACCAGCCCGGATTTGCGATACCCATCGGTCGCCCCGGGCGGGCTACGCGGTGGGCACTGCTGGGGTAAGGCTAGGCCTTACGCAGCGAGAGCGAAGTTGTTGTTCGCAGTTGTACAGTTCCCGAGGGTTTTACCAGGGACCCGAGGACCTGGGCGCGCAGCCATGGAGCCACCCACATAATCGAAACCGGTCGCCCCCTGAGCTACTCCGAATGTTAACCCGCTTAGCCCCGATTGTTCAACGCATCGAGGATCCGGCCCGCCGCCACCGCCCCTCCGAATCCGTTGTCGATGTTGCAGACGGTGACGCCGGCGGCGCAGGAGTTGAGCATCGTGAGAAGTGGGGCGAGCCCATGGAACGCCGCGCCATACCCGATGCTCGTCGGCACCGCGATCACCGGACGGCGCACCAACCCACCCACCACGCTGGGGAGGGCGCCATCCATCCCCGCCACGACGATCACCACCGCGGCATCGGCTAGCGTCTCGCGACGCGCGAGGATACGATGGATCCCCGCCACCCCCACGTCGGTGATCCGCTGCACCGGATGCCCCATCGTATCGAGGGTGACCGCACACTCCTCAGCGACCGGGAGATCGCTCGTCCCCGCCGTGACGACCGCGACGAGATGCGTTCCCTTCGCGCGCGGTTGCGTCGCACGCAGGAGCACCGTGCGCCCGAGCGCATTGACCTCCACCGTGGGGAAGCGCTGCGCAAGCGCCACCTGCGTCGCGACCGCCGCACGCGTGACCAGGAACCCGTCGCCCGACTCGGCGAGGCGCGCGGCAATCGCGACCACCTGCTGCGGGGTCTTCCCCTGACCGAAGACGACCTCGGGATAGCCCTGTCGGAGGGCACGATGCGTATCCACCGTGGCGAAACCGAGCTCCTCCACCGGCGCACCATCGAGCTGCGTCAACGCCTCGTCCACCGATCGCTGGCCGCTGGCGACCTCGGCCAGCAGAGCCTGCACCCGATCACGCCGCATGGGATTCCTCTGAGGCGGACTCCGCCGAATCGTGGGTCGCGTCGTGCGCGGCCTCGTGCGCCCAATCACTCTCGAGATAGCGCGCGAAGATCCCCTCGACCTCGTCGAACGAATTCACCGCATGTAGCTGCTTGCGCAGATCCGCCGAGTTCGGGAGTCCCTTCACATACCACCCGAGATGCTTCCGGAACTCGATCGCCGCCCCGATGGGATCGGCCTCATAGGCCTGCACCATCCGCGCATGATCGAGCGCGATGGCGAAGCGCTCCGCCGTCGACGGCGTGGCCGGCATCGGCTGTCCGTCGAGGAGGGCTCGCGCCTGTCGGAAGATCCAGGGCTGCCCGAAGCTCCCACGCGCGATCATGACGCCATCGCATCCGGTCTGCTCCCGCATGCGGAGCGCATCAGCGGCGGTCTTGATATCGCCGTTCCCGATCACGGGGATCTCGAGTGCCGCCTTGAGCGCCGCGATCTCCTCCCAGTGCGCATGACCCGTGTACATCTGCGTCCGCGTCCGCGGATGGAGCGCGATCGCCTTCACCCCAGCGTCTTGGCAGCGCAGACCGATCGCGACGGGGTCGCGCATCTCCTCGCTCCACCCACTGCGGATCTTGCAGGTCACCGGGAGGTGGGTGCCCTGCACCACCGCGCGGATGATCTCTTGCACGAGATCGAGATCCTTGAGGCATCCCGAGCCGCCGTTGCGCCGCACGACCTTCTTGACCGGGCACCCGAAGTTGATGTCGATGTAATCGGGCTGGAACACCTCGGTCACCGCCGACGCCGCCTCACGCATGGCCACCGGATCGGCGCCGAAGATCTGCACCCCGATCGGATGCTCCTCCGGACCAAAGCGCAGCTTCGAGATCGTCGCCTCATTCTCCCGACGGATCCCCTCTGCCGAGAGGAACTCGGTCACGACCACATCCGCGCCCCAGACGCGGCAGAGACGCCGGAAGGGGGACTCGGAGACCCCGGCCATCGGGGCGAGAAAGAGAGGGACCGCAGACGATCCGGTCGGGTACGGGAACCGCATCCGAGGAAACCTAGAAGTGAGTGCAACTCCTTGCAACGACAGGGTTTGACTTGATTTCGCGGGCGGGTTAGGTTCGCAAGATGGAACTGCGAGACTTCTTCAGTCCGGACGCCGTCTCCCTCGACCTCAAGGGGACCACCAAGGACGAGATCCTCCATGAGCTGATCGGTCTGCTCCAGCTCGACGAGAAGGACGAGGCGACGCTCTTCAAGATGCTCAAGCGTCGCGAGAACCTGGGCTCCACCGGGATCGGGCGCGGGATCGCGATCCCCCACTGCCGCTCGCTCGTGGTGAACACGCTCCGCGTCGCCTTCGGACGCAAGAAGGACGGTCTCGACTTCAAGTCGATCGATGATCAGCCCGCGCGCTGCTTCTTCCTGATCGTTGCGCCGCCGCTCGAGGTCTCGAACCAGTACCTCCCCGTCCTCGGGAAGATCGCGCAGTTCGCCAAGGAGGCGGATGTGCCGCAGCGGTTGCTCGAGATCCAGAGCCCCGCGGAATTCATGGCGCTGCTACAGGAGAAGAGCGTCTAATTTCCCGCGGTCACGCGCCCGTCGACGCGCGCGGACCTCACGAGAGGAGCAATCGCTCCAGCGGCCCACCGAGCCGCGAACGCACCCGCGCCAGCTGAAGGAGTCCCGCCGCGGCCAGTCCCGCCGTGAGCCCCCACCAGAGCGCTGCCGGCCCCCGATCCAGCCCGAAGCAGAGCCACGACCCCACGGGGATCCCCACGAGCCAGAAGCTCGCCATGTGGATCGCCATCGGGACGCGCGTGTCCCCCGCCCCACGGAGCACTCCGGTCGCGCAGACCTGCATCCCATCGAAGACCTGGAAAATCCCGGCGATCGGGATCAAGGTCATCGCCACCGTGATGACGCCACCGTCGGTGGTATAGGCCCGCGCGAAGAGCCCCGGGACCACCAAGAAGGCGATGGCCGTGAGTGACATGAAGCCGATCCCCACGACCAGGGCGGCGACCGCATCGCGCCGCGCCGCCGCCGGATCCCCGCGACCAATCGCGCGCCCGACCATCACCGTCCCCGCCGCCGCGACCCCCATCGGCACCATGAAGGTGAGCGAGGCGAGGTTGAGCGCGACCTCATGCCCCGCGAGCGCATTCGTCCCGACCCATCCCATCATGATCGTCACGAGCCCGAAGGCATTCACCTCGGCGAAGAACTGGAGACCGATCGGGGCCCCAAGTGCTGCGAGGCCACGCAGCGGGGCCCACGACAGGGCCTCAGGGAACCAGGGCCGCACCAGGCGCGTGAGGCGCTGACGCGCGAAGAGCAGAATCGCCCCGAACATGACCCAGCGCGCGATCGTCGTGGAGATCGCCGAGCCGACGACCCCGAGCGCCGGCACGCCGAACATCCCGAAGACGAGTACGAGATTCGCGAGAACGTTGACCACATTCCCTACCACGGCGGCCCAGAGCACGGGTGCCACCGATCCATGTGCCTGCAGCGCCTGCCGACTCAGAGCGAAGAGGAAGAAGGGGAAGACCCCGGGGATGCTCCACCGCACGAAGGCCCCCGCATCGGGGGCGACATCCGACGGCTGCCCAAGGAGCGTCAGGACCTGCGGGGCGGGCCAGAGGAGGATCGCCATGACGATCGAGGTCGCGATCGCGAGCACCACCCCGCGCTGCACCCCGAGCGCCGCCTCGCGCGCATCCCCCGCCCCGATCGCCTGGGCGACCACGGGATCGATCGCGAGGAGGAAGCCGAGCCCGAAGCTCGCGCAGAGATAGAAGGTGAAGTTGCCCAGCACGCCGGCGGCGAGCGCCGCGCCGGAGACGCGCCCGAGCATCAGCGAGTCGACCACCCCCATGAACATCATCCCGACGTTCACCGCGACGATCGGGGCGGCGAGCCGCAGCATCTCGCGCAACTCGGTCGAAGTCGGCAGCAGCTGCGCGAACCGCATCACCTCACTCCCACTCGATCGTGGCCGGTGGCTTGGAGCTCACGTCGTACACCACGCGATTCACCCCCGGCACCTCATTGATGATCCGGTTCGAGATGCGCGCGAGGACCTCCGTGGGGAAGGCGAACCAATCCGCCGTCATCCCATCGGTGCTCGTCACGGCGCGCAGCGCGATCACATGCTCGTAGGTGCGCCCATCCCCCATCACCCCCACCGAGCGCACCGGGAGGAAGACCGCGAAGGCCTGCCAGATCTCGTGGTAGAGCCCCGCCGCGCGGATCTCCTCGAGATAGATCGCGTCGGCACGCCGCAGGGTCTCGACGTTCACCGGATCGACCGCACCGAGCACGCGGATCCCGAGTCCCGGCCCCGGGAAGGGATGCCGCCCCACCATCTCCTCCGGCAGCCCCAGCTCCCGCCCGACGTTCCGCACCTCGTCCTTAAAGAGCTCGCGGAGCGGCTCGATCAGCTTGAACTTCATGTCGGGCTTGAGCCCGCCGACGTTGTGATGCGTCTTGATCGTCGCGCTCGGCCCACCCTTCGCGCTCACCGACTCGATGACATCGGGATAGAGCGTCCCCTGCACGAGGAACTCCGCCGTCTCCCCCGCCACCGAGGACGCATCCTCGAAGACGTCGATGAAGGTGTGCCCGATCGCCTTGCGCTTCTGCTCCGGGTCATCGAGTCCCTGCAGCGCCGTGAGGAAGCGGTCCTCCGCACGCACCGTCACGAGCTTGATCCCGAGGTGCTGCCCCATCGTCCGCTCGACCTGCTCCCGCTCATGCAGGCGCAGCAACCCCGTATCGACGAAGATGCAGGTGAGTTGGTCGCCGATGGCGCGATGCACGAGCGCCGCCGCGACGGAGGAGTCCACACCACCCGAGAGTCCGCAGATCACCTGCGCCGATCCCACGCGCTCACGGATCCGCGCGATCTCCTGTTCGATGAAGTGCCCCGGCGTCCAATCCGCGGTGCATCCCGCCACCCCGAAGAGGAAGTTCTGGATGATCTCGGCCCCGCGCACCGAATGCGCCACCTCCGCGTGGAACTGCACGGCGTGGATCGGCTTCGACGTGTGACGGAACGCGACGACGGGGTTCCCCTCGCTCGAGGCGGTGAGCACATATCCCGGCGGGACGGTCTCCACATGATCGCCATGGCTCATCCAGACCACCGAGCGCTCCCCGGGATCGAACCCGGCAAAGAGTCCTGAGGGCTCCTTCACCACCAACTCGGCCCGCCCGTACTCACGGCGCCCGCCGCCGCGCACCGAGCCACCCGAGGTGTGGGCGATCCACTGCATCCCGTAGCAGACCCCCAGCACCGGCGCGAGATCGAGGATCGCGGAATCGAAGGTCGGCGCCCCTTCATCGGTCACCGAGCTGGGCCCACCGGAGAGGATGATCGCCGTGGGCTTCCACTCGCGGATCCACTGGAGCGATCGCGTCGGGGGGTGGATCTCGGAGAAGACGCGCGCCTCGCGGACGCGACGCGCGATGAGCTGCGTGAACTGCGAGCCGCAATCGAGGATCAGGACACGCGAACTCATCGGGTCCACTCCGCTGCCGGCAGGGTGATCGATTCCACCTTCAGGGTCTCGAAATCGAGGATCGCAGCGGACGGTGACCCATGGAGCCATCCACAGGCCTCACCGGGGTTGACGAGCAGCGTCTGCTCCCGCGTCGCCGTCGAGGCGATGTGGGCCTGCCCATGGACCACGATGTCATGCGCGAGGATCGAGCCGTCGAGCGCATCCCCCAGCTCATGAACGAGCAAGACCTTCTTGTCGCCGAGCACCAGGCTGTGCGGCGCCTCGAAGATCTCCATCCCCATCCCCTTCGCCGCGGCGAGGCGCAATCCCGCGTGATCGCCATCGTTCACGCCGAAGACCCCCGCGAGGGCCACGTTGTGTGCGATGAAGGGGCGGAGTGAGAACGGCGCGCAGAAATCCCCGGCGTGCAGCACGAAGGAGACCTCTCGCGCCATGAGCTCGCGCGCCAACGCCTCGACCGCCGGCAGGCGATCATGGGTATCCGACAGTAATCCGACGCGCATCAGCTCTGCCTCCACTCGGGGTGCACCACATCCTGCCGCATGAGGTCGGCATAGGACTCGCGCGCGGTCACCACCGCCCAGCGATCCCCATCGACCACGACCTCCGCCGCGCGCGGACGGGCGTTGTACTGCGAACTCATCACGGAACCGTACGCGCCAACCGTATGCACCGCGAGCAACGCGCCGGCGTCGACGGCCGGTACCTCCCGACCCAAGGCGAGGAAATCCCCCGTCTCGCAGACCGGCCCCACCACATCGGCCACCATCGTCCCCGCCACCGGCGCCACCGCGTCAATCCGGTGGTACGCCCCATAGTGCGAGGGACGGATCAACTCCGTCATCCCGGCATCACAGACGAGCGTGGTGCGTCCGCCATTCTCTTTCCGATAGATCACCCGCGTGAGGAGGACACCCGCCTCGGCCACGAGGAATCGCCCGGGCTCCAACAGCAACTCCACACCAAGCGTGCGCGCCGCTTCCACCACGATGGCGGCGAAGGCGGCGAGATCCGGAGCCTCCTCCGACTCGTAGATCGCCGGCAACCCACCGCCGACATCCAGATTCGCCAAGGGTGCGCCGAGCCCTTGGAGGCGCCGTGCGACCTCCACCAGCCGGTCAGCCCCGTTCCGATAGGCATCGAACGAATGGAGCTGCGATCCCACATGCATGTCGAGGGCGAGCAGTCGAAGATGCGGCGAGGCCAACACCTGACGCCCCACCGCCTCGACCTCGCCGATCGGGATCCCGAACTTGTGCCCCTTCTCCCCCGTGGCGATGAAGCGATGCGCATTGGTGACATCCACCTCGGGATTCACACGCAGACCGACCGGCGCGACCACGCCGAGCGCAGCGGCGATCGACGCCAACAGCGCCACCTCCGCCGCCGACTCGACATTGATCAGCTTGATCCCGGCACGGAGCGCCTCGCGCAATTCATGCGCCTGCTTCCCCACCCCGCCGAAGATGATCTGCGACGGCGCAAAGCCGGCCGCGAGCGCCTTGGCCAATTCACCGCCGGAGACCACGTCGCACCCGCACCCCGATTCGCGGATCACCGTGAGGACCCCGCGACAGGCATTGGCCTTGAGCGAGTAGTGCAGCTGGTGCGGGACCCCCTCGAGCGCCGCGCGGAGCCGAGCGATCCGCTCGCGGATCATCGCCGCCGAATACACATAGGCCGGCGTACCGGCCCCCTCGGCGATCGCAGCGAGCGGCACCGCGTCGACGACCAACGCCCCCGCACGCTGCGAGAA
>VHBP01000050.1 GCA_016871915.1 Gemmatimonadota bacterium
CGCGGTCCCGCCGCGGAGGAGGGTGGAGATGCAGGTGGTGCGGAGGGTCGCGTTGAGCTGTGGCGAGCGCGAGAGGACGGCGGCCGCGGCGGCATCACGTGGGTCGCGGGCCATCGCTGCCATCGCGGCGCCCGTCTCCCCGCCCGCGAGCGGGGCCCGTTGGCGCAGGTACTCCTGTGCGACGGCGGTGAGCTGCACGGGGAAGATGTGGCGCCCCACGCGGTCGAGCGCCCCAGCCAATCGATCGATCGGCGAGGGGCCCGCCGGGAGGGAGCTGTGCCCGCCGGGCCCGCGCGCGGTGAGGGTAAGGTCGAGGTAGACCTTCTCCGCCGCCTGCACATTGAACGCCACGGGACGCCCATCGGCGACCTCGCCTGACCCACCATCGGCGTTGACGACGAACTCCGCGCGTACGAGCTCGGGGCGATTCGCGACGAGCCACTGCACCCCGTTGTCCTCGCCCGATTCCTCGCCCGCGGTGAGCGCGAGGATCAGGTCCCGTTCGGGGGTGACGCGCCGCGTCACGAGGTCCAAGAAGGCGGCGCTGAGGGCGGCAGCAGGGCCTTTATCGTCCTGCACCCCGCGCCCGTAGAGCATCCCATCACGCTCGGTGAGCATCCAGGGATTCGTACGCCACGCCGCGGAATCGACCTCGACCACATCGAGATGCGCGAGGAAGAGGCGTGGCTTGGCGGCGCGATCACGTCCGCGGAGTCGTACGACGAGGTTCCGGTTCCGTGCGCCTGCACCGAGCACCATCACATCAGCGGCGGGGACCCCCGCGGCACGGAAGCGCGCCGCGAGCGACTCGACGAGTGGGGTGGTGGTCCCGCTCACCGTAGTGCGCGCGGCGATCATCTCGGTAAGGAGCGTGCGCGCGAGCGGAGCGGCAGGGGAGGGGCGCTGCGCCGTCGCCTGCGTGGCGACCGCGAGGATGAGCGCGCCACCGACGCGACGGACCATCACGGCGAGCGACGCCATCAGGCCCGTTTCAACCACGCCATGACCTGCGGCGGCGTCCCCTCCCACTTCCCGACCGGCACATTCCCACTGTAGCCCAGATCCCTCACCCCGACGCGGCTCGACCAGAACCCGCTCGCGGTGAGATTCCGCAGGTTGTTGAAGAAGTCGACCCCCGGCTTCATCTCCGGCGCGGCCTTCTTGGGATAGGCGATCGCGTCGAGCACCACCCGTCGCTGCGCATCGGTGCAGCTCACGAACCCTCTCCCGAACCGCGCCCGACACTCGGCGTTCATCCACCCGAGCCCGTTCTTCATCCAGGTGCGCATGCTCGCGTACTCACCGAGCATGAAGTCCATGAACTCGGGGACCCCGGCATCGGTGGCGCTCCCCGAGCGTGCGTCGCGCGGGATCACATAGTCCACGAGCACACGGAGGAGCCGCCACTCATCGGTGGTGAACTGCTTGGGGCTATACGCGGCGCGCGCGGCGGGCTGCGCCGCCTGTGTCTCCGCGGATGCCTCGGCCGCCACCGGCGCGAGCGCCGCCTCCACATGCGCCGCCGCGCGCTCCACCACCTCTGGCGCGATCATCATCCCCGCCGGCACCGCCAACAGCTGCTGCAATGCGTCCCGTCGATTCATCTCGGACATCAGAGGGCCCCCGCCCGGCGCTGCCGGATGATGTGGTCGCTGGTGCGCATGGAGAGCGCGAGGATCGTCCAGGTGGGATTCTTGTCCGCCTGCGAGACGAAGGGCCCACCATCGGCCACGAAGAGGTTGTCGCAGTCCCACGCCTGACAGTTGGCGTTGAGCGCGGAGGCGCGATCGCTGCGCCCCATCCGCACCCCACCGAGTTCGTGGATGATCGCCCCGCCATTCGCGATCCCGTACCCCTGCTCCTTGGTCGGCATCGCGCTCCAGACCTCGCCCCCCATCTCGGCGATGATCGCACGGAAGGTCTCCTGCATGTGCTTCACCTGGAGATACTCGGAGTCGCGCCACTCCCAGTGCACGCGGAGCACGGGGATCCCGAAGCGATCCTTCACCGCCGGATCGATCTCGACGAAGCTCTTGTCGTTGGGGATCATCTCCCCACGACCGGAGAAGCCGACCGTCGCCCCCCAGTACGTGCGATACTGTTGCTTGAGGTCGGCGCCATAGCCCCCACCTTCGGGATAGCTCTGGATCCCCCCCATGAAGCCATAGCTTGGCATCCCGAGCCCCCCCCAGACCTCGATGTGATAGCCGCGCGGGAAGTCGAGCTTCCTGTTGTCGAGCCACCAGGGCATGTAGATGTGCCCACCGCCGACGCCATCGGCGTTGTGGCGCGGAACATCCACCAACCGCGGGATGAACCCCGCGACATCGGTCCCGGTGGTGTCGGTGATGTAGCGGCCGACGACCCCGCTCGCATTGGCGAGCCCATTCGGGTGCCGCGACGACCTGGAGTTGAGGAGCAACCGCGCCGACTCGAGCGCGCTCGCCGCGAGCACGACGATCCGCGCCTGCACCTCGCGATCCTCACCGGTCTTCTTGTCGACGTACGCCACACCCGTCGCACGGCCATCGGGGCCGGTGAACACCTCGCGCGCCATCGCGTCGGTGATCAGCGTGAGATTCCCCGTCTTCATCGCGGGGAAGATCAACACGTTGGGTGACGAGAAGTTCGAATTTGTCATGCACCCGCGATTGCACTGCCCGCAGTAGTGGCAGGGGGAGCGCCCGTTGAGCGGCTTGGTGATCACCGAGAGCCGCGCGGGGATGCAGGTCACCTTCATCCGGTCGCAGGTGTCCTTCACCAGATGCTCGTAGTACCGCGGCGCCGGCGCGGGATGGAAGATCCCATCCGGATCGTTCGGGAGATTCTCGAGGCTCCCGAAGATGCCGATCAGTCGATCGACCTCGTCGTACCAGGGCTTGATGTCGTCGTAGGAGATCGGCCAGTCATCGCCCATCCCGTCGAGCGTCTTGCGACGGAAGTCGTCGGGGCCGAAGCGGAGCGAGATGCGCCCCCAGTGGTTGGTGCGCCCCCCGAGCATGCGTCCACGCCACCAATCGAACTTGGTCCCCTCGGCCTTGGTGTACGGCTCGCCGGGGATCGTCCACCCGCCGATGCAGGCATCCCACTCGCCGAACGGCCGGTCGGGGGTCGAGGCGCCACGCCGCGGCGAGTCGTACGGCATCTTGAGCATCGCCGAATACCTGGGGTCGGCGTTGTCCCACCAACTCCCGGCCTCGAGCATCACGACCTTCGCACCCGCCTTGGTGAGTTGATAGGCGGCCATCCCGCCGCCAGCGCCCGAGCCGACGATGGCGACGTCATACGTGGTAGAGCGAGACTGAGTCATGGCTGGGGAGAAGAGGGTCAGTAGCCGAGCGACTGCAGATAGGTGCGGCCGTTGCGCGCGGTGGCCCACGCATCGGCGGGAGTATCGTGCTCCACGTAGAGATGCGCGACGCGGCCCGCGAGTGCGGAGCGGAGCAGGGTGCGCCAGTCGATCACCCCGTCACCCACATCCCGCTGCGCGTACTCTGGCGCGGCGGTGGAGTCCTTCACGTGGAGCATCGTGATCCGGTCGCGATACCGCGTGAGGAAGGCGATCGGATCCTGCCCCGCCTTGAAGGCCCAGAAGCAATCCAGCTCGAGATCCACGACGGCGGGATCGGTCTCCGCGAGGAGGATCTCGATCAACGTGCGCTCGCCGAAGCGCTGGAACTCGTAGTCGTGATTGTGGTAGCCCACACGGATCCCACGCGCCGCCGCCGTGCGTCCCGCCGCGGTGAGCGCCGCCGCCGTCCGCTGCCACCTCTCGAGCGTCCCATTCTGCGCCTTGGTCGTCGACGCGACGATCACCGTCTTCTGCCCCATCACCTCGGCGGCATCCAACACCGCCGGCAAGCGATCGGGGAGGAGATCGTCGAGCCCGAAGTGCGCCGACGGGGAGCGGAGGCCATGCGCGTCCAGCGTCGCGCGGAGCTGCTGCGGGGTGCGGCCCCAGCGGCCCCACCACTCGATCTCGGTAAACCCCGTCTCGGCGATCCGCTTGAGCGTCCCCTCGGGATCGGCGCGCATCGCGTCGCGCAGCATGTAGAGTTGCACCCCCACGCCCCTGAGCGGGGATCCATCGGTTGCGGTCATCTCCAGCAGCTCCGTCGAAGGGAGGGCTCGCAGGGCCAGCGGGGTGAGGGCCGTGGCGCCGAGCCCGAGCAGGAAGTGGCGACGAGAGGTCATCAGGAAATTCTACCGTTTAGGCGTACTGGGCGGGATACCTAGCCATCTGGGGGGTGAAGTTCGCCCGGAGCGCTGCGAGGTCGGCGTCGAGGTCGCCGGTCGGGTGGAAGAGCGGGAGAAAGCGGATCTCCTTCCGCGCGTAATCGAACGCCACGGGGAAGATCGGCATCCCACCCTGCTGGGCGATCCGGTAGAACCCCGTCTTCCACTTGGGGGCGAGTTTGCGCGTCCCCTCGGGGGAGAGGACGATGATCGCGCGGTCCATCCCCTGCGCGAGGGCCACTGTCTGCCCCACCACATCCTGGCTCGAGCCGCGGTCCACCGGGACGCCGCCGAGAAAGCGCATCAGGATCCCGAGCGGGAAACGGAACAACGTGTGCTTCCCGAGGTAGGTGCCGCGGATCCGCAGCGCGTACATCGCCATCACCCCGAGCGGGAAATCCCAGTTGGAGGTGTGCGGTGCGACGATCAACACCATCCGCCGTACGTCAGGGAAGTCGACGCCGGTGAAGCGCCACCCGGTGAGGCGCAGCAACGCGATCATGATCCGCTGGAGGAGCGGGTTCCCGCGCCGCGGCGTCCCCGTGGGGATCCGTGGGACGTTCACGCGCCCACCGATCCGCTCAGCAGGGACCATCTCACCCGAGTTCGGCGTCGCGGTGACGCTCATTCAGCGCGTCTCCCATTCGCGATGGAGTCGGCCGAGGACCCGCCAACTCACGAGCCCGAGTGCGACGAGGGCGATCCCGACGCTCGAGAAGATCGTCGCCCAGCGCGGCGCTCCCTCGGCGGTGCGGAGCGTCTCCACGAGGAGCCCGCCGATGATAGGCCCGGCGAGGAAGCCGAACGACCCCGCCACCTGGAAGACGCCGAAGAGCCCTTCGCCGGCGCCGCGTCGCGCGAACTCGCTCACGAGCACCAAGCTCGGCGAGAACATCAATGCGCTGAGTGCGCCGGAGACCACCATCGCCACCGGGAGCCAGCCGAGGGGGATCACCCCGTAGGCGGCGTAGAGGAGCCCGAAGCCGATGTTCCCGAGGAGGATCGGCCCGAACCAGCCGAAGCGGTCGGCGGCGCGCCCCGCCGGCCAGCAGAGGAGCGCGAAGGGGAAGAGGAAGAGCGACATGAGCATCCCGCGCTTGGCGGGATCGAGTCCATGCACTTCGGTGAGGAAGATCGTGAAGGTCGAGGAGAAGACGCCGATGAGGAAGCGATCGGCGAAGCCGTAGGCGAGCGGCATCCAGCTCGCGAGGCGTCGGCGATCCCAGACGTAGCGCGAGCGCGGGCGATCGTTGCGGAGCGCTGCCGTGGGGGTCCCGAGTGCGGTGACCGCGGCGAGCCCCAGGAGGGCGGCGCCGACGGGATAGACGAGATGCGGGTCACGGTTCGCGAGGGCGCCGCCCGCGGGGAGCCCCACCCCGACACCGATCATGAGCGCCGTCGCGACGATCCCGAGGGAGGCGCCGCGGCGCTCGCCCCCCGCGCGGTTGGCCGCGATCATCAGGAAGCTCAGGGCCGGCAGATGCGTGAGCCCATCGACGGCACGCCAGGCGAAGAGGGCGGCGAGGGAATCGGCGGCCCCCATCCCGAGGAAGGCGAGGGCATCGAGGGCGAGGAGGATCGCGATCCAGCGGCGGGTCTCCGTCCCGGTGGCATCGTGCCCCGCCTCGCGGCGGCGGCGCATCCAGGTCATCGCGAAGGGGACGGCGATCACCCCCGCGAGCTGGTTCAGCGCGACGAACAGGTGCGCCTGGAACCGGGTCCCCCCGTGGCGGTCGACCACCAGTTCGGTGAGCGCCGGGACGAGGAGGGTGACGGGGACCAGCGTCAGGAAGGTCGCCGCGGCGACGGCGCCGAGCCGTGGCGAGGTCCGGGGGGTATCGGACATCGCGGCAATCTAGCAGAATGCACGCAGCCACTCCCACCCCGAGGTCCCTATGCGTCCCCTCTCCATCGCCCCGCTCGCGCTCCTCGCCCTCGCCGCCTGCCAGTCGGCGGGGACGATGCCCTCACCGGCGGCCGCCCCCGCCCCGGTGGCGGCACCGGCCCCCGTCGCGGCCCCCGCGCCTGCGCCTGCCGCCTCGGTGGCGGTCGATCCTGCCGGGAAGTGGTCCTTGGGCCTCAACGCCATGGGCCAGCAGCTCGAGGTCTCCCTCGACCTCTATAAGCTCTCCGACGGCAAGTGGGCCGGCACCGTCTCGAGCGCGATGTTCCCCCCCTTCCCGATCTCCGAGGCGACCCTCACCGGGAAGCGGATGGTGATCTCGTTCGTCGCCCCCACCGGCGACCCCGCCAAGATCACCCTCGACTTCGACGGCGATGCCGCGCAGGGGGAGTGGACGATGGCGGGCGACGGCTCGAAGGTCGTCGGGCGGCGGAACCAGTAGTCCCGCTCACTCGCGTCCCGGCCCCGAGGTGAACTCCTCCCCGGGGTTGATGAAGAGGTCGGTCTCCACCTCGTGCTGCGTATCGTGGAGCTCGCGGTAGCGCCCACCTAGCGCCATCAGCTCGGCGTGGGTCCCGCGCTCCACGATCTGGCCCTGTTCCAGCACGAGAATCTGATCCGCGCTGCGGATCGTCGAGAGCCGGTGCGCGATCACGAAGGTCGTCCGCCCCGCGCGCAGGGCACGGAGCGCCTCGCGGATCTGCCGCTCACTCTCGGAGTCGAGCGAGGAGGTAGCCTCGTCGAGGATCAGGATCTGCGGATCGGCGAGGATCGCCCGGGCGATCGCCACGCGCTGCCGCTGCCCGCCGGAGAGCTTCACCCCGCGCTCCCCGACCACGGTGTCATAGCCGTCGGGGAACCCCTGCACGAACTCTTCGCAGTGCGCGATCCGCGCCGCCGCCTTCACCTCATCGAGCGTCGCCCCCGGCTTGGAGAAGGCGATGTTGTCGGCGACGGTCCCGTCGAAGAGGAAGTTGTCCTGCAGCACCACGCCCACGCGTGAGCGGTAGTCGCGCAGCTTGAGGTGGGCGAGGTCCTGTCCGCCGATCAGCACGCGACCCGCCTTGGGCCGGGCGAAGGCGAGGATGAGCGAGATCAGCGTGCTCTTCCCCGACCCGCTCGATCCCACGAGTGCCGTCGTGGTCCCCGCCTTGGCGGTGAACGTGACGCCGCGCAGCACCGGGATCCCCTCGCGATACTCGAACCAGACCTGATCGAACGCCACATCGCCGTCAGGGTGCGCGAGCGCCTCGCGCTGCGCATCGTCGTCGTCCTCGGTGGGCGTGGTGAAGATCTCGTGGATCCGATCGAGCCCCGCGAAGGCCTCGGTGATCTGCGTCCCGATCGACGCCATCTGCACCACCGGGAACGAGACGAGCCCGACGAAGAAGATGTACGAGACGAGATCACCTAGCGTCATCGTCCCCGCGACCACCGCGCGCCCACCCACGGTGAGGATCAGCACCCCGACGGCGCCGATGATCACTGTCGAGATCGCGGCGATCGCGCTCGTCCCCGTGATCGTCGAGGCGATGTTCCGGAAGAGCCGGTGCGCCCCCTTGGAGAAGACGATCTCCTCACGCTTCTCCGCGGTGTAGACCTTCACCACACGCGCCCCCCCCATCGCCTGCCCGAGCCGCCCCGAGACCTCGGCCTGGATCTTCGACCGGTCGCGGAAGATCGGCCGGAGGTGGTTGAAGGCGTACGCCATCACCCCGCCGAAGATCGCGAGGAAGCCGAGCGTGCAGAGGGTGAGGAACCAGTTGAGATAGAAGAGGTAGCCGAGCGCGATGATCGCGGTGAGCATCCCACCGATGAGCTGGATGATCCCGGTGCCGATGAGGTTCCGGATCCCCTCGGCGTCGTTCATCACGCGGTTGATCAACACCCCACTCTGCGTGGCATCGAAGAAGCTGATCGGGAGCCGCAGGAGCCGCGCCTGCACGCGGCGCCGGAGGACGGTGATCGCGCGCTGCGCCGCCACGGAAATCACCTGCGAGAGGGCGAAAGAGCTGCTCGCCTGGAGGAGGGTCGCGACGCCGGCCGCGATCGCGATCGGTGCCAGGAGCTCGGTGCGCCCGCGGCCCAGCACCTCGTCGATGATCCACTTCACACTCCCAGGGAGCACGAGCCCGGCGAGGCGGTTGATCAGCATCAGGACGAGTCCGACCCCGAGTGCCCCGCGATGCTGCCAGACGAGGACCTTCGTCTCCGCCCAGGCGGCGGTGTAGTTCGTCTTGCGCTTCTCAGAGGGGGCGGGAGGCATCGCGGCGGATCGGGCCAAGGTGGAGTCGCTGGATGGAAGATATACGAAGCGGGGTGGGCCTCTCGGCCCACCCCGCTTCGACCAACCGGAGACCCGTGGGGGCTCTTAGAACGTGTACGAGATGCGGGTGGTGACCATCCGGCCGACCGCCGGGACCCCGATGAAGGAGTTCACGCGGTTGTCGAGGAGGTTCTGCCCGTTGAGCGACCAGCGCGCGTTCGCGAGGAAGGGGAGCTTCATCGACACACCGGCGTCGAAGAAGAGGTTTTCCGGGACCGGCGCGTAGCTGATCGGCGTGCTCTGGTTGTAGCTGTTGTAGACACCCGACATCATCGGGAAGCCGCCGGTGTAGCGCACGCGGAGCTCCCCCGTCATCCCGCTGGTCTGGTTGTCATAGCGCATGGTGACCGTGCCGCGGTGCTTCGCGGCGTTGGCGGTCACCGGGTTGAGCGGCGTCGCGTTCGGCGCCTTCTCCCAGACGTTGCGGTTGAGGTTCGAGTAGGTGGCCGAGATCGAGTAGGTGTCGTTGATCAGGTAGTCGGCGGCGATGTCGATGCCGCGGACGTCGATCTGGCCCTGCGCGTTCTGGTAGGTGAAGACCAGGTAGTTCTGATCGTAGAGCGGGTTGTTGAAGTTGAGCAGGCCGCCCGGGATCTGGGCGAGCGAGGTCACCCAGTTGGTGACGACGGTGGAGACCGCCGCCGCCGGGACCCCGTTGGCGACGAGGGTCGGGCCCATCGCGGCGCCAAGATACGAACCGAGCGTCGTCGGATCGAGGAAGACCGCGTCGTCGAGGTTCACGACCTGCGTGGCCGGATCCGCCGGGCGGATCTGATACCAGAAGTCGACCGCGAGGCGGAAGTTGTTGTTGAAGACCCCCTTGTAGCCGACTTCCCAGGTGTTCGAGAAGTTCGCGGTCAGGGCGCTGAGATCGACCGGGTTGGTCCACGGGACGATCGGGGAGCCGGCGGCGCCGAGGTTCCGGAGCACGCCGCGGACCTGCGTCGCGGTCGGCTGCAGCCCGCGGAGCGCCGCGGCGACGTTCGCCACCTGCGCGGCCGGGAGGCCGAGGGCGGCGAGGCCACCCGCCAGCTGACCACCGAAGGCCTGCATGATCCCCGGCACCATCACGTGACCGGAGGCCGTCACCGGGTTCGGACCGCCGAACGGCGAGCGCATGCAAAGGCCGCCGTTGATCGCGGCGTCACAGCTCCGATCGTACTTCCACCCCTCCTTCGACGGGTTGCCGAAGATCCGGACCTGGGTGTTCCCGAGGACCGGCCCGAGGTTCACGTTCTGCCCCGAGAACTGATCGAGGAAGAAGGCGAACGAGGCGGGGGAGTTGAAGGCGCGGTTGTAGGTCAGGCGCCAGTTCTGCGTCGGCGTCGCCTTCCAGACGAAGGCCGCACGCGGCGAGAACTGCGTCCCCTCGAGCCGCGAGTTCATGTCGCCGCGGACGGCGCCGGTGAACTCGATGTTCTCCGTGAGGTTGCGGGTGAACTGCAGGTAGGTCCCCATCTCGGTGATGTTGTCGTCCTCCTCGTTGCGGCCCATGATCGTCCCCGCCGTCACCGGCGTGGTCGCGATGTAGTCCGCCCCGGCGGTGAACTTGGTGTTCCCGAGGTTGAAGCCCTGCTGGAGCTGGCCGACGAGGACGGTCGAGTTATCGACGACCGGGAGCCCCGAGCGGAGGTAATAGGTGCCGTTGTCGTCGTTGGCGTCGGCGTTGCCGGCGTTCGACCCATTGTAGAAGACCTGGGCGAAGAA
>VHBP01000051.1 GCA_016871915.1 Gemmatimonadota bacterium
CGGGGCCACGCCCGCCGCCCGGACCGCCACGGCCACCGCCTGGACCCCCACGGCCGCCACCCGGGCCGCCGCGTCCGCGACCGCCTCCAGCGCCACCACCGGGACCACCACGGCGCCCACCCGGCGCCCCCATGCCACCTGTCGTCTCAGCCATTTAGAACTCCAACCCGCCTTCGCGGGCTCCGTCGGCCACCGCCTTCACGCGGCCGTGATACTGGTATCCACCGCGGTCGAACACGACCTTCGTGATCCCCGCCTCCTTCGCCCGCTCGGCGATGCGCTTCCCCACCGCGGCCGACCTCTCCGTCTTCTTCCCCGTGAGGCCCGCATCGGTCACCGTCAGCAACGTGTGCTGACGGACGTCGTCCACCAACTGCGCCGACATGTGCTTCAGCGAACGGAAGATCACCAGACGCGGCCGCTCGGCCGTCCCCGACACCTTCGCTCGCACGCGGATGTGACGACGGGCACGCAATCCGGCCCGCGTCTTCGGTACTCGCTTCCCAGGCATTACTTACCTCCCGCCTTACCGGCCTTCCGCCGGATGATCTCGCCCGCATACTTGATCCCCTTGCCCTTGTACGGCTCGGGGGGACGCAGCAAGCGGATCTCCGCTGCGACCTGGCCCACCTTCTCCTTGTCCACACCCTCGATCACGACCTGCGTCGGCTGCGGCGCGGAGAGCTTGATCCCCGCCGGCGCCTTCACCTGGATCTGGTGCGAGAAGCCCAAGGCCAGCTGCAGCCCGAACGGCTTCACCTCCGCCTTGAAGCCGACGCCCGAGATCTCGAGCTGCTTCGAATAGCCCTTCGAGACCCCTTCCACCATGTTGGCGATCAGGGTGCGCGAGAGCCCATGGAGCGACTTGTGCCTCGTCTCGTCCGAGGGGCGCGTCACCGTGAGGGTGCTCCCATCGATCGCGACCGTGAGGTCGGGGTCGATCGTCCGCGAGAGCTCCCCCTTGGGGCCCTTCACATGGACCGTGTTCCCCTGCAGCGTGACCGTGACACCGGCCGGGATCGTCACCGGCAACTTTCCGATACGTGACATGTCGGCGGCCCCTTACCAGACGTAGGCGAGGAGTTCACCGCCGGTCCGCGCGGAGCGCGCCTGCCGGTCGGTCATGAGCCCCTGCGAGGTGCTCAGGATCGCGACGCCCAGCCCGTTGCGCACGCGCGGGATCTCCCCCGCCCCGACGTAGCGCCGGAGGCCAGGAGAGGAGACGCGCTGCAGCTCACGGATCACCGGCGTGCCGCCGGCATACTTGAGGGCCACGCGGAGGACCTTCTTCCCTTCCTCCGTCTCGACGGTCTTGTAGTCCGTGATGAAGTTCGACTCCTTGAGGAGTCGCGCGATCTCGGTCTTCAACTTGGACGCCGGGATGTCCACGCGGCGATGCTTCGAACCGACAGCATTGCGGATCCGCGTGAGCATATCGGCGATCGGGTCAGTCATGCTCATGGTACGTCTCGTGCTCCTCTGGTTTCCGGCAGTCGCCGGACCTGGAAGGAAGTCGAGGAGTGGTTCCCGGCGCAGAAGGCGACCGGGCCTGCTCCCGTGGGTACTACCAGCTCGCCTTGCGGACGCCCGGGATCAATCCCTGCAGCGCCATCTCGCGGAAGGCGATACGGCTCAACCCGAAGGTCGAGATGAAGGCGCGGCTGCGGCCGGTCATCTGGCAGCGATTCCGCACGCGAGCCTTCGCCGAGTTGCGCGGCAACTTCTGCAACGCGACCTGGGCGGCCCGCTTCTCCTCATCCGACGCCTTCACGCTGCGCACGGTGTCGGCGAGCGCCTGCCGCTTGGCGGCGTGCTTCGCCGCCAGCTGCTTGCGCCGCTCGTTCTTCTCGATGGTGCTCTTCTTGGCCATGGTCTCCTCAGCCCTGCACGACGATCGGCTTGTCGTCACCACGGAACGGCATCCCGAGTTCGCGCAGGAGCGCGAAGGCGATGTCGTCCCGGTCGGTCGTGGTGACGAAGGTGATGTCCATCCCGTGGATCTGCTCCACGAGATCGTAGTTGATCTCCGGGAAGATCATCTGCTCCTTGACCCCGAGGCTGTAGTTGCCCCGACCATCGAAGGAGCGGGTGTTCAACCCGCGGAAGTCGCGGATGCGCGGGATCGCCGTCGAGACGAAGCGATCGAGGAACTCCCACATGCGGGCGCCGCGCAGCGTCACCGCCACGCCGATCTCCTGCCCCTCACGCTGCCCGAAGTTCGCGATCGACTTCTTCGCCTTCGTGCGCATCGGCTTCTGCCCGGTGATCGTCGCCACCTCATCGACGATCGCATCGAGCACCTTGGGCTGCTTGATCGCCTCACCCATGCCGACGTTGAGCGTGATCTTCTCGAGCGTGGGGACCTGGTGCGGGTTGGTGAGGCCGAACTGCTGCATCAGCCGCGCGCGCACGGTCTGCACGTAATGGGTCTGGAGGCGCGGCGCCGGGGCCGGCTGCCCTGCCCCCGCGTGCTCCTTCGGGAGCATCGAGGCGCGCTTCTCGCCCGCCCCGGCTCCACCCTTCTTCTGGCCCTGCGTCTTCGTCGTTGCCATGTCTCAGTCCTCGGTCAGCGGCGGGCGGGGATCGCTTCCCCGCTCTTGGCGCTGACGCGCTCCTTCGTGCCGTCGGCATCGATCCGGGCGCGGACGCGCGCCGGCTTCCCCGACTTCGGGTCGAGCAGCATCACGTTCGACACCGCGACCGGGGCCGGCATCTCGATGATGCCCGACTGCTCCTCGGCCGTGCGCGCCCGACGATGCTTCTTCACGATGTTGATCCCCTCGATGGTCACGCGCCCCGTCTTGAGATGGACGCGGATGACCTTCCCTTCCTTCCCCTTGTCGTCGCCGCGCATCACGCGCACGGTGTCGCCACGGGTGATGTGCATCGCGGTGCGCTCGGCGTTCCGCACATGCCGCGTGACGTTCTTCTGCCCGCGCGTCTTGCGATAAGTCAGGATGCGCATGTCAGAGCACCTCGGGGGCGAGGGAGACGATCTTCATGTATCGCTTCTCACGAAGCTCACGCGCCACGGGGCCGAAGATACGCGTCGCCCGGGGCTCGCCCTTGTCATCGATGATGACCACGGCGTTCTCGTCGAAGCGGATGTAGGTCCCATCCTTCCGGCGCGTCTCCTTGACGGTCCGCACGACGAC
Source organism: Gemmatimonadota bacterium (assembly GCA_016871915.1). Classification (GTDB taxonomy): domain Bacteria; phylum Gemmatimonadota; class Gemmatimonadetes; order Gemmatimonadales; family Gemmatimonadaceae; genus Pseudogemmatithrix. The sequence goes on from VHBP01000051.1 coordinate 3,156, forward strand.
GGCCTTGGCGACGTCAGACTTCTTGACGGTGCCATTAGGCAGCGCGTCCTTCACCGCCACGACGACCTTGTCGCCGAGGCCGGCATAGCGGCGGCGCGTGCCGCCGAGGACGCGGATCACGAGGGCCTTCTTAGCCCCCGAGTTGTCCGCGACCTTCACCACGGATTCCTGTTGGATCATCGGTCAGTTCCTCAGCGCGCGCGTTCGACGATCTCGAGCAACCGCCACCGCTTGTCCTTCGACAGCGGGCGGGTCTCGACGATCCGGACGGTGTCGCCGACCTTCGCCGAGTTCTGCTCGTCGTGCGCCTTCAGGCGCTTGGTCCGCGTCACCATCTTCCCGTACACCGGGTGCGGCACGCGACGCTCGATCGCGACCACGACGGTCTTGTCCATCTTGTCGCTCACCACGAGCCCCTGGCGCGTCTTACGCGCCGGGCGGGTGGCTGCGGCATGCTTCACGGTCTCTGCCATCAGGTCTCCTCGCGCGCGGTCAGCGCGCGGCCTCCGTCAACTGCCGGAGTACGGTCTGCAGCCGGGCGATGTCGCGCCGGATGGTACGCAGCCGGAGCGGATTGCTCAGCGGCTCGGTCGCGCTGCGGAAGCGCAGGTTGAAACGCTCCCGCTCTAGCTCCGCCACGCGCGCTTCGATCTCGCTGGCGGTCAGCTTGCGGATCTCCTCAGCCTTCATCGCTCGACGCCTCCTCACGGGCCACGAACTTCGTCTTGACGCCCAGCTTCGCCGAGGCGAGCGCCAGCGCCTTCTGAGCGATCTCCTTGGAGACGCCCTCGATCTCGAACAACACACGGCCCGGCTTCACCACTGCGACCCAGAGCTCCGGCGATCCCTTGCCCTTGCCCATGCGGGTCTCGGCCGGCTTCTTCGTGACCGGCTTATCGGGGAAGATCCGGATCCAGACCTTGCCGCCGCGCTTGATGTGACGCGTCAGCGCCACACGGCTGGCCTCGATCTGGCGGGCCGTCACCCACCCCGGCTCCAACGCCTGGAGCCCGAAGGTCCCGAACGCCACGGTCGCGCCACGTGTGGCCAACCCGGTCGTCCGACCCTTGAACATCTTGCGGAACTTGACGCGCTTCGGTGCGAGCATCGGTCAGGTCTCCTTACGCGTCCGAGGAGTACGTGTTGCCACGCCGCCCCTCGACGATCTCGCCCTTGAAGACCCACACCTTCACACCGATGGTGCCGAAGGTGGTCTTCGCCGTCGAGGTCGCATAGTCGATGTCGGCGCGGAGGGTGTGGAGCGGCACGCGCCCCTCGTGATACCCCTCCACCCGCGCGATCTCGGCGCCGCCCAAGCGGCCCGAGCACTTCACCTTGATGCCCTCGGCGCCCATCCGCATCGCCGCCTGCACCGCCTTCTTCATGGCGCGACGGAACGAGATGCGCTGTGCGAGCTGGGCGGCGATGTTGTCCGCGACGAGCTGCGCCTCGATCTCCGGACGCTTGATCTCCTCGACGTTGACCCCGACCTCCTTCCCCGTCAGCTGCTGCAGCTCGGTCTTGAGCTCCTCGACCGCCTGGCCCTTCTTGCCGATCACCACGCCGGGACGCCCGGTGTGGATCGTCACCACGACCTTGCCCGGCTTCCGCTCGATCGTCACGTCCGCGATCGCCGCGCCGCCGAGACGCGCCTTGAGATACTTCCGGAGGAGCGCGTCCTCCTTCAGCAGCGCCGGGATCTCCTTGGTGGCGAACCACGTGGAGCGCCAGTCACGTGACACCCCGAGGCGGAAGCCGATCGGATTGGTCTTCTGTCCCATTATCGCCCTTCCTTCTCGGCCACGACGATCTCGACGTGGCTGGTTCGCTTGAGGACCGGCGTCGCCCGGCCCATGGCCGCCGGCGTCCACCGCTTGAGCTTCGGCCCCTCGTTCACGATCGCGTGCTTCACGTACAGCGCGTCGACGTCGAGCGAGGTGTTCGCCGTCCGAGCCGCCTGCTCGGCATTCGCCACGGCCGACGCCAAGACCTTCGAGATCTGCGTCGCCGCATGCTTCTTCGAGAACTTCAGCATCGCGAGCGCGTCATTGACGCCCAAGCCGCGGATCTGGTCGATGACCAGCCGCATCTTGTACGGTGACTGCCGCGTCGTGCGCTGGATCGCGCGAGCTTCCGCCATGATCACTTCCCTCCCTTCGCGGCCGGGGCCGCGGCAGCCGGCGCCGCCTTCTTGTCCGTCTTGTTGTTGCCGCTGTGGCCTCGGAAGAGGCGCGTGGGAGCGAACTCGCCGAGCTTGTGCCCGACCATGTTCTCCGTCACGTACACCGGGATGAACTTGTTCCCATTGTGCACGGCGAAGGTGTGGCCCACGAACTCGGGGATCACCGTGCTCGCGCGCGACCAGGTCTTCACGACCTTCTTCTCGTTCTTGGCGTTCATCTGGTGTACGCGCTTCAGCAGCGCTTCCTGGATGAACGGGCCCTTCTTGATGCTGCGTGCCATTGAGTCGTTCTCCGGTTAGCTCTGCGTGGCCTTGCCGCGCTTCCGGCCACGGACGATCAGACGCTGCGACGCCTTCTTGGTGTTGCGCGTCTTGACGCCCTCCTTCTTGCCCCAGGGGCTTACGACGTTCCGGCCGCCGCGCGTGCGGCCACCGTGCGGGTGGTCCACCGGGTTCATCACTTCACCACGGACCTTCGGGCGACGCCCCATCCAGCGCGTCTTGCCGGCCTTGCCCCACGAGATGAGCTCGTGCTCGGCGTTGCCGACCTCGCCGATCGTGGCGAGGCAGTCCCCGTGCACCAGGCGCATCTCGGTCGACGCCATGCGCAGGGTGACGTACTCCCCCTCCTTCGCGACGACCTGGACGCTCGTCCCGGCGGAGCGGGCCATCTGCCCCCCCTTCCCCGGCTTCAGCTCGACGTTGTGCACCGCGGTGCCGAGCGGCACCTCGCGCAACGGGAGCGCGTTGCCGGTCCGGATGTCCGAGCCCTTCCCGCTCACCACGGTGTCGCCGACGGCGAGCCCCTTGGGATGCAGGATGTAGCGCTTCTCCCCGTCCCCGTAGACCACGAGCGCGATGCGCGCCGAGCGGTTCGGGTCATACTCAATGTGCTCGACCGTCGCGACCTGGCCGAACTTGTTCCGCTTGAAGTCGATGATGCGGTACTTGCGCTTGTGGCCACCGCCCAGGCGCCGCATCGAGATGTGGCCGTGATTGTCGCGGCCACCGCTCTTCTTGAGCGGCTCGGTCAGCGACTTCTCCGGCGTGGAACGGGTGATGACGTCGTTGTCCGACACGGAACGGAACCGCGTCGCGGCGCTCACAGGCTTAAATTGACGGATACCCATGGTGATCAGCCCTCGAAGATCGCGATCGAGTCGCCGGCCTTCAGCGTCACGATGGCCTTCTTCCAGCGTGGACGCAGCCCCGCGCTCCCCCCGACCCGCCGGGGCTTGCCGCGCTGCTGCGAGGTCCAGACGCCCGTGACCTTCACCCCGAACAGCGATTCAATCGCCGCCTTGATGGTGGTCTTGGTCGCGTCCGGGTGGACTTCGAACGTGTACTCACCACGGTCCTGGTACGCGGCCGAGGTCTTCTCGGTCACGAGCGGACGGACGATGGTGCGGATCATGGTCGGCATCGGTTACTCCCCCTTATTCTTGGCGGCCTTCTTGGCCGGCGCCTTCTTGGCCGGCGCCTTCTTCGCCGCCGCCTTGGCCACCGGCTTCGCGGCCGCCTTCGCCGCCGCCTTCTTCACGGGCGCCTGCTTGGCCGGCGCCGCCTTCGCCTCGGCCTTCGGCGCCTTCGCCTTGGCCGGGGCCTTCTTCACCTTCACCGGGGCCGCCGCCGACTCGGTCACCGGGGCGAGCGTCTGACCGATCGCGCCAGCCTCGACGAGCACCACATCCGACCAGACCACGTCATACGTGGTCACGTCGCTGTAGGCGGCGATACGGACGTTCGGGATGTTGCGGCCGCTGAGGTACACCATCGGCTTGTGGCCGTCGGTGAGGATCAGGACCTTGCGCCCGAGGAGCTCGAGGCGCGCGAGGAGCTGCGCGACCTGCGTCGTCTTCGGCTTGTCGAAGGCGAAGCGGTCGATCACGAGGAGCGCTCCCTCACGGGCCCGGGCGTTCAGCGCGCTCTTGCGCGCCAGCGTCTTCACGCCCTTCGGGAGGGTCTGCTCGTAGCTGCGCGGCTGCGGGCCGAAGACCGTGCCACCGCCGACGAAGTGCGGGGCGCGGGTCGAGCCCTGACGGGCGCGGCCGGTCCCCTTCTGCTTCCACGGCTTCTGGTTGCCACCCACCACCCAGCGGCGGGTCTTGGTCGCGTGCGTGCCCTGGCGCTGATTGGCGAGGTACGCCTTCACCGCCTGGTGCATCACCGGCAGGTTGACGGTGCCGTCGAACGTCGTGCCCGGCAGCGCCACGCGATCGCGCGGGGTGCCGAGCGCCGTGTAGGCCGCCGCCTCGAAGTTGGTCGTCTCAGACATCGGTTAACCCTGCTTGCGGACGAGGACGATCCCGTTGGTCGGGCCGGCGACGCTACCGCGGATGTAGATCAGATTGCGCTCGGCGTCGACCTTCTCAACGCGGAGGTTGGCCTGCGTGTGACGCGCGGCGCCGTAGTGGCCCGGCATCTTCTTCCCCTTGATGACGCGCGAGGGATCGGTGCCCGGTCCGACCGAGCCCGGCCGACGGTGCTTGGTGTTGCCGTGGGTGTTCGGCCCACCACCGATGCCGTAGCGCTTCACCACGCCCTGGAACCCGCGCCCCTTCGACGTGCCGGTCACCTTCACCATCTCGCCGACGGCGAAGATGTCGACCTTCACGACGTCGCCGACCGCATAGGTCGGCACCGCGGCGTCCTTCCCGGGCGCATCATCGAGGCGGAAGGAGCGGAGCACCGCGGGCGCAGCCTCGAGGCCGGCCTTCTTCGCATGCCCGAGCTCCGCCTGCGTCGCGCGACGCCCCTTCGGCGTGCGCTCCCCCTTCTTCGACTCGCGCGCGGTGCGCTGCGCGCCATAGCCGAGCTCCACCGAGGCGAACCCCGCCTGCTCCGGCGTCACGACCTTCGTGACGGGATTCGGCGTGGCCTCCACCACGGTGCAAGGGATCTGCATCCCCGCCTCGTCGAAGATCTGGGTCATCCCCAGCTTCTTACCAATGATTCCGATCATTGCACTCTCACTTGGTTAGTCACGGCCCGGAGCCGCGGAATGCGGCGCCCGTTGCGACCGGAGGACTCTCAGCCGCAGGATGGAGGCTGGAGGCGAAAGGCTGAACGCGACGTGTCGCCGCCCAGGTCCTCCGCACCCGCCCCCGTTCCCGCGTCCGTCCTATTCCACCTTGATCTCGACGTCCACGCCCGCCGGGAGATCGAGCTTCGTCAGCGCGTCCACCGTCTGGGCACGGGAATCGAGGATGTCGATCACCCGCTTGTGCGTCTTGAGTTCGAACTGCTCACGCGACTTCTTGTCGACGTGCGGCGACCGGAGCACGGTCCACCGCTGCGTCTTCGTGGGGAGCGGGATCGGCCCGGAGACTTGCGCCCCCGTCTTCTCCGCGGTCCGCACGATGTCCGCCGAGGCCTGGTCGATCACCGCGTGATCGAATGCCTTGAGACGGATGCGAATACGTCCAGCCATGAGGTCTCCACTGGAGGCGGGGACCGGCGGCGCTCGCCGCCGGTCCGCCTCCCGTTCTTGGTTAGGCGAGGATCTTGGTCACCACGCCCGCGCCGACGGTGCGGCCGCCCTCACGGATGGCGAAGCGCAGCTGCTCCTCCATCGCGATCGGGATGATGAGCTCGATCGTCATCTGCACGTTGTCGCCCGGCATCACCATCTCGGTCCCCGCGGGGAGCTCGATCGCACCGGTCACGTCGGTCGTGCGGAAGTAGAACTGCGGGCGGTAGCCCTTGAAGAACGGCGTGTGGCGGCCACCCTCTTCCTTCGTGAGGACGTACACCTCGGCCAGGAACTTCGTGTGCGGCTTGATCGAGCCCGGCTTGGCGAGCACCATGCCACGCTCGATGTCCTTCTTGTCGATGCCGCGGAGGAGGAGACCGACGTTGTCGCCGGCGAAGCCCTCGTCGAGGAGCTTGCGGAACATCTCGACGCCCGTGACGATCGTCTTCTTGTCGGAGTTGTAGCCCACGAACTCGAGCTCCTCACCGACCTTGCACTTGCCACGCTCGATACGGCCGGTCGCGACGGTGCCGCGCCCGGTGATCGAGAAGACGTCCTCAACCGGGAGGAGGAAGGGCTTGTCGATCTCACGGACCGGCTCGGGGATGTACGTATCGAGCGCGTCGTAGAGCTCCTGGATCTTGTCGATCCACTTCTGATCGCCCTCGATCGCCTTGACCGCGGCGCCACGGATCACCGGGGCGTTGTCGCCATCGTAGCCGTACTTCGAGAGGAGCTCACGCACCTCGAGCTCGACGAGGTCGAGGAGCTCGGCGTCCTCGACGAGGTCGCACTTGTTGAGGAAGACCACGATGCGGGGCACGTTCACCTGGCGGGCCAGGAGGATGTGCTCACGGGTCTGCGGCATCGGACCGTCGACGGCCGACACCACGAGGATCGCGCCGTCCATCTGCGCGGCGCCCGTGATCATGTTCTTCACGTAGTCGGCGTGCCCGGGGCAGTCGACGTGCGC
>VHBP01000052.1 GCA_016871915.1 Gemmatimonadota bacterium
TCTGCTGCAGATGCGCGGTGGTCCCGAGCCCCAACTTCTTGGCCTCATCGATGTACGCGACCATGAGGTCGGGGCGCTCGGCGCCGAGCTTGAGGCCGTCGGCGCCATTCTGCTTCGCCCACCGGAGCCAGGCACGGGCCTCGTCGGGCGTCCGCGGCGTGCCGCGCCCCCACCCCGTCCCGGGGCGCTGATAGACGACGTAGCGCGGCGCGGCGATCTCGTTGGCCGAGCTCCGCGCGCGCTCCCGAATCGAGTAGTCGAAGCTCGCGAAGGGGACCCCGCGCACCGTGGTGATCCCGTGCGCGAGCCAGAGCTTGTTGTAGTACTCGCTCTCCGGCGCCTTCTGTTGGGTCCCCTGATGGACGTGCACATCGATCAGCCCCGGCATCAGGTACATCCCCTCGGCCTCGAGCTCCCGCGTCGCGCCGCTGGGCCGGCCCTTCGGATCGATCGGCACCTTCGGGTTCCCCACCCCGACCACCTGCGCGATCCGATTCCCCTCGATGACCACATCGTACGGTCCGCGCGGGGCGCTCCCGTATCCATCGATGAGGTTCACGCCGCGGATGATCAATCGCGTGAAGGGCCCCTCCCCCTCCTTTCGCGCCGGAGCGGGATTGGGATCCTCGCGCCGTTCCCGCGTGAGCCGCTCTTGGACGGCCGCATCGGCCGCGCTCGCCGCCGGCGGGCGCGGCGGCCCCTGCGCGACGAGGACGGAGGAGGCCAGGCAGGCGGCGAGGATCGCGGTCGATGGAATCGTGAGCGACATGATGACGTTGGGCAGGTGAAGTGGCGGAGAAGGGACTTCTTATGTACGCTCCGCCGTCCATCGTGCGCTAGACCGCCCCCCGGATCCTCCTCGCCCCGCCCCTCGTGCCTCGCGCTCCACGCCTCATCATCACCGTCCTCTGCCTCGGGGCGCTGCGCCTCTCGGCGCAGACGGTCGATTCCGTCACCGTCCCCAGCGACGAGACGCGTCGCCACGCCATAGCGCGGCGCGCCACCGGCCCGATCGTGCTGGATGGCCGGCTCGACGATGCCGCGTGGACCGCGGCCGCCCCCATCGGCGACTTCGTGCGCGTCCGGCCGGACTTCATTCGGACCACCGACTTCCCCAGCGTCGTCCGTGTCCTCTTCGACGACGAGCACCTGTATATCGGTGCCTTTCATTACGACGCCGCCGGGCGACGCGGCCTCCGGATGCCGGACCTCCGCCGCGACTTCACGCCGCCCGAGAGCGATGTCTTCGGCGTCACCATCGGCTCGCTCGGCGATCACCGGACCGTCTACCAGATCCAGGTGACCCCGCTGGGCTCGCAGGGTGACGTCCAAGCCTTCGACGGCGGGGCGACGTTCAGCTTCAGTTGGGATGCGATGTGGCGGGTCCGCACCACGCAGTCGGATTCCGGATGGGTCGCCGAGATCGCGGTGCCGTGGACCTCGCTCCGGTACGCGCCAGGCCTCACGACCTGGGACATCAACTTCGTCCGCAACAGCCGCCGCGTCGCGCAGTGGACCGCGTGGGCCCCATATCCCCGCCAGTTCTCCTCGTGGCGACTCGCCTATGCGGGCGTCCTCGACTCCATCCAGCCGCCACCCCCGCGCACGAATCTCCGCTCGCGGCTCTACGGTCTCACGAACGCGACGAAGGAGTCCCGCGCGGGCGTACGGGACGGGACGGTGGCCGACATCGGCGGCGAGATCATCTGGGCGCCCACCGCGAACGCGCTCGTCGAAGCGACGGTGAACACCGACTTCGCCCAGGCCGAGGTCGACCGACAGGTCGTGAACCTCACCCGCTTCAGTGTCTTCTTCCCCGAGCAGCGTCAGTTCTTCCTCGAGAACGCCGACCTCCTCACCGCCGGCGGCGGCGCGAACGGCGCGGCCTTCTCGGGAGGCACGATCAATCCCTTCGTGGTGCAACCCTTCTTCTCGCGCAGCATCGGGCTCGGCGCCGACGGCACGCCGCGTCCCATCGTCGGCGGGCTCCGCTACGGCTATCGCACGGGCCGGACCGCCGCGGGCGCCCTCCTGATGCGACAGGCGGGGACCGGTACCACGAACGCCGATGCCGCCGACTTCGCCGTCGGGCGTCTCACACAGTTCGTCGGGCGGTCCACGCGCATCGGCGGGCTCGTGGCGTACCGCGACGATGCCGGCGACCGCCGCAACGTGGTCACGGCCGTCGATGCACTCACCCGGTTCGGCGAGGCGACACAGCTCAGCGCGATGCTCACCACCTCGGCCGACACCGGCCGCACCGGCGTCGCCGCCACCTACGCGATCAGTCGCAACACCCCGTCGTCCACCCTCGGCCTCTCCGGCGCTTATGTCTCCGCCGAGTTCCGACCGCGCACGGGATTCGTCTCGCGCCCCGATGTCATCATGACCGGGCCGAATGCGAGTCGGACCTTCCAGCCCGCGTGGCGCCCTGAGGGCATCGTCTGGTTCCGCCCGGAGCTCTTCGCCCTCTTCTTCCACGATCCCGCGTCGAAGCGTCTCCAAGAGGGGAGCATCGCGCTCCGCGGCGAGGTGCTGCGCCGCACCGGCGGGACCCTCACGCCGTACGTGCAACAGAACTACCAGCGACCGACGAGCGGGCTCCCGATCCTCCCCGGTGTGACGATCGCCCCTGGCGGGTACGACTATGTGCGCGCGGGCGTCGACCTCTCCACCGACCAGAGTGCGCCGCTCGCCGGCGCCGTGAGTGCATCGACCGGTGGATTCTTCGACGGGCGGCAGGAGCAACTCGCCGTCTCGGGCCGTTGGTCCCCGAGCCCGTACCTGAGTGTGCGCGCGACGTATGAAGTGAACTTCCTCCGCTCCCTCGGCCCAGCGGACACCTCGCTCGTGACCTACCTCGCGGGCCCCGAACTGCGGCTCTTCGTCAGCCCACGCCTGCAGTGGAGCGCGTTCTACCAGTACAACTCGGTCATCGAGCGTGGGACGCTGAATGCCCGCTTCAGCTGGGAATTCTCCCCGCTCTCCTTCCTCTACGTGGTCTACAACGATCGTCAGCCGATCCTCGGCGGGCTGACCCCACGCGCCCGGCAATTGATCGTGAAGCTGAGCTGGCTCCGACAACTCTAGTGCGCGGTCATTCCCCGCTCAGGCGTCGAGGCCTCGCCCGCCATCGACACGAAGCACTTGCCCCGTGACGAACGGCGCGTCGAGGAGATAGCGAACCGCCCCCGCCACATCCGAAGGGGTGCCGATGCGGCGGAGGGCGGCTTCGGCCGACAACCGCTCCGCGAGCTGAGGCGCCCCGTCGTCGGGCAGGAGGACCGCGCCGGGGGCCACGGCGTTCACTCGGATGCGCGGCGCGAGCGCGGCCGCGAGATGTCGTGTGAGGGCGTGCACCCCGGCCTTCGCGACCCCATGCATGGCATAGTCGGGCCAGCTCTCATCCGCCATATGGTCGCCGATGAGGACGATCGCCCCGCCCTCCGCGAGGTGCGCGGCCGCCGACTGCGCGAGCAGGAACGGGGCCCGGAGATTGAGGGCGAGGATCCCATCGACCGAGGCCGCGGTGGTCGAACCGATCGGCGTACGCGTCATCCCGGCGGCAGAAGAGACGAGGGCATCCAAGCGACCGCTCCACGCCACCACATTCGGGATGAGCGCCTCGAGCGCGACGGGATCGGTGAGGTCAGCAGCGAACGCCTCGGCACGCCCGCCGGCGACGCGGATCTGCTCGACCACGTCGGCGGCGCCAGCGGCCGAGGCATGATGATGCACGGCGACGGACCAGCCCTGGGTGGCGAGGTCGAGCGCGATGGCGCGGCCCACGCGGCGCCCCGCTCCCGTCACCAGCGCGACGCGCGATTGGTCAGCGCCACTCACCGCGCCACTCACCACAACGCTCACGCCGCCGCGCGACGCGACGCGAGCCGCGCGTCCTGCCGCTCGAGCCAGGCCATCGGCACCTGCATCGCGCCCAAGGTGCGCGGCCCCATCATCGCCCCATGCCAATCGGAGCCGCCGCTCGGCACCATCCCGAAATGCTCCACGAGCGCCAGGATGCGCTTCACATCCTCTCCGGAATGGCTCGGATGCCGCACCTCGAGCCCATCGAGCCCCATCGCGATCAACGGTTCCACGCGTTCGCGACGCCCATCCGGCCCGGGATGCGCGATGACCGCGAGCCCACCATGCCGATGGATGAGGGCGATCCCCTCGGCGATCTCCAGCCGCGCCTTGTCGACGTAGGCCGGGCGCCCCGCGGCGAGATACTTGTCGAAGGCCTCGCGATGGTCCCTCACATGCCCCGCGTTGACGAGGGCTTTGGCGACATGCGGCCGTCCGATCGCTCCCCCCGCCGCAGCGGCGAGTACCGCCTCGAAGTCGATCGGCGCGCCGACGGCGACGAGCCGCTCGACCATGGTGCGGGCCCGCTCACGACGCCCGTCACGAAAGGTCGTGAGGGCCTGCTCCATACCAGAGACATCAGCGATGTGCAGACCGAGGAGATGGACCTCGGTCGCGTCCTGATGGACGCTCAGCTCCACCCCGGGGATGAACCGCAGCCCCAATCGCTGCGCCATCTCCTGCGCGGCGGGGATCCCCGCCATCGTGTCGTGATCGGTGAGCGCGAAGGCGGCGACACCCGCCTGATGTGCGAGTTCGACGGCCGCACCTGGCGCCGCCGACCCATCCGACGCGGTCGAATGCGCGTGCAGATCGACCGTGCCGGCGACACCGCTCACGGCGCGTAGCCGGCTTCGGGCGAGCGGGTGCTGGGCTGCGAGAGGGTGAAGAGCCGACGGAGGTCAGCGTCGGACAGCATCGCGAGGGACTGCTCGCGCGACTTCACGCCGAGCGGCGAGTAGCGCGTCACGCGGACCACACGGTCGGCGCCGGTCCCACGCAGGAAGAGGAGGCCGAATTCATCGGCGGTCGACTGGGTGACGTATCCACTGGGATACACCTCCCAGTGCTGGCCATCGATCTCGAGACGACGGGTCGGCATATCAGCTGAGCTCCACGATGGAATAGAGGCGATCGGTGGCGATCGGACGGCCCGGGGCGTCGGCATGCGCCGCACGCAGGGCGGGAAGATCCGGCGCCTCACAGAATTCGATGAAGGCGCCGGGGAGAGCATGCTCCTCGAAGACCCAGTAGTGACATCCGGCCGCACGGAAGTGCTGCTCCCGCGTGCGACAGGTCTCGAGGAACCGCGCCCGCTCGGTCGGCGTGACCACCGTCCGATGCATGGTCAACGAGCGCGGCATCTCACCCGACCGATTCGAGCGTCTGCTTGAGGTCGGCCATGAAGCGGTCGGCGTCGGCGCCATCGACCACGCGATGGTCGAAGCTGCACGAGAAGTACGCGCAGGTGCGGATCGCGATCGTGTCCTCGCCATCGGCGCCAGTGATCACCTTGGGGCGCTTCTCGATCGCGCCAAGCCCGAGGATCGCGGTGGTCCCCACCGGGATGATCGGCGTCCCCATGAGGGAACCGAAGACGCCAGGGTTGGTGATGGTGAAGGTCGCGTCCTGCACGTCGACCGGGCTCAGCTTCTTGGTCCGCGCGCGCTGCGCCAGATCGTTCGCGGTGCGCGTGAGGCCGGTGAGGTTGAGCCCATCGGCGTCCTTGATCACCGGGACGATGAGTCCCGTCGGCTCGAGCGCGACGGCGATCCCCACATTGTACCGCTTGCGCAGGATGACGTCGGTGCCCGAGACCGTCGCATTCATCACCGGGTGGCGCCGCAGACATTCGACCGTGGCGCGGATGATGAACGGCAGGAAGGTCAGCTTCTGCCCCGTCTCCGCCTCGAACTCCCCCTTCATCTGCGTACGCATCCGCGCCACGCGGGTGAGGTCGATCTCGAAGAAGCTCGTGACATGCGCCGCGACCTGCTTCGCTTGCCGCATATGGTCCGCGGTGAGCCGACGGATCTTCGACATCGGTTCCACCTGATCGCCGGGCCACGCGTTGAAGGTCGGTTCGGCGTGCGCAGTCATGGGGACGCTCATCGCGGCCGGGAGCCCCGACGGCATCGCCGAGGGCGTCCGTGCGCCGCCCTGGCCCAGATAGGCCTCGAAATCACGCTTGGTCACGCGACCCGCGATCCCCGACCCAGTGAGGGTGGAGAGGTCGACCCCCGCCTCGGCGGCCATGCGGCGCACGAGCGGGGAGGACTTGGTGCGGATCCGTGCCTCGAAGGAGTTCGGGGCCGCTACTGGACGCGAAGGAGCAGACGGCGCCGCCGGCGCAGTCGCGGCAGCCACAGGCGCCGAGGGCGCTGCCGCAGGAGCCGCCACCGCAGGAGCCGGAGCGGCGGCCGGAGCCGCGATCGCCGCCCCCTTCTCCGTCTCGATCCGCGCCACCACCGCATTCACCGGGACCGTGGTCCCTTCGTGCACGATGATCTCCGCGAGCACGCCAGCGGTCGGCGCCGGGATCTCCGCATCGACCTTGTCGGTCGAGATCTCGAAGATCGGCTCGTCGCGCTTCACCTCGTCGCCGACCTTCTTGAGCCAGCGCGAGAGGGTGCCTTCGGCGATCGACTCCCCCATCTGGGGCATGATGACATCTATACGGGCCACGATGCTTCCTCGGTCAGGTCAGGACTTGGGCGCGGCAGGCGCCGGCGCGCGACGGAGCGCCGAGACGACGAGCCACGGGAGGGAGAGCGCGCCGATGGCGGCGCCGACCCCCGCATAAATGTACCAGTCGCACGTCGGGATGCCGTCACACTGGGGGGCCTTGGTGAAGAAGGCGACCCCCTTGGAGACGAGGACCCCGACCATTCCGCCGGAGAAGGCGCCGATCCAGACCATGAAGCAGCCGATGGCGACCTGCCGGAGGGTCGAGGGTGGGGTGAGCGCGGGAGGGGTGGGAGCGGTCATCAGGTCACCAGGCCACGAGCCGACGGGCGGCCACGCAGATATCGTCGACCTGCGGGAGGACGAAATCCTCGAGCGAGGGCGCGTACGGGAGGGGGATGTCGTGCGCCGTCACGCGGAGCACCGGGGCATCGAGATGTGCGAAGGCGTGTTCATTGATACGCGCCGTGAGCTCACCAGCGATCCCACCGGTGCGGGTGTCCTCGTGCACGATGAGCACGCGATGCGTCTTGCGCACCGTGGCGAGGATCGCCTCGTCATCGAGCGGGGCAAGCGAGCGCAGGTCGATCACCTCGACCGAGAGCCCGTCCTGCTGCTGCAATCGCTCCGCCGCCTCGAGCGCCTTATGCACCGTCGCCGCATAGGTGATGATCGAAAGGTCAGTCCCCTCGCGGGCAGTGCGCGCCTTCCCGATCGGCACGACATGGTCCCCGGCCGGCATCACACCCTTGATGCGCCGGTAGAGATACTTGTGCTCGAAGAAGAGGACGCAATCGTCATCGCGGATGGCGGCCTTCATGAGCCCCTTGGCATCCTCCGCCGTGGCGGGATAGACGACCTTGAGCCCCGGGGTATGGATGAATCCGGCCTCAGGATTCTGCGAGTGGAATGGTCCGCCGCGCACATACCCACCGCTCGGTCCACGCACCACCATCGGGCAGGGCAAGAAGGCGCGATAGCGCGCCGTCGCCACGTAGTTGGTGAGCATGTCGTACGCGTTCGCGATGAAGTCGATGAACTGCATCTCGACCACCGGCCGCATCCCCATATGCCCCGCCCCTGCCGCCGCGCCGACGATCGCGATCTCGGAGATCGGGGTGTCGATCACCCGCTGCTCACCGTACTTCGCGAGCATCCCGTCGGTGACCTTGAAGGCCCCACCGTAGGCGCCGATGTCCTCCCCCATGAGAAAGACGTTCGGGTCGCGCGCCATCTCCTCATCGATCGCCTCGCGGATCGCCTCGAGGTAGGTGATCTCCGCCATCAGCGGGTCCCTCCCTTCGACGCGTCCCACGTGCCCCACCCCTCCGGCCGTTCTTTGCCGAGCGAGGAGACATCCGCCCCCTCGCGGAACCAGAGCGGGCGCTCGGCCGGCGGATCGGCATAGACACCGACCAGCGCATCGAGAGGATCGGGGACCCCAGACCGCTCCGCCTCATCGGTCGCCGCGTCGATCTCGGCCACGATGCGCGCATCGATCTCGGCCAACGTCTCGGCGCTCACCCCTTCGCGATCACGCAGGACGCGGACGAATCGGTCGATCGGGTCGTTCTCCGCCGCCCACCGCTCGATCTCGCCATCCGGGACATACGACTGATTGTCGTGCTCGGCGTGCCCCTTCCGACGATAGGTCATCAGCTCGAGGAGGGAGACCCCTTCCCCAGCGCGCGCGCGATCGACGGCACGCTTGGTGCAGTCGTAGACCGCGAGCACGTCATTCCCATCGCACTGCTCGCCATAGACGCCGTACCCGATCGCCTTGTCGACGAACTGCTTCGCTGCCGTCTGCTTGGCCGTCGGGGTGGAGTAGGCGTAGCCATTGTTCTCGATGATCACCACGAGCGGGAGCCGCTGGACCGCGGCGAAGTTGATCCCCTCGTGGAAGGCACCGGTGCTCGTCGCGCCATCGCCGACATAGACGAGCCCCACGCGATCCTCACCGCGCATCTTGAAGGTCATCGTCACGCCGGCCATCACGGGGACCATGTCGCCGAGTGGGGAGATCTGACCGAGGAAGCCGCGCGTGCTCCCCGCGGGGCCGATGTCACCGAAGTGGATGTTGAGCTCGCGCCCACGCGTCGGCGAATCCCCTTTGGCCATGTACTGCTTGAGGATCTCGAGCGGGGTGGCGCCCTTCACGAGCATCGCCCCCATGTTGCGGATCAGCGGCGACATCACATCGCGCGACTCGAGCGCGAAGCAGGAGCCGACGGCATCAGCCTCTTGCCCGAGCGAGCGAAAGAGCCCACCGACCACCTTGGTCTGCCGATAGAGCGCGACCAGGCGCTCCTCGAGGGTGCGCGTCATGCGCATCCAATAGTAGAGCTCGAGCTTCTTCTCGAGCGGGAGCGCCTCCCCGAGGTGTCCGCCGGCGGTCTCCGGACCCCGACGCCGACGCGCGGCCATCAGTAAGAGGGCGCGAAGGTATGCGCGGTGTCGACTTGGGTGTGCACGCGGACGAAGAAGGTCTTCACCCCACGATCCAGACGACTCTCCCCCATCTGGTCGGTGTGCGCCTCGATGAAGGTGTAGTGCCCCCCCTCCATCTTGACCGAGAGCTCGAGGCCCGAGGGAACCTCCGGGGTCCCGACGGTACCCTTGAAGGTCCGGGTGCGCGCCCCTTCGGCGACCTTCTGCATCCCGATCGTCGGGAAGAAGGCGTCAGCGGTGGCGAGGACCTGGTCGGGGTGGAGCGAGGTGCGGTGGAAGTGCTTCATGGTCAGGGGTGAGGTGACA
>VHBP01000053.1 GCA_016871915.1 Gemmatimonadota bacterium
ACTTCCCTCGCACATTCGGGAGCCAGGCATCGAAGGCCTCGGGGGTCGAGATCCCGAGGGGATAGGCCACGACCTCACCTTCGATGGTGCCATTGGTCGACGGGCTCCACGCCATCGCCGTCGCCTCGAGCGAGCGAATGCGTGGCGCGATGAGATCGAGGTGCGTGACGCCCTTGTTCCAGCCGAGCCAGGTGCCGTAGCGCTCCTTGCGCGCGCTCACACCCCAGCCGGCGTAGGTACGCACGAGCCAGTCGAGCGCCGCATCGGACTGCGGCGAGCCGGTGAGCCGCTGCCCGTACTGATCGAGGAAGACCTGTCCGAGCGTCATCGCCTGTGAGCGAGTCATCCCCTCGTCCCAGATCTTCTGGATCGTCGCATCGGTCGGCGCCGACTTCCGGACGTACGCCGGGTACTCGGCTGCTGGGATCGGATCCGCCATGCGGTCACGCGGGGCGGGGGGCATCCCATTCGGGCCACTGGGGCCCGCCGGACGTTGCGCGACCAGGGGCGTGGCGAGGAGCGAGAGGAGGAGCAGAGAACGGAAGGACACGAGCGACTCCGGAGGGGAGGTGAAGAGGAGAAGCTACAGCGAGGGAGAGAGTCCGTCAGCCAACGAATTGCGATATGCACGCCAGGCGGGGAGGAGCCCCACGAGGGTCCCGGCCACGACGATCACGCCAAGGTAGATCCACTCGGTGGAGCCGAGGGGATGCAGCGTGAGTGCGACACCAAAGCGGGCCTCGACCGCGCTGCGAGCGAGGACGATCCCGCCGTAGACCATCACGACGCCGGTGATCGCGCCCAGTGTGACGAGCACGCCCGATTCGAGGACGAGGAGCGAGACGATGGTGCGCGGTCCCGCGCCGACCGCTCGAAGGATCGCTATCTCGCGCCGCCGCGATTCGAGCGAGGCGAAGAGGGCGACGCACATCCCGATGAGCCCCACGATCAGCGTGAGCGTCGCCACGACGCGGAGCCCCACCTCGGCGCTCCCGATCGTCTGCCAGAGTTGCGCGAGGGCCACGCCTGGAATGATCGCGGTGAGGGGCTCGCTCCGATCCTCGTTCATCTCACGCTGGAGCTGCAGCGTCTCGAAGCGGTTCTTGGTGCCCACGAGGAAGGCGGTGATCGGGGCCGGGCCTTCTGTCTGCGGCGTCGGCGGGCCCATCATGAGCCCACCGGCACCCTCCTCCGCCTCATGCATCGCGGTGAGGCCATCGAGCGTGACGTAGAGCGCACGATCGATCGGCGTGAAGGTGCGGTCGATGATCCCGCTGACGATGAACGGATGGGCGGTGTGCTCGGCGAAGGAGACGGCGGCGACCCCGTGCGCGAGCACGACCTCGCTCCCGAGGGTGTAGCCGAGCCGCTCCGCGACCTCTGCGCCGATCGCGACCTCGCGATCGGTGTCGGGTGGCCCACCCTCCGCGAAGGTCACCGAGCGATCGCGAAAGCGGTAGCGGGTGAAGAACTCCGCCGTCGTGCCGATGACGCGTTGGCCCTTGTGGGCATCGCCGAGCGCGTAGGGGATCGTCCAGCGCACCGCAGGGTGCGCGCGCCACCGCTCGTACGTCGCCCACGAGACGCTCCCGGTGGGGGTCGACATCCCGAAGACCGTCGAGAGCAGCACCTGCGTGGTCCCGCCGCGCGCGCCGACGATGAGATCGGTCCCCTTGATCGTGCCGGCGAAGCTCTCGCGCACACCGCGTCGGATGTGCTCGATCCCGACCAGGAGCGCGACGGAGAGGGCGATGCTCAGGAGGGTGAGCCCGGAGATCACCGCGCGATTCCGCAGCGAGCGCCAGGCGAGGGAGAGGAGGAACATCAGATCCCTCCCATCGTGGCGGCGCGGTTGAGCTCGCGGAGCGCGAGGGTGCGATCGAATCGGCCCGCCAGGCTCAGGTCGTGACTCACGAAGAGCAGCGTACTCCCCGCTTCCGCCACATTCGCGAAGAGGAGCTCGAGGAAGCGGTCGCGGCGATCCGCGTCGAGCGCGGAGGTGGGTTCGTCGCAGACGATCAGCTCGGGGGCGCCGATCAGCGCGCGCGCGACGGCGACGCGCTGTTGCTGTCCGACGCTCAATGCGGTGACGCGCGAGTCGAGCAGTCCGGCGATCTCGAGTCGCTCGGCGAGCGCCTGTGCCGCCGCCTCGGGATCGGTGACGCGCGATCGGCGGCTCGCTGAGAGCCGGCAGGGGAGGGTGATGTTCTCCCGCACGGAGAGGTACGGGATGAGGTTGAACATCTGGAAGACGTAGCCGAGGTGCGCGGCACGAAAGCGGTCGCGTGCGCCGCTCGAGAGCGTGGTGAGGTCGGTCCCGAGCAGGGTGAGGTGGCCGGCGCGTGGCGTGACGACCCCGGCGATGAGGCTGAGGAGTGTGGTCTTCCCGCTCCCGCTCGGGCCGTGGAGGAAGACCGTCTCACCGGCCGCGAATTCGAGTGTGGGGATATCGATGACCTCGCGCCCCGCCACGTACGCGAACCGGAGGTCGCGGATCGCGACCGCCGGTGTCGACCCCGCGCGCGATACGGCGCTGTCGCTCACTTCCCCGTGTAGGGCTTCATCGAGAGCCCTTCGATCTCGAACCCGACCTGCCCATAGGGCGAGTCGACGTTCTTCACGCGGAGCGTCCCCTCCATCCAGACGGCATCGAAGAGTCCGAGCCGCACGGAGCGCTTCCCGGCCATCTGCACGAAGGCCATCTGGTTCGGCGGCGGCGGCGGGGTGTGCACGCAGGCGCCGTAGTAGGGGACGAGGAGGAACTCCGCGCCCTCTTCCATCGCATCATCGAGCGGGACCACGAAGCCGGGAACGCGGACCGTCTTCCCATCGAGCTTCCTCAGGGTGTCGGTCATCTTGCCGTTCTCGTAGTCGAGCCCTGCGAGGAGCCGCCAATCGATCGCGACGGGGGCGCTGGTCGGTCGCGACTGCGCGGCGAGCGGAGATGCCACCGCCGTGGCGGTGAGCAGGAGGGCGAGGATGAGGAGACGCATATCTCTGAAAGTACTCCGCACAAGGGCTTTACGTTGAGCGGTCCGGGGCCTACGATACCCCGTATACGAGATCCGGTGCCCGGCCACGCAGGTCGGGCGTCGGCTCTTTTCTCTTTTCAGGGCGGGTGGCACGATGATCGAGGCACTCAAGCAGAAACTGACGGACGAGGCGGAGAAGCTCCGGTATGAGCTCAACGTCACGCTCCCGAATGAGATCCGGAAGGCGGTCGAGCTCGGTGACCTCCGCGAGAACTCGGAGTACAAGGCGGCGCTCGAGCGCCAGCAGTTCGTCCAGGCGCGGCTCGGGCAGCTCACCCAGCGGCTCTCCCGGCTCTCGTCGATCGATGAATCGCAGATCGCCGTCGACGCCGCGGGGATGGGGTCGAAGGTCGTCGTGGAGGATCAGGGTTCAGGGGAGCGCGAGACCTACCACCTGATCTTCGGGGACGCCGAGGAGTTCGAGGAGGGGCAGGTGACGATGTCGTCGCCGATCGGACGCGCCTTGCTCGGGAAGAAGGTCGGCGAGGTCGCGGTGCTCAAGCTCCCCGCGCGGACGCGGAAGCTGACGATCCTGGAGCTGACGACGATCCACGACAGCGTGTGAGGACGAGGAGGGCGAGGGCGATGACCGACCCAGTGAAGGCGAGCGCCATGTCCTTCTGGGCGTCGAAGACATCGCCCTGCGTCCCGAGGTAGGCGGCCCCCAGGTCCCCACCGAAGACCGCGGTCGCGATCCACTCGAGGGTCTCGTAGAGCACCGCGTGCGAGTTCATGAAGGCGAGCGGGAGGACGAAGCGCCAGACGCCCGTGGGCGGGGCCTTCGCCTCTAAGAGCTCGAGCGTCGCTGGGGCGAAGCAGATCCCATAGCAGAAGTGCACGAAGCGATCGAAGTGGTTCCGCTCGAAGCCGAACCGGTCGCTCACGGTGCCGCCGGTGAGCTGCGCGGCCCAGGCGTCGTAGGGGACGAGGGAGTAGGTGTGGTGCGCGCCGATCTCGTGGAGCACGAGGAAGGCGAAGATTCCCGTGTACGCCAGATTCGAGAAGCGCAGGCGGCGATACGTCCCGATCAGGAGCGGGATGATGAGGAAGATGAGGAGATTCTCGAGGAGCCAGTCCTGCCGATAGTGCGGCGCGATCCCGAGCACAACGAACCAGACGCCGAAGAGCGCCAGGAGCGTCGCGGGATAGCGGTCGCGAGCGGTCACGGGGTCGTCTCGAGAGCGGAGCGCAGCGCCGCGGCGAGCGCGGGATCATCGGCGCGCACCGGCCCCATATGGCGCCAGCGGAGCACGCCGTCGCGGTCGATCAGGTAGCTCGCCGGCACGCCCAGCGCGAGGAAGGTGGAGGAGACGCGATCATCGGGATCGTGCCAGAGCGGGTAGCTCGCGCCGAGTTCGGTGACGAAGGGGCGCAGGCGTGATGCCTCTGATGGGGCATCGATGCTGACGCCGATCACCTCGAACCCTTGAGCGCGATGCCGCTGGAAGACCGTCTCTAAGGCGGGAATCTCCTCGCGGCAGGGCTTGCACCAGGTCGCCCAGATATTGAGGAGGACGATCTTACCTTTGAGATCCGCGAGCGCGATCGGCGCGCCCTCCACGGTCTGCGCGGCATACGCCGGCGCGGGCGCACCGACCGCGACGGTCTCGCGCTCCGTCGCCCGACACCCCATGAGGAGAGCCGCGGTCAGTACGAGGGTGATGCGGACCCGAGCGATCATCGACCCCCCACGGTCAGCCGCGCGAGTCGGATCGTACTCGGCGTCCCCGGGATCGTCCAGGCGATGATCACGCCATCGGCGGTGCGCGTCATCTTCGGGAAGCCACTTGACCGCGTCCCTGACGACGGGCTCACGACCACGGCCGGCTCGATCGTCCCGGCGCGATGCACGAGACGCGCGCGCACCTCCGCGCCCTGGCCCTCCACCCGCTCGACCCAGCTCACGAGGGCGCGATCCCTATCGAGGAGCTCGACATCCACGCGACCGGTGGGCCGACCGTCGTCGATGCGGATCGGCGAACCAAAGGTCGCGCCACCATCGGTCGAGAAGAGAAGCTGCACGCGCGCCGAATCGTTCGGGGCGCTGAACCAGACCGCGGCGACGGTGTCCCCCACCGCACTCACTGCGGGGCCATTCACCGGGCAGTAATCGATCTTCCAGCCGTCCTCGTGCAGACGTGCGGGCGCGGTCCAGGCGCCATCGACGAACCGCACCACCCCCATGTCGCGGATCTCGTCTTCGGAGCGATCCCGATAGACCGCGACGAGCCCGTCTGCGGTGCGCGCGAGCGCCGTCTGACAGCAATCGCAGACGCGCTCGTCGACGATCTGCCGCGAGACCACCGTGTTCCCCTGCCAGCGGGCCACACCGAGTTGCATCGGGGCCCCGGGCTCCTTGGCACCCGGCTTCCGCGTGCGAGCCCCCTCGGAGCCGTCGAGGAGCACGACATCGGCACCTCCCGCGGGATCGGGGAGCACGGCGACGAACCCATGTTCGGCGGCGAATCCCGCCGGGTGGGGAAGGCTGCTCGGCCCCCAGCTCCGCCCACCGTCCGTCGAGGCGGCGAGGTGCACGTCGTAGCTGTAGGTCCCCGTCCCGTTCCGCTGGAGCCAATGCGCGAGGAGGGTCCCATCGGCGAGCGTGACGAGCGAGGGGAAGTCGGCCCAATTCATGAAGAGGTCGGTGCGGCGCAGGATCTCCTGCGGGGCGCTCCAGCTGGTATCGCCCTTCGCGAGTGTCGCGAACCGCAGGGCGACAGAGGAATCGGCCTGTCGCTCGAGCCAGCTCAGGGTGACCCCACCCTCCGGGGTGCTCGCCACGAAGGGTTCAGCGGCATCGCCGAGGGAGGGCGCGGCGAGGGGGGCGAGCGTGAGGCCGGGTGCGGGCTCGCTCGCGCTGGAGCAGGCGGCGAGGATCACCGCGCCGAGGGTCAGGGCGGCGGGTGGGGTGAGCCAGGCGCCGATGAGTCGAGGGAGTCGGAGGAGTGTCATCAGTCCATTGTACCCCATCGTCAGGGCGGGGGCGACTATGCCGTGCTCCCCGCGAGACCTCCCCTGCCGGGCTGATGCGCCCCCTCTAGGTTTAACGAATGCGGACGTCACCACTCGGAGGGCCGGGATCCGGCCAGCGCGTCGCCATCATCGATGGCGTCCGGACCCCCTTCGCCAAGGCGGGGACCTTCCTGAAGCACCTTGGGGTGATCGAGCTCGGGAAGCTCGCGGTCTCCGAGTTGATCCATCGTACCGATCTCGACCCCGCGTCGGTCGACCTCCTGACCTTCGGGACGGTGATCCCCTCGGTGCTCGCGCCGAATCCCGCGCGCGAGATCGCGCTGATGCCGCTGCTCCCCAAGGGCGTCCAGGCGTGGACGGTGTCGCGTGCCTGTGCCTCCGCGAATCAGGCGATCACCGACGCGGCGGACCAGATCCTCTTGGGTCACGCGACAGTCGCGATCGCCGGTGGAGCAGAGTCGCTCTCGAACGTCCCGATCCTCCACTCGCGCGGCTTCTCCGATGCGCTCGTCGCCGCGAGCCGCGCCAAGACGCCGATGCAGCGCGTGCAGTCGCTCGCCGCGATCCGGCCCAAGGATCTGATCCCCGTCACCCCGGCGATCGCTGAGCCCACGACGGGGGAGACGATGGGGCAGTCGGCGGAGAAGATGGCGAAGCTGAATGGGATCACTCGGGAGGCGCAGGATGCGCTCGCGCTCGCCTCGCATCACGGGGCGGCGCAGGGCACGGCCGATGGCCGGCTCACGGCGGAGATTCTCTCGATCTTCCCGGAGCGCGGATCGCGCACGCCGATCACCGCCGACAATGGGATCCGCGCCGACACCACCGCGGCGCAGCTCGCGAAGCTCTCGCCGGTCTTCGACCGCACCTATGGCACGGTGACGGCGGGGAACGCCTCGCCGCTCACCGATGGGGGCGCGGCGGTGCTGCTGATGCGCGAGGATGTGGCGAAGGCGGCAGGTCTCACGCCCAAGGCCTACATCCGCTCGTACGCCTATGCGGCACTCGATCCCGGCGAACAGCTCTTGCAGGCGCCGGTGCTCGCGGCCCCGCTCGCGCTGCGGCGCGCGGGACTCACCCTCGACCAGATCGATCTCGTCGAGATGCATGAGGCGTTCGCCGCGCAGGTGCTCTCCAACCTGCAGGGGTTCGAGTCGCAGCGGTGGGCCGAGCGCGCTGGGGAATCGAAGCCCCTCGGGGCGGTGGATCGCGCGAAGCTCAACTTGATGGGGGGGTCGGTCGCGATCGGGCACCCCTTTGGCGCGACGGGCGCCCGCGTGACCACGACGCTCGTGAACGAACTCGCCCGTCGCAACGGCCAGTTCGGCCTGATGACCGTCTGTGCGGCCGGTGGGCTCGGCTTCGCGATGGTGGTGGAGCGCGCATGACCGAGCCGACCGCGCTCTCGCTCAGTGTGGAGGACGGGATCGCCGTCCTCACCTTCGATCTCCCCGGGGAATCGGTCAACAAGTTCTCGCCGGCGGTGATCGAGGAGTTCACCGGGTATCTCGCGTTGCTCGAGCGGGACCAGGCGGTCCGCGCGGCGGTGCTCATCAGTGGGAAGCCGGGGACCTTCATCGCCGGTGCCGACATCGATCAGTTCCTCGCGTTCCGCAGCGCAGACGATGCCGCGCAGGCGAGCGCCTTTGGGCATACGATGATGCGGCGGATCGAGACGGGACGCGTCCCGCTCGTCGTCGCCGTCGAAGGCGCCTGCCTTGGTGGTGGGCTCGAGTTCGCGCTCGCCGCCGGATATCGCCTCGCAGTGGACACCCCGAAGACGGTCTTCTCCCTTCCGGAGATCAAGCTCGGGCTGATCCCCGGCGCCGGTGGCACGCAGCGCCTTCCGCGGCGCATCGGGGTGCAGGCCGCGCTCGACATGATCCTCACTGGCAAGAACGTCCGCGCGAAGAAGGCGAAGCAGCTCGGCCTCATCGATGAGATCGTGCACCCGAGTCTCCTGCGTGAGGTCGCCATCCGGCGGGCGCGCGAGCTCGCCGAGGGGAAGATCCCGCGCATACGGGAGACGCGGCGTCGCACCACGATGTCCCGCGCTCTCGACGATACGGCGGTGGGACGTGCGATCGTCCTGCGTCAGGCGCGGCAGCTCGCGATGAAGAAGTCGGGGGGCAACTACCCGGCGATTCCTGCGGCGATCGATGCGGTGCGCTCCGCATTCGCCGGGAGCGAGAGCGCGGGTTACGCCACCGAAGCGCGACTCTTCGGTCAGCTTGCGATGAGCTCCGTCTGCAAGGAGCTCATGTTCCTCTTTTACGCCACGACGGCGCTGAAGAAGGATGCCGGCGTCCCTGAGGGGACGGTCGTCGCGAAGGTCGATCGGATCGCCGTGGTGGGCTCCGGCTTCATGGGCGCGGGGATCGCCGCCGTCAGTGCGCAGCAGGGGATTCCCGTCCGCTTCAAGGACACCGCGCTCGAGCGTGTGGCGGCTGGGCTAGCCAGCGTGCGCGACGTGCTCCGTGAAGGGCTCACGCGCAAGCACATCACGCGTCGTGAATACGAGGATCGCGTGGGGCTCGTCTCCGGTACGGCGAGCTATACCGGATTCGGGCGGATCCTCTTGGTGATCGAGGCGGTCTTCGAGGACCTCGGCGTGAAGCACACCGTGGTGCGCGAGCTCGAGCAGGTACTCCCCGCCGATGCCGTGCTCGCGACCAACACGAGCACGATTCCCATCGCGCGGATCGCGGAGGCGAGTGCGCGTCCCGAGCGGGTGATCGGGATGCACTTCTTCTCGCCCGTGCACAAGATGCCGTTGCTCGAGGTGGTGGTGACGCCCAAGACCGCGCCGGAGGTCACGGCGACGGCGGTGGAGTTCGGGCGGCGCATCGGGAAGACGGTGATCGTCGTCAACGACGCCCCCGGGTTCTATGTGAACCGCATCCTCGCGCCGTACATCGCCGAGGCCGGGCGTCTGCTCGACGAAGGGGTGCGCGTGGAGGCGATCGACCGCGCGATGCGCGCCTTCGGCTTCCCCGTGGGTCCCTTCACGCTCATAGACGAGGTCGGGCTCGACATCGCCGGGAAGTCGGGGGCGATCATGGCGGAGGCCTTCGGTGATCGCATCCGCTCGAGTGAGGCGCTGGCACGGGTGGTCGCGGCCGGCCGACTCGGCCGGAAGGGCGGCAAGGGGTTCTACGGCTATGACGAGAAGGGGAAGCGCACCGGGGTCGA
>VHBP01000054.1 GCA_016871915.1 Gemmatimonadota bacterium
GAATCGCATCTTGGCGATCGCCTCCGCGCGATCCTTCCCGTGGACGATGAGCTTGGCGATCATCGAGTCGTAATACGGCGGGACGGTGTAGCCGGCGTAGGCGTGTGTGTCGACGCGGATCCCGTTGCCGCCGGGCATATGGAAGACCTCGATCTTCCCCGGGCCCGGCTGGAAGTTGCGCGCGGGATCCTCGGCGTTGATGCGGCACTCGATCACGTGGCCGCGAAGCTCCGGCGTCTGCGTGACCGAGAGGGGGAGCCCCGCCGCGACACGGATCTGTTCCTTCACGAGATCGACCCCGGTGAGCATCTCCGTGACCGGATGCTCGACCTGGATGCGGGTGTTCATCTCCATGAAGTAGTACGAGCCATCGCTGTCGAGGAGCATCTCGATCGTCCCGGCCCCGACGTAGTCGATCGCCTTGGCCCCCTTCACCGCCGCGGCCCCCATCTGCTCGCGGAGCGCCGGCGTCATCACCGGACAGGGCGCCTCCTCGACGAGCTTCTGGTGCCGACGCTGCACGGAGCAGTCGCGCTCGCCGAGGTGGATCACATTCCCATGCGTGTCGCCGAGGATCTGGAACTCCACGTGGCGCGGCCGCTCGAGATACTTCTCGACATAGACCGAGCCGTTGCCGAAGGCAGAAAGCGCCTCGGAGCGCGCGAGTTGGAAGGAGCGCGCGAAGTCGTCGGCATCGCGCGCGACGCGCATCCCCTTCCCGCCCCCACCGGCCGCCGCTTTGATGATCACGGGGAACCCCATCTGCTCCGCGACGGCGAGCGCCTCATCGACATCCTCCACCGGCCCCGGGGAGCCCGGGACGACGGGGACGTCGTTGGCGATCATCGCGGCGCGCGCCGCGGCCTTGTCGCCCATCGTGCGGATCTGATGGGGTGTGGGCCCGATGAAGGTGATCCCACTCGCCGCGCAGGTCTCCGCGAACTCGGCGTTCTCCGCGAGGAAGCCGTAGCCCGGATGGATGGCATCGGCGCCGGCGATCTCCGCCGCCGCGATGAGGCGCGGGATGCGCAGGTAGGACTCCCGCGCGGGGGCCGGTCCGATGCAGACGTCGTCATCGGCGAAGCGCACATGGAGCGACTCCCGGTCCGCCTCGGAATAGACGGCGACGGTCTCCACTCCGAGTTCGCGACAGGCGCGCACCACGCGCAGCGCGATCTCCCCACGATTGGCGATCAAGACCTTACGAAACATCAGCGGACATCCTGAGAGAGTTGGTCCCACGAAGTATCGGACGCGCCGGCGATCCCCTGCGCGGCGAGCGCGTACTCCCCGGGGTTGGTGGCGTGTCGCAGCGCGGTCTCGTAGGAGATGACCCCCTGCGTCTGCCAGTGGCGCAATGATTGGTCGAACGACTGCATCCCGTACTGGACGGTCCCTTCTCGGATCAGTCGGGGGATCTCGAGGGCCTTGGAGGGATCGCGCATGTTGTCTGCGACCGCCGCACTGTTGATGAGCACCTCGCACGCCGGCACCCGCCCCGGTCGGTCGCTCCGTGGGACGAGCCGGAGACTGACCACCGCTTGCAGGGTCGACGCGAGATGGAAGCGGACGTTCGCCTGTTGATCCGGGGGATAGAACGAGAGCAGCCGCTCGATCGTGTGGGCGGCATCCATCGTGTGGAGGGTCGAGAAGACGAGATGGCCCGTGTCGGCGGCCTTCATCGCGACCTCGAGGGTCTCCAGGTCACGGATCTCGCCGATCATGATCACGTCGGGATCCTGTCGCAGCACGCGGCGCAACGCCTGCGCGAAGCTGACGGCATCCACCCCGATCTCGCGCTGGCTCACGCAGGCCTTGCGATCCTGATGCCAGTATTCGATCGGGTCCTCGATCGTGATGATGTTCACCGCCCGGTTCGCGTTCACCTGGTGGATCATCGCCGCGAGCGCGGTGGACTTGCCCGATCCCGTCACCCCCGTCACCAGGACCAACCCACGCGTCCGGAGCGCGATGGTGTTCAGGACGGGGGGGAGATTCAACGCGGCGATCGACCCCACCTCGGCGCGTACGGCCCGGATGGCGAAGGCGAGGGAGCCACGCTGCTGGAAGGCATTGACGCGGAACCGCCCCACCCCCTGCAGGGAGATCGCGAAGTCCACGTCGCGCACCTCCTCGAACTCCTTCCGGTGGCGCGGCGCCATCACCTGGTCGGCGATCCCCTTGAGGTCGGCGACGGTCAGGGGGGGATGCGCGACAGGGACCAGGTCCCCATGCACACGGAGCATCGGTGGCCGACCGAGCTTGAGGTGACAATCGGAGCCACCCTGCTGCTGCAGGGTGAGGAGGAGCTGGCGGAGATCGATGCCGGCTGGCGCGTCAGCCATTCGGGCGGACACGGAAGAGCACCTGACCGTACTCGACCGGGTGCGCATCGGCGGCGCAGACCTCGACGATCGTCCCCGAGACCTCGGACTCGATCTCGTTCATGATCTTCATCGCCTCGATGATGCAGAGGACCTGCCCCTGCTTCACCTGCTGCCCGACACTCACATACGCCTTGGCGCCCGGCTCGGGGGCGCCGTAGAAGGTGCCGACCATCGGCGACTTCACATCGGTCGCATTGCCCCCGGACGACGGGGCGGGCTCCGACGAGGCGGCGGGAGCGGCGGACGCCGGCGCGGCCGGGGCGGGCGCCGCGACCGGAGCCGGCGCCGCGGCAGGGGCGGCGTAGACCGCACCGGGACGGACCGTCGCCGTCTTGCTCAGGCGGATGCGCATCCCCTTGTCCGAGGAGATCTCCATCGAATCCACGGTGGACTCATCGAGCATCTCCAGCAACTTCTTGACGTAGCGAAGATCGATCATGGGGGGGGTCAGCGTGGTACGTGAGGTGGCAGCGCGCTCGTGCCTCAGAGCTGCACGAGGTCGCGTGGGAACGAGGTCAGCACAACGGGGCCCTCGGGGCCGAGCAGGACGTCGTCCTCGATCCGGACGCCCCCCCACCCCTCGAGGTACACCCCGGGTTCGATGGTGACGACCGCTCCCAGCGGGAGCGGGGCCTCCGCGGTCTTGGCGAGGCGGGGCGCCTCGTGGACCTCGAGCCCGATGCCATGTCCGAGCGAGTGACCAAACGCCTCCCCGAACCCAGCCCGCTCAATGTAGTCCCGCGCTGACGCGTCGGCATCCCGCCCGCGCATCCCCTGCCGAACAAGGGCCGAAGCGCTCCCGTTACTTTCCCGAACCAGAGCATGGATCTCGCGTTGCCGATCGCTCGGTGAGGTCCCGACCACGAAGGTCCTGGTGATATCCGCGCAGTAGCCGTGGTGGATAGCCCCAAAGTCGATCAGCAGGAGCTCGCCGCGCTCGATCACGCGCGTGGAGGCCCGGGCGTGAGGCAGCGCCGAGCGCGGACCCGACGCGACAATCGTCTCGAAGGGGAACCCCTCGCTTCCGGCCGCGCGCAACGCGCGCTCGAGCTCCCCCGCCACCGCGAGCTCGGTCATCCCAACGCGAACCTTCGGAAGCGTCGCGTTGAGCGCCTGTTCGGCGATCGCGATGGCCGCGCGGATCTCGGCCACCTCCCCCGCATCCTTGGCCTCGCGAAGCCCCTCCACGAGGTCGACCACCGGCTCCCAGTGCCACCGCGCCCCCTTGGCACCGGTCGCCAGGAAGCGCTGGGCCTCCTGGTGGAGGAGACGCGCCGTCTCGAAGGCGATGCGGCCGATCGCGGGTCGGGCCCCGAGGATCCGCCACAGCTCGGTCCAGAGCGAGGCAGGGGCGATGAGCACCTCGACCAGGGGATCGACCTCCGTCTTCACCTGCGTGGCATAACGGAAGTCCGTGAGGAGGGTTGCCCCGTCCGCCGTGACGAGCAGCAGGGCGTTCGACCCGGAGAAACCAGTGAGATAGCGGATGTTCGGGAGGGCCGAGACGAGCATGGCGTCCACCCCCCGCTCGGCGATCAACGCACCGAGCCCCGCGCGGCGCGCGGCGCGCATCAGGCCGACGCGGGGCGGTCCGTCCCGAGTCCAGACGACTCCACCGCGTCACAGATCGCGTGCTGGATCGCGAGATGGATCTCCTGCGCGCGATCGGTGCGGTCGGTCGGGACGACCAGGCAGCAGTCGACCATCGCCCTGATCTTCCCGCCATCCTTGGCGGTGAGCGCCAAGGTGCGCACCCCCATCGTACGGGCGACCTCCACCGCGCGCAGGCAGTTCGGCGAATTCCCACTCGTGGTGTGCACGATCAGCAGGTCCCCTGCCCGTCCGAGTCCCTCCACCTGTCGACTGAAGATCTCATCGAACGAGAAGTCGTTGCCGCACGCCGTCAGGTTGGAGGTGTCCGTGGTCAGCGCGATCGCACGCAGCGGCGTACGATTCCGGCGATAGCGCACCATGTACTCCGTCGCCATGTGCTGGGCATCGGCGGCGCTCCCCCCGTTCCCGCAGAAGAGGAGGGTCCCTCCGTTCGCGAGCGTACCCTGCACGAGCGCGGTGGCCTCACGGATGCCGGCGCCGAGCGTGGTGGCCGCGCGCGCGGCGGTCTCGGCGAGTTCGGTGAGATGGGTGACGGGATCGATGGCGGTCATCTCGACTCTCGTGGTTCAGCGCGTCAGGTGAGCGCGTCGGTGATCCGCTGCATCGCGGCATCGGCGACGGCGGGGAGGTCGGAGGGATCGGTGATCGCCTCGAAGGCCCAGGTGACACAGGCGTCGGCGGCGAGGAGATCGAGCGCGACAGCGCGCGCTCCCTCTCCTTCGCCCTGCGCGACGGTGGTGCGGAGGAGTGACGTCGCCGTGTCGATGAGCCGGTCGACCGGGGCCCCATCAGCCTTCGGGACCAGCCCCTGCACACGCTCGACGAGCGCCGGGGGAACATCGGTGGCGCGCGCCGCGATCCACTGCGAGGTCATACGCCACTCTCCAACGCGCCACGGGCCACACGCTGCGCGGCGGCACGGACCGCCTCGCGCTCATCGGCTGCGACACCGGCCTGCGCCATGTGCGGCTTCCCGCCTCCCTTGATGCCTGTCTCCGCCGCAAGGGTCTTCACCAGACCGCTCGCGGTGATCCCCCGCCCGACCAGATCATCGGTGACGACGACCACGAGCCCCTGTTTGTCGTCTTCGAAGGTGCCGAGGAGGAGACCGATGCCGCTACCGAGCGCGGCGCGCACCGCGTCGCCCAAGGCCTGCAACTCCTTCATCGTCGGGACCGTGATCTCCTTGGTCAGGAGTCGCGCGGTGCCGACCGATTCCGCGCCCGCGAGGAGATCACAGCCCCCGGCACCACCGCCGGCGAGCGCCTCCTCGACGCGCCGCTCGAGCTTCTTCCGCTCGGCGAGGAGGTCATCGACCTTCTTGGTGAGCGCCTCGCCGGTGAGGGTGTTCACCTTGAACCGCGCCGCGATCGCGGTGAGTGCCGCCTCGCGCTCGCGCAACAGGGCATGCGCGCGGCGACCGGTCACCGCCTCGATGCGACGCACCCCGGCGGCCACGCCGCTCTCGCTCACGATGCGGAGCGCGCCGATCTGTCCGGTGTTCCGCACATGTGTCCCACCGCAGAGCTCGGTGCTCAACCCCGCGATCTCCACCACGCGCACCACATCGCCGTACTTCTCACCGAAGAGCGCCATCGCCCCGGCCGCGATCGCCTCCTGATAGGGCCGCTCGCTGATCCGAACATCGACGTTCGCCCAGACCCCTTCGTTCACCATCTGCTCGATGGTCTCGAGCTGCTCGCGCCTCACCGGGCCATGGTGCGTGAAATCGAAGCGGAGCCGATCCGGCGCGACGAGCGAACCCGCTTGATGCACATGATCACCGAGCACGCTGCGGAGCGCGGCATGCAGGAGATGCGTCGCAGTGTGGTTGCGCTCCGTATCGCGGCGGCGATCCGCTGGCACGCGCGCCTGCGCCCGGGCGAAGCGCACCGTGCCAGTGGCCTTCCCGATCACCGCGACCTGGCCATCGACCTTGCGCACATCCGCGACCTCGAGCCGCCATCCCTCGCCAGCGACGTCGCCATGGTCGGCGACCTGTCCACCCGACTCCGCGTAGAACGGCGAGTCGGCGAGGATGAGCGCGACGCGCCCATCGTCCATCGTCCGCATCGCGACGACCTCAGTCTCGACCTCGGTGCGATCGTAGCCCACGAAGCGACCGCGCAACGCCTCCCGACCGGTGCGCCACTGCGTCGGGTCGGCGAGGTCATCGATCGCCACGCCGAGCTGCCGGCTCTTGCGCTCTTCCTGGCTCTGCCGGCGCTGAGCATCGAGCGCGACCTCGAACCCGGCGAGATCCACTACGTACCCACGCTCGCGCGCCATCAGCTCCGTGAGATCGACCGGGAAGCCGAAGGTGTCGTAGAGCTTGAAGACATCCTCGCCGCTGATCGTCCCGCGGATCGCGGTCGATCCCTGCGTGGAGCCGGTCGGAGCCAACTGCTCGAAGCGCGACATCCCGCCGTCGACGGTGGCGAGGAAGCGCTCCTCCTCGGCACGCGTCGTCTCGAGGATGTGGCTCCGCCGGCTCGCGATCTCCGGAAACTGGTCCCCCATCATCTCGATCACCCGCTCGACGACTCGCACGAGAGTCGGCTCGCGACGACCGAGCAACCAGGCATGCCGCACCGCGCGCCGCAGGATGCGCCGGAGCACATAGCCCCGCCCCTCATTGCTCGGGAAGACGCCGTCGGCGAGGAGGAAGGTCACCGCGCGCGCATGGTCAGCGAGGACGCGATAGCTCGCCGAATCCTCCCGATGGTAGGCGTACGGCGTGCCGGTGACCTCTGCGACGCGATCGAGCAACGGCAAAAAGAGATCGGTGTGGTAGTTGTTCGAGACCCCCTGCAGCACCGCGGCGATCCGCTCGAGCCCTGCCCCGGTATCGACACTCGGCTTCGGGAGCGGGACGAGCGTCCCATCCGCCTGCCGATCGTACTGCATGAAGACGAGGTTCCAGATCTCAAGGAAGCGCCCCGCCTCCGCGCCCTCGACGAAGGCATCCAGCGAGACGTCCGCGAGATCGGTGCGCGTCCACTCCCCTGAGGCGTCCTTCGGGAAGGCGAAGTCCTTGGTCAGATGCGCGAGGTCGACATAGATCTCGCTGCACGGGCCACAGGGGCCGGTGTCCGCCATCTGCCAGAAGTTGTCGCGCTCGCCGAGGCCATAGATCCGCGTCGGTGGGACGCCGGCGACCTCCTGCCAGAGCTGCCGCGCCTCATCATCCTCGTGGTACACGGTGACGCGCAGATGCTCCTTGGGGAGCTTCAGCTCCTCGGTCACGAACGCCCAGGCGAAGCGGATCGCGTCGCGCTTGAAGTAGTCGCCGAACGAGAAGTTGCCGAGCATCTCGAAGAAGGTGTGGTGCCGCGCCGTGTGGCCCACCTGCTCGAGGTCATTGTGCTTGCCACCGGCGCGGACGCACTTCTGGCTCGTGGTCGCGCGGCGCTGCCCATCGGGGGGCGCCTCCTGCCCGAGGAAGATCTTCTTGAACGGCACCATCCCTGCGTTGGTGAAGAGCAACGTGGGATCGTCGGCGGGCACGAGCGCGGAGCTCGGGCGGATGATGTGTCCCTGCCGGGCGAAATAGTCGAGGAAACGGCGGCGGATCTCGGAGGCGTGCATCCCGGGAAAATTACACGGGCCGTCCCCCTACCGCTCCTCGGCGCCCCCGCGCACCAGCCGCGCCAGCGCCGCCCCGTCGAACCGGCCGCGCACCACCAGGACCCCCTCCCCTTCGTCGGGGTCGCTCGAGGTCACCTCGCCGAGCCGATGCGCCTCAGCGAGCAGCTTCCCATCGGTCATCGGGATGGCCAGGACGACCTCGGGACGGCGGGCCCGCTGGGCTTCGCGCAGGAGGTCGCGGAGCGGCTCGAGTCCCGCCGGAGCGGCGGCGCTGGTGAAGACACTCCCAGGGGCGAGATTCGCGATGCGCGCCTCGAGCGCGGCACGCACCTCCGGCTCGAGCCGATCGACCTTGTTTAACACATAGACCATCGGGATCTCATTCGCGTCGAGCTCGGCGAGGACCTGATCCACCACGAGACGATGCTCCTCCCACGAGTGGTGACTCGCGTCGATCACATGGAGCAGGAGATCCGCCTCCTGCACCTCCTCGAGCGTCGCGCGGAAACTGGCGACGAGATGGTGCGGGAGCTTGCGGATGAACCCCACCGTGTCAGTGAGGAGTACCGATTGATGGTCGCCGAGGTCGACCTCGCGGGTGAGCGGATCCAAGGTCGCGAAGAGGCGATCCTCGACGAAGACCTCGGCGCTCCCGGAGATCCCGCGCAGGATCGAGCTCTTTCCCGCATTGGTGTAGCCGACCAGCGAGGCCTTGAAGGCGCCGGTCCGGCCCGCGCGCTGCACATGCCGTGCCTTGGTGACCTCCTCGAGCCGCTCCTTGAGCAACCGGATCCGGTGCCCCACGAGACGACGGTCGGTCTCGAGCTGCGTCTCGCCAGGACCGCGCACGCCGATGCCGCCGCGGAACTTCTCCAAGTGGGTCCACATCCGCACGAGGCGTGGGAGCGAATACTCGAGCTGCGCCAACTCCACCTGCATCCGCGCCTCAGCTGAGCGCGCCCGCACCGCGAAGATGTCGAGGATGAGCTCCGCGCGATCGATCACCCGCTTCCCGACCTCACCCTC
>VHBP01000055.1 GCA_016871915.1 Gemmatimonadota bacterium
AGGCCTTCGGTGATCGCATCCGCTCGAGTGAGGCGCTGGCACGGGTGGTCGCGGCCGGCCGACTCGGCCGGAAGGGCGGCAAGGGGTTCTACGGCTATGACGAGAAGGGGAAGCGCACCGGGGTCGACCGTGCGGTCTATGCGCTCTACCCCGGCGGCGCACGGAAGACCGAGCTGTCGGCTCATGCCATCCAGCAGCGCCTCGTCCTCGCGATGGTGAACGAGGCGGTGCGGTGCCTCGCCGATGGGGTCGTGCGCTCCCCGCGCGATGGGGACATCGGTGCGGTGTTTGGGATCGGGTTCCCGCCGTTCCGTGGTGGGCCGTTCCGCTACATCGACGCGACCGGCGCCGGGGAGATCGTCTCGCGTCTCGAGGCATTGGCCGCCACGCATGGTGGGCCATACGTGCCGAGCGACTTCCTCAAGACGCACGCCCTCGCGAGCCGCACCTTTTATCCGCCGACCGGGAAGCCCGTCTGAGGATGGGCTGATCCCGATGGCGAAGATGCGACGGAAGGGAGACCTGCCGACCAAGACCTGTGTGGTCTGCGGTCGGCCCTTCGCCTGGCGGAAGAAGTGGGAGAAGGTCTGGGATGAGGTGCGGTACTGCTCCGACGCCTGCCGCGGGCGTCGTGGGACGTCCGCGAACATTGGATCAACGGAGCGATCGTCATGAAGCCGTCAGGGAGCGCGCGGCGCCAGGTGCGCCTCGCGATGCTGGGGATGTGCGTAGGGCTTGGCCTGCATGCGTCGCTCGCGAATGCGCAGCAGACGCGTCCGGAAGCCACCGGCTATGTCGAGACCTCGTCCCATGCCGATGTCGTCGCCTTCCTCGATTCGCTCGAGCGGCGCGTGCCGGGTGCGTGGATGCGTGGCACGATCGGGACGACGACGCAGGGGCGGGTGATCCCCTCGGTGATCGTCTCGCGTCCGCTCCCACGCACGCCCGAGGAGGCGCGGGCCAGTGGGAAGCCGATCGTGTATGTGCAGGGCGACATCCACGGCGGGGAGGTGGAAGGGAAGGAGGCGTTGCTCACGCTCCTGCGCGACCTGATGCTCGATCCCAAGCCGAATGTGCTCGATTCGATCGTGTTGATCGCGATCCCCATCTACAACGCCGATGGGAACGATGCCTTCGGCCCGCAAGAGCGGTTGCGGGGGGCGCAGAACGGGCCGCAGCGGATCGGCAATCGCCCCAATGCCGCCGGGCTGGATCTCAACCGCGATTACATCAAGGCAGAGGCTCCGGAGACGCAGGCGTCGCTGCAGATGTTCTTGCGCGCCGACCCAGACGTCTTCGTCGATCTGCACACGACCGACGGTTCCTATCATGGCTACGCGCTGACCTATTCGCCGTCGTTGCATCCGGCGGCGATGGATCCCGCGCTCGCGCCGGCGGGGGCGTGGACGCGTGACACGTTGCTCCCGCTCCTCCGGAAGCGCGTCCGCGAGCGCCATCGGTTTGAGACCTTCGATTACGGGAACTTCCGTGGGGAGTTCGCCGGCCGCGATGATCCCGCCTCGTTGAACAAGGGGGCCTGGGAGACCTACGAGCATGTGCCGCGCTTCGGCACGAACTACGTCGGGCTGCGGAATCGCGTGAGCGTGTTGAGCGAGGCGTACTCGCACGATCCGTTCGAGCGGCGGGTGCTCGCGACGCGCGCCTATGTGCTCGAGCTCCTGCGCGCGGTGGCGGAGCAGGGGCCGACGGTCATCGCGCGGACGCGGAGGAGTGCGATCCCCTCGGTGGGGACACTGGTCCCGCTCCGTGCGACGATGACCAAGACTCCGTTCACCGCGCCGATCCTCGTCGAGCGCCTGATCCCGACCGGGGATTCGGTCCGCTACGAGCCGGGGCTTCGTCGTGGCTTCCGGCGCTCGAACGTCTTCACCGCCGTCGAGATGCCGGTCTACGATCGCTTCGATGCGACCCGCACGCGCCCGATCCCGCAGGGATGGGTGCTGCGCGGTGACCAGACGGCGGCCCTCGCGAAGCTCGAGGCACATGGTATTCAGGTCGTCATCCTCGACCGCACCGAGCGGGTGCGGGGGGAGCGGTTCCGCCTCGATTCGATCGTGCGCGCCCCTCGGCCCTTCCAAGGGCACCAGGAGGTGCGGGTCGAAGGGCGGTGGGAGTCGGCGACCCTCGAGCTCCCGCGTGGGGCGATCGTCGTCCCCTCGCAGCAACCGCTCGCGCTCCTCGCCGCGATCCTCCTTGAGCCCGAGAGTGACGACGGGCTCACCACTTGGAACCTCCTCGACGCGGCATTGACCCTTGGTGCGCCTCATCCGGTCCAGCGGCTCCTCGCGCCGCTTCCGGCATCGGTGACGCTCCCGCCGCGCTGATCCCTTCTCTCCTCATTTTACTCCGTGCTCCGCAACACCCTCCTCTATCTCTCGCGCCAGCCGCAGATCTTCCGCTTCGTCCGCCACAATGGGCTCGCGAAGGGGTTCGCCTCACGCTTCGTCGCCGGCGAGACGATCACCTCGGCCTGTGATGCCGTCGTCGAGCTCAATGCCGCTGGGATCTCCGCCACCCTCGACCTCTTAGGCGAATCAGTCACCAATGAAGCTGAGGCGCGCGAGACGGGGCGGCAGTATCTCGACCTGCTGGACGAGATCCATCGGCGCGGATTGAATGCCAACGTCTCGGTGAAGCTCACCGCGCTCGGGCAGGATATCCGTGACGAGCTCTGTGCCGAGGTCACGACGGAGATCCTCGAGCGCGCCAAGACGTATGACTCCTTCGTGCGGCTCGACATGGAGGGGAGTGCGTACACGCAGCGCACGCTCGATTTCTTCGGACAGCGCCTCTATCCCACCTACCCCAGGCAGGTCGGGATCGTGTTGCAGAGCGCGCTTCGTCGGACGCTCGACGACATCGAGTGGGCGATCGCGCAGGGGTGCCGAGTTCGGCTGTGTAAGGGGGCGTATCTCGAGCCGGCGACGGTCGCCTTCCCCGAGAAGCGCGATGTCGATGCGACCTACGTGGAGGGGATGGAGCGCCTGATGACGCGTGGCCATTATCCCGGGCTCGCGACGCACGACGAGACGATCATCACCCGAGCGATTGCTTTCGCTCGTGCGGCGGGAATCGGTCCGGATCGGTTCGAGTTCCAGATGTTGTACGGTGTGCGGCGCGACCTCCAGGAGCGCCTCGTACGTGAGGGGTGGCGCGTACGCGTCTATGTGCCCTTCGGGACGCAGTGGTATCCCTATCTCATGCGGCGCCTCGCGGAGCGGCCGGCGAACATCGCCTTCATCGCAGGGAACGTGCTGCGCGAGATGGTGTCGCGTCGGTGAGTCGCTTCCTCCCTCCCGATCACGCCAAGGGCGACGAGCGGACCATCGGGGGGTACGCAGCGGTCCATGCGCGACCGGCGGCGTTCGAGGGAAAGGATGGGGCGTCCTTCTCTGTGGAATTGATGGTGGATGCGACCGGTGAGCCTGAGCGTCCCTTCGGTGGGTTCATCCTCTTCGTCCAGTGGAAGCGCTACGGCGCCCAAGGGGTCGATGGGCATCTGGAGTCCGAGTTCCTCGCGTGGGGGGCGAGTCGTGATGAGGCGCTCGCCGCGCTCGGCGCGATGGAGTTGCCGGCCGTGCAGCGCGTGCTCGACGACCTGATCCGGCAGCGGCGCGAGTACGATCGATGAGCGCGTTGCAGGGGATCATCATCGAGGGCACGGGTGGCGTCTGGCGCGTGCATACCACCGATGGCGTCGACCATGAGGCCGCGCTCGCGGGTCGCCTCAAGCAGGAGGAGCGTGGGACGCTCAAGCTCGCCGTCGGGGATCATGTCACCATCGAGCCCGAGGAGCGGGGGAGTGGCTGGCGGATCACCGCGATCGCCCCGCGCACGAGTGAGCTCTCGCGGCGAGAGCCCGGTGGGCGTCACGGGGTCCGCGTGCTCGCGGCCAACCTCGACCAGGTCCTCGTCGTCTTCGCCATCGCCAAGCCGGAACCGCATCGGCGGATGATCGATCGCTTCCTCGTGATCTGTGAGGCCAACGACCTCCGTCCGCAGCTCGTGCTCAACAAGGTCGATCTCGCCAGTGATCCGGCTGAGGTCGAGCGCATCGCGACGCCCTATCGGGCGGCCGGGTACGCCGTGCATCTCACGAGCGCGAAGCGTGGCGATGGGCTGGAGACCCTTCGACGGGAGCTCCATGGACGGATCACCGCCGTCACAGGACCCTCCGGCGTGGGGAAGTCCTCGCTGCTCAATGCGCTCCATCCCGGACTCGCGCTTCGCACGCAGGAGATCTCCGAGTCGGTGAACAAGGGACGCCACACGACCGTCGGTGCGAAGTTGATCCCCCTGCCGGATGGCGACGAGGGGTATCTCGTCGATACGCCGGGGCTGCGCGAGATCGGGATCTGGGGACTCCCTTCGGAGTCGCTCGATCAGTGCTTCCCGGAGTTCCGTCCCTATCTGGGGACCTGCCGGTTCCAGGACTGCGGGCATGAGGTGGAGCCGGGGTGCGCCATCCGCGCGGCGGTGGCGGAGGGTGCGGTGAGTGCCGACCGCCATGAGAGTTACTGCAAGCTGCTCGGGGAACTCCGCGAGACCGAGAGTGTTTGGTAGGGAGCCGATGATGTCACCCCTCAGATTCCTCCTCCCCCTTCTCGCCCCCCTCGCGCTTGCCGCGCAGCCCGATCGTGCGGCGCTCGCCGAGGGGATGCGTCTCCTCCAAGCCAATGAGCCGGCCAAGGCCGAGGCACAGTTCGCCAAGGCGATCGCGGCCAACCCGAAAGTCGGCGAGTATCACCTGCGGCTCGGGCAGGCGGTCGGGGCGCAGGCGGCGACGGCGAGCACCGTGCGGCAGCCCTTCCTCGCGCGGCGTGTGAAGGCGGCGTTCGAGGAGGCGGTCGCGCTCGATCCCTCGCTCGTCGAGGCACGCGAAGGACTGATCTTCTTCTATTCGTTCGCGCCTGGGGTGATGGGGGGGAGTGACGAGAAGGCGCGCGAGCAGCAGCGCGCACTGCTCAAGTTGAATCCGATGCGCGGCCAGATGGCGGCGGCCGCCCTCGCAGCACGTGCGCGTGACACCACCGGTGTGGAGCGTGCGCTCCGCGCCGCGATCGTCGCGGCGCCCGATAGCTCGGCGCCCGTGGTGCAGCTCGCCCAGCGGCAGGCGGGGTGGGGGCGCACCGCCGCGGCCTTCGCCACGCTCGATGCCTTCCTCGCGCGGCGTCCCACCGATCTCGCGGCACGGATCCAGTACGGACGGCTCGCCGGGACGAGCGGTCAGCAGCTCGCCAACGGGGAGCGCTACCTCCGTGAGGTGCTCGCTGGCCCCGCATGGTCTGTGACGATCGGCGTGCCGAGTCGCGCGCAGGTGCACTACCGGCTCGGGATGATCCTCGAGAAGGCAGGGCGTGTCGCCGATGCTCGGAGCGCGTACCAGCAGGCAATCGCCAGCGACCCGGCGCTCAAGTCGGCACGCGAGGCGCTCGACAAGCTCAAAGGGTAATCGCCCCCTGCATACCGGGCGCTCACCCGATGCTCAGGGGCTGAGTCGCTCGATCACCCAGTGGGTGCCGGCGCCGCCAGAGCGCCGATAGCGGATCCGATCGTGCAGACGGCTCGGTCGCCCCTGCCAGAACTCATACGTCGACGGGATCACCCGGAACCCGCCCCAGTGTTCCGGGAGCGGGACGGTATCGCCAGGATATTTGGCATCGAGCTCGGCGTGCCGAGCCTCGAGCGTCTCGCGATCGGGGAGGACCGAGCTCTGCGCCGAGGCCCAGGCGCCGAGCTGACTCCCACGAGGGCGCTGTTTGTAGTAGGCCGCGGACTCCGCCGGATCTATCCGCTCCACAGGGCCCTGGAGCCGCACCTGCCGCTCAAGCGGCGCCCACCAGAAGCAGAGCGCGGCATGCGCCGTCGCGTCGATCTCCTGTCCCTTCATGCTGCGGTAGTCGGTGAAGAAGACGAAGCCGCGCGCATCGGCCTCCTTGAGGAGGACCATCCGGCAGTTGGGATGCCCCTCGCCATCACTCGTCGCCAGCGCCATCGCATTCGGTTCGATCACCTCGGCCTGCTGCGCCTGCTGGAACCAGTCGCGGAACTGGGCGAGAGGGTCGGCGGCGACGTCGGTGACATCGAGACTGGCGCGGCGGTACTCCTCGCGCAGGTGGGAGATCTGCATGCCCGAAAGCTCCGGTGCGTGGTGCGGCAAGGCAAGCGGCACGATATTACCTCCATGAGCCAGCTCCCCGAGGGCACCGCCGCCCATCGCGCCGATGCGCAGCGCTACGCCACGCTCCGCGCGGCGGTCCTGACCGTCACCGACTCCCGCACGCTCGAGACGGACGAATCGGGGGTGGTGTTGCAGGATGGGCTGACCGCGGCAGGCCACACGGTGTGCGAGCGGGCCCTCCTCCCGAACGATGAGGCACGGGTACGCACTCTGGTCACCGAATGGCTGGGGCGGGACGATCTCGACCTGATCGTCATCACCGGGGGGACGGGGCTCGGCTCGCGCGACCGCACCATCGAGGCGGTGCGGCCCCTCCTCGAGAAGGAGATCCCCGGATTCGGGGAGCTCTTCCGGCTCTTGGGCTACCAGGAGCAGGTCGGGACGGCCGCGATGCTCTCGCGGGCGACCGCGGGGAGCGCGCGAGGGAAGCTCCTGATCTCCCTTCCGGGCTCGAAGGCCGCGGTGGGGCTCGCCCTCGAGCGATTGATCCTCCCTGAGGCGGCGCATCTCCTCCGGGAGATTCGCCGCTAGCGGCTCAGACGAGCTCGAGCGTCCAGGTCACTGTCAGGTTCGGATCGAGTGAATCCCGCACCGAGCAGTACTTGGTCACCGCGAGCTCGATCGCGCGCTCGGCGTGCACGCGCTCGATTCCGGCCCCACCGATGCGATAGTGGAGTTCGATCGCGGTGAGGCGCGCCGGGACCGCGTCGGCGCGGTGCCCCGTCACCGCGATATCGAGCGAGGCGATCGGGGTGCGGCGCTTCTCGAGGATGTCGACGACGTCGACCCCCGTGCAGCTCGCGAGGGCGCAGAGCAGAGCATCGACGGGGCTCGGTCCCGTCTCTCCCGAGGCATCGAGCCGGATCGTCGCCGCACTCTCCGGACGACCACCATCGAAGCGGTGCGCGCCATCCCAGCGCACCGTCACCGCATTCACCTTCCCACTCATCGTGCCCCCTGCCGCCCGAAGGGCGTGCGATTCAAGACGACGCGCCCATCGGTGATCACGATGAGCACATCCTGCAGGACGCTGGCATCCTCGAGCGGGTTGCCCTCGAGAACGATCAGATCGGCCTCGTACCCTTCCACCACGCGTCCGGTCCGTGCGCCGATCCCCAAGAGCTCGGCGGCCCCACTCGTCGCGGTCGCGAGCGCCTCGACCGGCGAGAGTCCGAGCGCGCGGAAGCGCGTCACCTCGTGGGAGATCCGTGTCAGGCTCTCCGCGCCGTAATCGGTGTCGGCCCCAGCGGCGATCCGCACCCCGAGGGCGTGCGCGTGGCGGATGGTCTGCTCGAGTCGCGGGAGCATGTACTCACCGCGGAGCGTGAGCACGGGATCGTCGTAGTCACCGCCGGGCCGCGCGAGGTCGACCACCGTCGAGAGGGTGGGGACGAACCAGGCGCCCTTCTGCTTCATGAGCCGCAAGGTCGAATCGGAGAGGAAGGTCCCATGCTCGATGCTCTTCGCTCCGGCGGCGACCGCGGCATAGGCGCCCTCATCTCCGTGGGCATGCGCCATCACCGGGATCCCCTTCGTCGCCGCCTCCTTGACGATCGCTCGCAACTCCGCCTGATCGTAGACCTGCTTTCGCGGGTCGGTATCGGGGAGGCCGGCACGCTCGGTGCCGCGCGTCTTGATCCAGTCGACGCCGCGATCGAGGTTCACGCGCACGAGGGCACGGAGCTGCTCCGGGGTGGTCACCCCACCGGCGAGCGCGCCCAGTCGCTGGTCGGCGAGGACGGTCTCCCCGAGGTTCGGCGTGACGAAGACGCCGGCGGCGAGCACATCGGGGGCGAGGATCTGTCCCGCGCGCGCCTGCTCGCGCATCGCGACATCTTGGAAGGCGGGGACGCTCGCCGAGCGCACGGTGGTGACGCCGGAGAAGAGGGTGCGCTTGGCGTTCGCGAGGGTCCCGATGTGCGTATGGGCGTCGATCAGTCCCGGCGCGACCCAGCGGCCGGCGAGATCAATCACTCGCATCCCGCTGCCGCGTGGCAGTGAGAGCTTCGGCGCGATGCGTGTGATCCTCGTCCCCTCGATCACGATCGTCGCGTCGCGGATGATGGTGCCAGAGACGCCATCGACGACGTTGGCGTTGACCAGGTAGAGCGGTTGGCGCTCCTGTGCGGTGAGCGGTGCGGCGAGTGGTGCGGTGCCGGCGAGGGCGATGAGCGCCGTGAAGGCGAGTCGGAGCGAGCGGGCGAGCGGTGTCATCCGATGCGGGTTCCGTTGGGGACGGGGTGGTCGGGATTCAGGAGGACG